>NZ_JBIUVQ010000029.1:0-64879 GCF_044743035.1 Streptomyces sp. NPDC087787
CCTGAACGCCTTCGACATCACCTTCGACGGCCGACTCTCCGCAGCCCGTCAGTAACCCCAACCACCCTGGTTACACCGCTCGTTTGACAGACCCCCAAGGCGATCGGGGACCTGACCTACACCCGGGACGAGCGAGCCCTGCAGACCGGACTGACCGGCTCGCTGGCAAAGGTGGCCCTGCCCGCCGCCGAAAACGGGACACGGTTCGGCAAGGACAACCGCATCACCAGCTACGACGGCCGCACTTTCACCTACAACCCGGACGGCCAGCTCACCGGCGACGGCCTGCGTAGCTACACCTGGAACGCCCGCGGGCAGCTGACCGGCCTGACCAAGGCAGGCACCGCCTCGACGTTCGGCTACAACCCGCTCGGCGGACGCGTCTCGAAGACCATCGGCGGCTCCACCAGCCGATCTCTCGCCGACGGGTCCAACCCGCTGGTGGAGCAGGACGGTTCGGGAGCGACCACGGCCACCGTGGCCACCTCGGGCCTGGACGAGTTCCTCACCCGTACCGAGGGCGGCACGACGCAGGTCTACCTGACCGACGCCCTCGGCAGCGTAATCGGCCTGGCCAACACCGACGGCACCGTTGCGACAACCTACGCCTACGACCCGAACGGCACCCCCACCGCCTCCGGCAGCACCTCGTCGAACCCGTACACCTTCACCGGCCGTGAGAACGACGGCACCGGCCTGCTCTACTACCGCGATCGCTACTACGACCCGCAGACCGGCCGGTTCATCTCCCAGGACCCCTCCGGATTCGCCGGCGGCACCAACCTCTACCAGTACGCCCTGTCCTCCCCCACCACCTACACCGACCCCACCGGCAACAACCCCATGATCGCCGCGTGTGTTGTCGGCGGTCTCATGGACGGCGGCCTGAACTGGCTCACCCAGCGCCTGTCGGGCCGCAAGGTCAACTGGGGCCAGGTCGGCCAGTCCGCCGCCATCGGCTGCCTGTCCGGCATGCTCGGCGAAGGCCTCGGCGCCATGCTTCAGGGAAGGCTCGGCTCCAAACTCGGCAGCTGCGCCCTGCCCAACAGCTTCACCGGCGACACCACCGTCCTGATGGCCGACGGCACCCGCAAGCCCATCAAGGATGTCGAGATCGGCGACACGGTCATCGCCACCGACCCCGAGACTGGGGAAACAGGACCCCGCGAAGTCACCGCACTGATCAAGGGAGACGGCGACAAACAACTCGTCGACATCACCCTCGACACCGACGGACCCACCGGAACCAAGACCGACACGGTCACCGCCACCGACGGCCACCCCTTCTGGGTCCCCCAACTCCACCAATGGGTCAAGGCCGGCAACCTCGCGTCTGGACAGTGGGTGCAGACCAGCGCCGGCACCTGGGTACAGATCACCGCGATTCGACACCGCACCCAGGCCACCTCGGTCTACAACCTCACCGTCGACGACCTGCACACGTACTATGTGCTGGCGGGCACCACACCAGTCTTGGTTCATAACTGTGGCGGCAATGCCGGCGAAGCGATTGTGCACCTTGATCGCAAGGCAGGACATGCATCGATTACGGTGCGGCACGGCGCCGATGTTCTTCACACTGAGCAGGCTGGCGTACCCGGAACACGTGCAGTTGCTCAGAAATACGTTGGAAATCTCTCCAGCTTCAGGCTCGACGTTCGTATTCCTCTCCCGAACGCGAGCCGTGCAAGGTCCTACCAAGATGTGACACTCGGGCAGGATTTGGGTGCCTATGATGAAGCGACCAGGAGCTGCATCACCTACTGCGCGGAGGTACTGAAGCAGGGTGGAGTAGGGGGGATACCCATAGAAGAGGGAAGCTACGAGATTACGAAGTGGCTGCTTCGGCAACACGGATAGCGGCGGCGATGGCTCTCGGCGAACACGGAGGAGATTAATGCCCTTGCCAGATGGCTGGGAGTGGATGGATGAAATTCCATCCGGATGGTCTCCACCTGCAGAATTGCTAGTTCCAACAGGAATGATTCGAGTTGACCTACCGATCAGGATGCTATCGAGTAAGACGCTGGGGAATGACCTCATCGAACTGGTGGGTCAGCTACTGAGCGAGAGTGCTCGCTTCAGCATCTGGTTCGGTTCGGAGGCCAAAAAGAAAATTGCTTCACCGAAGCAGCTAGCGATCTTGTCACTAACAACAAACAAACAACTCCACCATGTTTACGAGGCCTGGGCGTCGTATATCGCCGCATACGAGACATCCGGCGGGAAGGTAGGAGCCTTTGATTCCGAAGAAGATACACTAAGGCGGGCTCTTTCTGATGCGATTAGCAATCTCGCCGCGACTCGGAGAAGTTTCGAGAGTAGCGACTAGGCTGCTGGCGAGCTTTCCAAGATGAGAGGCACGAATGGTTCCATCGGCGAAGGTCTTCTTCGAAGAGGTGCAGGCAGCCTACGCGGAAACGGCAAGCTCCCTGAGGCTGACTGGCCCGGCTGAAAATGAGCAGCGCATGCCGGTCTCTGCGTATCGAGGTGGTGGTATTGAGTACCAAATCGGGCTCGATTTCACGGATGGCGCTGTAGGGTGCAGCGCCAGCACTGAAACGGAATCCATGGCATTCACTGCATCCATCGAAGACCTAGCTCTTGCTGCCGGGGTCGTGGAGCTGCGGGGAAGGGTCTCCTACAGCGCCCGCAATCTGAAACAGCTAAAAAAGTCCCTGCTGGAGCAAGCCGATTATGTCCGGCTCGTACATCCGTTCCTTGCTGGTCCAGCAGCAGAGGGCCTGATGCGGCGGGCTGATGCCCGTCAGTGGAGCAAGGGCGCGGAACGGTGATGCCCCAGCGGGCCCGATTCGATCAGCGACTTGGTAATCGGCTGCGTGCCCTGCTCATCTGGCACGAATGCGGTGTTCCAGGCTTGTTCGGTGAGGTCGCACAGTGGAAATGACAGGCAGGCGAAACGTCCTGCGCGCCTCGTTCGCCGTTGCCGGTGTCGCCACGGGTGGGCTTGCCGCTGTCGCTGCCCTGGGCGGTGACACTTCCTACCAGAACCCGGCACCCGCCCATCTGCGCGGCTCAGCCCCGTTGCCGTACACGCGGGTGATGGCCCTTGACCTCGTTGCGGGTGAAGACCGCCACGATAGGTCGCTCCGTGCTGCATACCGTGCTGTCGAGGCGATAGACGGTGAAAAGGTCGCCGCCTGGCTGGCTCTGGGTGACAGCGCACTGCCTCCGCGGGCAGCCAGGCCACGCCACCTCAAGCAAATGCCATCGTTTACTGGCGACGTGTTGGATCCGTCCCAGTCGCACGGGGATCTCCTGCTTCAGATCACCGGGACCTCAACCCGTATCGTGCGGGAGACCGCGCAGCGGACGCTGCGGGCATTGCCTCAGTGGCAAGTGCGCTGGCGCATGGAGGGTACGCGCCCCGAGAATCGCACAGAGGAGGGCAGAGGGCTGGCCCGTAACCCGTTCCACTTCACCGAGGGATACGGCAATCCCACTACTTCTGCCAGAGTCACCGAACGCGCGGTCATCACGGCCGATCAGAGTGAGCCAGCCTGGGCGGTGGGAGGCAGCTACCAGGTGATACGCATCATCCGGCTGGCAACCGACTTCTGGGACCGCGACACGGTCCACGAGCAAGAACGCATCATGGGGCGTCGCAGAAACGGCCGGTGGTTGGACGGCACCCCCAGCAGCGAGCAGCCCGTATTTGCCGCCGATCCGCACGGCAAGACCACACCACTCGATGCCCATGTCCGCAGAGCCGCCCCGGACCGGCGCCATCCCCCGCCCCTGGTTCGACGCGGTTACAACTACCACCGCGGCGCCGACGACCAGGGCCTGATCTTCTCTTGTTTCCAACGTGATCTGGAGAAAGGCTTCGAGACTGTGCAGCACCGGCTGCAGGGCGAGGCCATGGCCAAATACACCCTCACCGTCGGGGGCGGATATTTCTTCGTCCCGCCGTCCGGCGACGCATGGCTCGACGCCCTTGCGTGACAGCCAACCAGTGCTGTTGCGTGGGAAGCCGTCTCTCAACCGGTCTTGAAACGTGCAAGTCGAGGGGGCTTTGTGGTTGGGTGATCTTCCGGCGGGACGCGACTGACCGACGGTGCGCGCCGGGCCAGACGCAGCCAGGTGGTGGAGTGCCGCACCCGGGACAGGGCGCGCGCGTCGCGGCGCGCGGCCGCGTTGCCGATGCGGTTCTGCCGGGACCGGGGCCAGCGGGACTGCCCGGCGACGAAGCGGCAGCGACCGGCGTCCTGGAGCCGCCTGCGCTGCTTGCGCAGCTCCCGCTTCTTGTCCCGGTCGTTCTTCGGTGTCCGGGGCCGCTTCCAGATCGGCTCCCATGGCGGAGGCTCGTCGAGCACGGCGGACCGCTCCGGGGCGGCTGCGCGTGCGCGGGCGTGGGCGTCCTCGAGGCTGGGTTCTTCCGGTGTGCTCACGCAACCCTCCTATGGTCCGGTCCGGCGCTGGCTGGGCGCCGGCTGATGGGTGTGCGGCGGCGGGGACGTCGCCGGAGCGGGCTGTGCTCGGGGGCCGTGGGCGACGGCGCGGTCCCGGATGCCGTCCTGGAGCTTGGCGGCCATCTTGGCGGCGGCGAACGTGCGGCGGGTCTGCTCCACCGTGGCGACGTCGGTCGTCTGCCCCTGGCTGCGGCTCGCCTTCCGGTCCCGTACGGGACGGCCGCGGGAAGGGCGGCGGGCGCGGCGACGGTGTGCGGCCGGGTCCGGGAGTCCAGGCGGTCCGAGCGTCGTACCGCGCGGACCCGGGCGGTCAGCGCACCGGCGGCAAGGCGGCCCGCTCATACGGGGACTTCGTGCGGGTGCGGGTCAGCGGGCACAGCACGGCCTGGTAGGGCACATCCCGTACGACACGCTGCCGGAAGCTGCGGCCGACTACCGGCGCTACCGCTTCACCGCAGTGTTCCAAGAGCGATCCGGACGTGGTTCCTGCCTCTGTATTCCTGGCACGCCAAGAGCAACATCGCCGCCAGCAGGCTGCCGAACCTGCTCAGACACTTCCACCGCGCCCGGCCCGCCGCCCCGGTGCCGCTGATGACCCGATCGTGCACGGCCTGGGCAATGCGATCCGAGCGGGCGGAACCGACTGGCTCACCAAGCGGGATGAGTTGGCCGCAGTCCTGGCAGCGACAAGCCCCAAAAGGGCGGCCGCACGCAGCTCGCGTCCCTCGTCGGTACCCCGGCCGGTAGCAGGCACATGCTGTGGTGTGAGCAGCAGGGGCCTGGTCTCCCAAGTTCGGGAGGCCAGGCCCCTGAAGGATGCGAGAGGGCGGTGTCCGATTCAGTCGACGCGGGCGGCGGCTTCCTCGGCAAAGGCTTGTGCCAGTTCGCCGAGCCGGGCCGGATCCCGCTCCAGCGCCTTCCTGCTCAGAAACTTCAACAGGTCGAAGAAGTCGTCATCGCTCTTCACGTTCCGGTCCAAAAGCATCGCCAGGCTGCCGGGCTCGTTGTACGGCACCTTGCGGACTGGCCGTTCCTCGCCTGCGGCATCGTCATCCTTGCGCGGAGGCGCCGTGTCAGACCGCGGCTCCGGTACCGACTGCTGGAGTGCTCGATCGCCAGCGGACTCTTCTGCCGGGGCACTGGAGGACGACTCGCTCGTCGCGCCGTCTCCTATTACGCCGTAATAGCCGTCCGGCTTCCCGACATCCTGTACGACAGACCCGGCGCCCTTTCCAGGCTTCTTCCGGTTGCGTTCCTGCTTCTCGGCCTCCTTGCGGACCCGCTCTTCCTTGAGTTCTTTGAGTGCCGTCGCCTGCTGCTCAGCTGGCTTGTTGCCCACAGCGCGCAGCAGGTCAATGGGCTCTTCGCCGATGCGGGCCTGGAGTTCGGGCGAGAGGTTCAGCAGGGCCAGTCGTTGCGACACCCAGCCTTGAGAGCGGTGAAGCCGCTTGGCCAGGGCCCTCTGGCTGCCGTGGATGGCCAGTAGCCGTTGCAGGGCTCGCGCTTCGTCAAGTTCTTCCAGGTCTTGGCGGTGGATGTTGGCGACGAGAGCGGATTCGAGTAGTTCTTCGGATGTGGATCCCTGGTCGTCGCTGACCATGACGGCAATGGTGTCCAGGTCGACATCACGCGCTGCGGCGAGTCGGCTGCTGCCATCGATGACGACGTACGTTGTATCCGGTTCGAGGTCGGCTTCGCGTTCAGGATTGGCTTTGATGTAGGCGTCACGGTTCATGACCGTGATCGCTTGCTTCTGACCGTGAGTCTTCAGGCTGCCAGCCAAGTCGGTGAGGTCTCCGAGGCTGGAGCGGGGATTGTCTGGGTTGAGACTGATACGGCTCGGTGAAAGCTTCGTTGGCGGGGCCATGCCTTCGGTTGGGACTCCGGTGGCAGCGGCGACGGCCTGGCGGCGCGAGCTGACAGGCCGCACTGCTCCGCCGAAACGGCCGGCGCCCAGCTGATCGGCCTTGCTCACAGCACCTCCCGGGCAAGTGCACGCATTCCGATCGCCTGCTGTGATTTAGGCGCATAGGACAGCAGGGGCTGCTTCACTCGGACCGCTTCCTTCTGTTCCTTGAGGTCTCCGATAAGGCCGACGACCCTCGGATCCTTTATGTCGACCCACCCCTGCAGGGAGGAGGTGGCGATGTAACCGCGGCGCGAGTCGTAGAGGTTGACCACGATGCCGAGGTAGTCGATGTCGAGTTGGAGGTCGCTGCGCAGGTCGCCGATCTGCGTGGTGAGCAGTTCGTAGGCGTCTGCGGAGCTGTCTTCGGCCTGAACCACGATCAGTGCGCCGGACTGGCCGGGCTTTTCACTCTCACGGCGCCGACCGTAGTACGCAGCAGCGTCCATGCTGAGGCCGAGGCTGGGAGGGCAGTCGACGATGATTACGTCGTAATCATCTTCGAGCGGCGCAAGAGCCCTCTCCAGCGCGGCCTCCCGGGCACGCACCGCGGACAGGCGGACGTCGAGCAGAAAAGCGTCGTTGCAGGCGGGCAGGAGGTGGAGTCTTCCGCCGAAGGCGTCGTCGTCGATGGAGACGACGAGGTCACGGAGTTCTCCCTTGGGGTCGCCCGCCATGTGGTTGGTGAGGCTGTCGCCGTTGAGCGGCAGGGGAGTGGCGCCGAGCTGGTTGGTGAGGTGGCACTGGGGGTCGAAGTCCACGAGCAGCACGTGCAGGCCTGGCCCCGGAAGGTTCTCGATGTCGAGGGGGTTTTCTTCTGGATCGGCATCGTCGGCGTGTGTCTCACTCGCCTTGAGAGCCTTGGTGAGTGCCTTGGCGACCCGGACGGGGTGCAGGGTATTGGGGTTCTCGGCGAGTGCCTCTCCGAGGCCGGCGGTGATGGCGGTCTTGCCTACGCCGCCTTTCTGGTTGCAGACAATGATGCGGCGAGTGATCTCAGGGCGGGCGACGTGCGGAGCGGGGTTGGCGTCGAGCCACAGTTGGATGGACTGGGCAAGGCCCTGGATGAGCGAGACCCGTCGGTCGGCGGCAGTTTGCCTGAACTCCTCCCACTGACCGGGAGGCAGGAAGGTGGAGAAGGAGTCGGCACCGGAAGTGTCGATGGTTGCCGTGGCGGAGGCCAGGTTGCACCAGTCCCTGATGCCCTGTTCGACGGCGCTCTGGATCTCGATGCCGTGCTGTGCGGCCCTGACTTTGAGGTTCTGCCGGAGCCATCCCGGCAGCTTGGAGACGACCTTCTCGCGGTCGCTGGAAGTGGCTGGCGAACTCATGGGGGACACCATACTAACGTCCTTGATCTTTTGGAGCATCGACACGTTAGTTAGGAGTGCTTCTTGCTCTGTCAGTCGCCATGCCACGCTTCGCGTGGTGATTACGCCGTAATCACCTCCCTCCCCCGGGCACACATGGATGGCGCGCGGAGCCTCGCGTACGCGTGTCGACCGCCGCCGCAGATGATTACGGCGTAATCACCGCCTCAAGTTCGGAGCGAGACATTGGAAGCACGCTCGGGTGCGCCTCCGAACGGCGGACGCAGTCTCGTCTAACCACGCTTCTTCAACGCGCGACGGCCCAGTTGGACGCCATGCCGAGGCGTTCGCGAGGGCGTGCCTGAACGGACCGACCGGGATGGCGATGTCCTGGGTGTGGCCCGGGGTCCAGGGCTCCGGTGAGCAGAGAGCGGCGAGCATCGCGGAACACGTTGACGGCCGCCTGGTCTTCGGAAGTGAGGGCGCCAAGCCCGTTGCCGCAGCGACGGATCATCGCGCAGCCGCGGTG
Source organism: Streptomyces sp. NPDC087787 (assembly GCF_044743035.1). Classification (NCBI taxonomy): domain Bacteria; kingdom Bacillati; phylum Actinomycetota; class Actinomycetes; order Kitasatosporales; family Streptomycetaceae; genus Streptomyces; species Streptomyces sp. NPDC087787. Next base: position 8,179 of record NZ_JBIUVQ010000029.1, read on the forward strand.
CGGGTGCTGCCGGACGCCTTGAAGACGCGTGGCAGATGGACGTGAAGGTGCTCGACTTCGACCTCGCGGTCGCGGCTCGACACCTGGGTCCGTGGCCACTCGCCCCCATCGCGGGCGCTGAATGGTGCGGACGTCACGGGATTACATGGTGCCGTCGTCGCCCTCGCTGGTCTCGATCTCTTACAGGGCCGGGGCGGTCACGCGCTCACCCCCGCGACGGCGGCGGCCAGGAGCACCACGGCGTCGGCCTCATACGGGTCGGCGATGGCGGCCGTGGAGGTAGTCGCCGGCGTGCGGGGTGTCGGGATGGACCAGGGCGGCGGCGATCATGTCGGGGCCGTGGTCGTCGCCGGGCCGGGTGTGCGCGCGTTCCACGAACGGGCCGACGCGCACAGCGATGTCCCGGGCGCTACCGGGCGCCCAGGGCTCAGGGTTGCGCAGGGCGGTGAACATCGCGCGGAACTGGTCGACGACGGCTTGGTCCTCGGGGGAGAGGGCGCCGGGGGCGTGTCCGCAGCGGCGGAAGAAGGGGCGCTTCATCGGGCGGGCTCCTGTTCGCGGGTCGGGTGGGTCCAGGGCAGGGCGAGGCCGTCGCCGGCGGTGCGGGGCACAAGGTGGCCGTGCAGGTGGAACACGGTCTGCGTGGCATCCGGGCCACAGGAGGTGAGGTAGTTCCACTGGCCGCCGATCTGCGCGGCGAGTTCGGCGGCGCGCAGTTGCACGGTGGCGGAGACGACGGGGTCGGTCGTGAAGTCGGCGACGTGGCCGCGGGGCAGGACCAGGAGGTGGCCGTCGGTGCAGCCGCCGCTGCGGGGCACGATCGCGAGGGCGTCGCTCCACTCGTGGACGATCGTGGCCGGGGCGCCGTCGTGGATGATCCGGCAGAACGGGCAGTCGGGGCGCGGGTGCTTGCGGGGGACTGGCGGCCGGTTGATGTGGTGGTGGGTGACCTGCACCTGGGCGCCGGTCTCCTGCATCCGGTTCCCGATGGCGTTGGCGATTGCGGGTGCGCGGTGGCGTCCGTACCAGCAGTTCACCAGGAGTTGGACGGGGCGGCCTTGCGTGGCGGCGCGCAGCGCGGTGAGTTCGTGCACGGCGTCGTTGATGATGCGGGCCGCGCCGGGGGTGTTCAGGACGTAGTCGCGTACGCCCGCGTCCTGTCCGGTCTGGCGGGCGATGATGTCGGCGAGGGCCGGGTCGTCGGGCGGGTTCAGCAGGGCGTTGGTGAGGTTGATGCCGAGGACGGCGGCGCGGTAGCGGGGCGGCGGCGGGTCCTGCCAGCGGGCGCCGAAGGAGTCGATGAACACGTCGGGCACGAGGGCCTCCAGGCTCGAAGGGGTGGAGACGCCGGAGCGCCGCCCGGCCGGAAGGGGCGGGCGGCGCTCGGTGGCGTCGGGTGCTACTTGGTGGTCTCGGTGATGACCAGGAACTGGTCGGTGGCCAGGTCCATCGCGACCCGGCCGTCCGTGGTGCCCTGGGCTCGCTGGGCGGCGGCGTATTCGTCGGCGGGCCAGGAGCCGCGGGGGTGGCCGACGGGGAACCATTCGAGGATGGTGCGCTGCGTGGGGGGGGCGGTCGTCATCGCGGGTCGCCTTCCTCGTAGGCGTCGATCAGGTCGCTGATCGCGTCGGGGTTGGCGGCCTCGCCGACCCACCGGCCGGACACGGTGAAGACCGGGACCTGGTCGCGGTCGGCGTCGAAGACCGCCACGTAGGTGCCCCAGCGCTCCAGCACGAGGTCGTAGAGCACGGGGGCCGGGGCGGCCTTGAGGACCTCCAGGGCGTCGACGGTGAAGCGGGCCGGGGCCGTGGGGTCGTCGGGCTGGACGACGATGCCGGTGACGCGCAGCAGGTCGCCGGGCTGGATCTCGCGCAGGAGCACGTCGGCGATGCGCGGGTCGGCGGTGGTGCAGGCGTAGACAGTGTCGGGGGCATCGGGCGCGATGGTGTCCGCGTCGACGGGGGAGAGGATCAGGTCGAACGTCGCGGTGCCCCAGCCGGCGCCGGGGGCCGGAATCGCGTCGACGTAGCCGTCTATGGCGAGGTGCGTCTGGGGGTGCATCAGCTGGCCTCCGCCAGGGGCTTGGTGGAGCGAGGGGAGCGGGGTCGGGTCGGGCGCTTCTGCGCGAGGACCAGCAGCTCGCGGTTGCGCCGCTGTTCTGCAGGGGTGAGCGGCCGGGCCTTCGCACCAGCGCGATACCACAGCGGCGAGGCCGGCGGCTCCGGGTAGGCGAGGGCGTGGTCGACGTCGCGGTCGGTGCTGCTCATGGGTTCCTCCAGGTGGAGGTCAGTGCGTGGTCGCCTTGGCCCTTGGACTTGGATTTGGGCTTCGGCGCGAGGTCGGAGGCGAACCGCCCGAGGCGGGCCTCAACGGGGTTGGCGGTGATCCAGTCCTCCGCGCATGCCTTGTGCACGGGCTCGCCGGAGTGGGAGCGCATGGGCGTGGGCTGGCCGCACAGCGTGCAGGGGAGGTCCGGCCAGCGGTCAAAGTGCTGGCCCGTCGCGCCAGACGAGAAGCTCGCCGGGAGCCGGGATCAGGCCCGGCTCGAACGGCGGCTTCTCCTTCGTGCGTCCCCCTGCGGGTCACGGCCGGAAGGCGGGCAGCTGCTGGAACACGCGCCCCAGCAGGTCCGACGTCGGCTTCCACGGCACGACCTGCCCGCGCGCGGGGACGGGCAGGGGGAGCTCCTGGACGTCGTCGAGCACCAGGTGCCAGGCGCCCGGGTGCCCCCACGGCGAGCAGAGCGGCGCACCCTCGGGGTCCTGGTGGCAGTCGGTGATCCGGGCGACGCCGACCACGGCGCCGGTGACCAGCTGGCGGTCGCGGATCGTGCGGCCGATCAGTGGAATCCGCAGGGCGGGCCGGTCGACGGTCTTGCTCGTGTGCAGCAGCACCCAGCCGGTCCGCCACCGGCCGGGCCGGTTCTCCACCGTCTTGGCCCCGGCGAGGATGCAGGCCGCGTACGGCTGCCGGATGCTGATGCCCCGGATCCAGTCGCCCTCGGGCAGGGTCGCGGTGCTCATGCGGCCCGCCCCCACACGGCCGTGCCCGGCCTGCCCGCCCGGCGCCCGTTGATGGACGGGACCGTGGTGTGCGTGGAAGTGGCGAGTACCGCGCGGCCGGAGTGCTTGCCGTCGTACAGCGCGCTGTCGGCGGCCCTCTGCAGGCCGGTCAGGTCGCGGGTGCCGAGGATGTCGGGGGCTGCGGCGCCGACCGAGGCGGCGACGTCGATGGTGCGGCCGTCGTCCAGGGTGACCGGGGTGTGCAGCATGCGGACCAGCTGCGCGAGGCGCTGCTCGCGACGGTCGGCGGGCAGCTCCAGGACGACCGCGAACTCATCGCCTCCGAGGCGGCCGGCGGCGGCGCGCGGGCCCGCCCAGGCGGTGAGCCGGGCGCCGAACGCGGCGAGTACGGCGTCCCCGCCCGGGTGTCCGGCCGTGTCGTTGATCTGCTTGAAGTGGTCGGCGTCGACCATGACCACGGTCGTGCTGTCGCCGTGCCGGGCGAGGATGCGGCGGGCGCGGGCGGTGTAGGCGTCGCGGCGCAGCAGCCCGGTCAGCGGGTCCTTGTCCTTGGCGGCACTCTGCTTGAGCAGCACGGTCGCGTGGATGGCCCAGCCGGTCAGCGGGACGGCTGCGGCGGTGATCAGGAGGGTGCGCGGGCCGAACCGGCCCGTCGTGTGCAGGACGGAGTCCATACTGAGGATCTCCCTCTCGTCTCGTACGGGTTGGGGGCCCGGGGCGGCCGACGTGGTTACCAGGCCGATGGCGGCCGTCCCGGGGCAGAGCTACAGCTCGAAGGTCTTGGAGTTGAGCCAGCTGTACGGGCTCCTCCAGGGGCCGGCCTTCGCGGCGGGCCAGTCGAGCTCCCAGCCAGGCCGGTATCCGCAGGCGCCCCAGCCGTCCGGGCGCCCGTGGGGAATCTCGAGTCCGGCCTCCGCCGCGGCGCGTGCCGCGTCGTAGACCTCGTGCGCGGCCTTCACGGCGGCGCTGCGGCTGTCGGCCTGGCCGGTGAAGACGTGCACGCCTTCCAGGCCGGGGGCCTCGGTGCTCCGTATGGGGACGTCGACCTCGAAGTAGGGCAGGGTCATGACGTCCATCTCCTCTCGTGATCGCGGTGGTTGAGGGACCACCGCGACCGCCCCGGCCCCGGCGGTGGGCCGGGGCCGGGGGCAGCACGGAGGGTCCGTCAGCCCCGGATCGCTTCGAGGGCCTGCTCTTCGAGGTCAGCGCGGCCTTCGAGGTCGTCGTCCTGGTCGTCGCCGTTGTTCGGGCCGTGGACGGTGCAGACGATGTCCTCGTCGTCGTCCAGGTCGCCGTTGAGCGCGCGGAACAGGCAGGTGACGCTGTAGGCGGGCACCCACGCGTAGCCGTCGCATTCGTCGTCGTGCGGGCACGGCACCATCACGTCGAAGCCGACGTCGCCCTCGCCGTCCACGTCGGTGCGCAGGGCGAGAGTGAGGTACTGCTGACCGAGGCGGATCTCCGCGACGCGGTCGCCGCCGGCGACGTTCGAGCCAGGCTTCCACTGCCACAGCGGCAGGATCGCCTCGCCGAACATCCGGGCCACGAGGTTCAGGTCACCGAGGCCGTCGCCACCGTCCAGGCCGAGGTCGGCTTGCCGGGCCTGGCTCAGGCGCTCCAGGAACGGCAGCAGCCGGTAGAGGCTGTCGACGAAGACGATCTCGGCGAAGCCCTCCGCCTTGAGGGTCCGGTGCGAGTCGACCATGTCCTTGCGCTGCTTGATGACCGTGGCGTCGGGGACCGTGCGGTTGGCCGGCCGCGGGCCCTGGCGCTCGATGCAGACGCTGCCGGGGGTGGCGACCATGACGGCGATCGGCAGCATGTTGTGCCGCTTGGCGGCGGCGACCAGCGGACGCCTGGCCGCCTCGGTGACGTTGGTGGCGTCGACGATCGTGAACCGGCGGCGGCGCATCCTCGCCTCCAGGAGCAGGTGCAGGGCGGCGACCGCGTCGCCGGTCGCGTCCTGGTCGCCCGCGTCGTCGCTGACGGTCTCGCGCAGCGCGTCCAGGGACAGGACCTGCGAGGCGGGCCAGGTGTGCGCGATCGTGGACTTCCCGGCGCCGGACGGGCCGATGAGGACCACCACGCTGTGCTCGTGCATCTCCGGGTAGATCAGCTCGGTCATGTGGATTCTCCTTGCGGGTGAAGGGCGCGGGCAGCCCAGATGAGGCGCTGCCTGGCGTCGTCGGTGATCAAGGCGGAGGCTTCGTGCAGGGGGCAGGAAGCGTCGCCGTCGCGGTCGGGCTCGATCTGCTCGGCACGGCGCGCGGCGGCGGTGAGCAGCTGCGCCAGGGCCGGGATGAAGCCGCCGGGCGGGTCGGTGTCCTCGATGAGCTCACGCAGGATCGCAGCGAGCTCCTCCTGGTCGACGTCGTCGGCGCTGAGGTCGTCCTCGATCTGCTGGAGGGCCAGGGCGGCGATACCGACCGAAGCGCGGACGCGGTCCAGGCGGGTGCGGGTCACCGGGGCCGTCGTCACAGCGCCAGCCCCGCGGCAGCCAGTGCGAGGAGGGCCAGGGCTGCGAGTGTCAGGTCGACCGCTCGCCGCAGGTGAGTGAACTTCCTCATGGCGAGGGCGGACAGGACCCGGATGCGCGCGGCTCGGGTGTCGCCGTCCATGCAGGCCCGGATCTCGTCGTCGTCCAGGCGCGCCCAGTACGGGAAGGACGCCCGGTCGTCCCCTTTCAGACGGGGCCGGACGACTAGGAGCAACAGTACGGCGGCCGCGCCCAGTGCGAGGACGGCGAGCGAGCCGACGGCCTTGGTCACAGGCGGCAGATTCTTGTCGGCGACGGACGCAAGCCCGGCGAGGGCGGCGCCATTGAAGGCGAGCAGTAAGGACGCCTTGCCGTCCGTGCGTCCGATCTCGCTGGCGACCGAGACGCAGGCCGTGTCTAGGTTCTTATCGATGATGGAGGAAGGGGCCGTGGATGCTGTCATGCGCGGGGTTCTCCTCGTCGTGACGTGAGCGGGGCGGCCCGCGTGGTGATGCGGGCCGCCCTTGGGTGGCTCCGGGACGGCCGGGCCGCACACCAGCTGCCGTCCCGGGCGTCTCAGTGGCCGCTGCTCTCGTGGGCGGCGGCGGTGGAGCGGACGGCGGCGGCGAGCAGCACGGTCACCTCGTGGTCGTGGTCGACGACGTTCTCCAAGCGCTCGATGACCTCGCTCGGCAGGCCGCGGTTGCGGGCCCCGGTCAGGACGCCTTCGAGGTAGAGGACGTCGGCGAGGATCCGGCCGCGGGTGTCCAAGACGCCGGGCTGCACGGCCAGGGCGTCCGTGTTCTTCGCGGTGGCGAGCGCGGCGTGGTCGGCTGCGGCGGTGTACGCGGTCTCGGTCTGCTCGGTGAGCAGCGCGTCGACCTCGGTGGTGGTGCTGTAGGCGCCGCGCCAGGAGAGTCCATCAGGGAGCGGCGGGTGAGGGGCACGGTGGCCTCCAGGGGTGGGCCGGTCGCCTGGTCTCTGCTGACAGGGCGGACACCGCACGGCCCCGCGCAGCCGGAAGGGCTGGCGGGGCGGCACGGAGAGCGCTGGTCAGGTCGCGGGCAGTCAGGCGCGGTAGACGGGCGGGCGGACGTCGGCGCGGAGTTCGCGGATGATCGAGCAGGGGCCCTTGGTGGCGCAGTACGCGTCGTCGGTGTCCGGAAGGGCGTTGCCCGTGGTGCCCCATATGTCGCGGGCGACCGCGTTCACGACGCGCAGCATCTCGCCGTTGTTGGGGCGGCAGGCGCTGTTCTTGTCGCCGACGCCGTGCCGGGCGGCGCTGATGATGTGCTGGCGGGCCTGGCGGGCGGCCCAGCGGCGGCGGTCGGGTCCGGTGTTCTCGTGCACGTGCCCGCCGTCGTTGAACGTGTCCGTGTGGCAGGCGGTGCAGTGGTAGGTGACCATCTGCTCCGGCTTGCCGCCGGGGAGCCACGTGCCTTCGAACTCGTAGACGATGACCTCGGCGCCCGGGGTCTCGGTGTGCGCGAAGGCGGTGACGAGGCCGACGCCGTCCGCGATCGCACCGCGCGCCTTCACGTTCCAGAAGACGCGGGGGAGGAAGTCGTCCCAGCCCTTGCCGTGGGGCCACCGTGCGTACATGACGCCCTGTGAGGCGTCGAAGGTCGCCTTGCCGTCGATGTTCTCGCGCTTGTAGTTCTCGATCTGCTCGATCGACCCGAAGTACGTCGCGCTGAACTCCTCGGACTCCAGGAAGATCAGCCCATACCCCTCGGGGCGGGTGTCGTGGCCGTTGTCCTTCAGCATCTCGACCATGTCCTCGTAGCCGGGGTTGCCGGGGGCGATGGTGCCGACGAGGGGCAGCCGGTAGTAGTCGCAGCTCGTGACGTGGGCCGGGTTGGTCTCGCTGACGTTGTGCGCGGTGCCGTACGTGTTCGTGATCGTGATGCTCATGGGCGGTTGTCCTCTCGGGTCAGGCGGCAAGCAAGTGCTTGGCCGGGGGATCGATGTAGGTACCGGGGGTGGGCTCGTAGCCCTTGTTGCAGGGGTCACAGCAGCCCTGGGTGCGCAGCGGTACTGGCAGAAGTAGTAGCGCCGGCGGCAGCACGGGCAGGTCTGCCTCGCGGCCATCGCCCGGTCCAGCGCCTCTTCCTGCGCGAGCGTCGGCGTGCGCTTCGGGCGGGCGAGCTCCACGCTGTAGAGCCAGGCCCGGGTGGGATGGATGCACGACTGGCCGGGTCGGAAGGAACACGCCTTGCAGCGCAGGACGGCGACCGGGTCGTGCCCGCCGGGGCTCAGCCCCTTCTCCCGTAACTGACGCCGGGTGAGCAGCCCAGCTGGGCAAGCGCTGCGGTCGTGCTCCGGCAGGGTTGCGTCAGCGCGGGGCACGCGCTTGATCTCGCGGCGCCGCTTCCGTCGCGTCCGGGCCATCACCTGCTCCAGGAGCCGGAGAGCCGGTGGGGACGCTGCGGGTGGCGGGGGCCGGGGCGCTGCGGGCGGGGCCGGCCGATCCGGCGGCGCGGGCGGGGGATGAGCACGAGTGATCTCCTCCAGTCGTCGAGCGGACAGCGCTGCGCCCCGCCGACGTCGTGCTGGTGTCGGCGGGACGCAGCGTGCGGCCGGGCGGCCTGTCCGGTCCTCGCCCGGCCCCGGGGTGCGGGACGGGCGAGGGCCAGGCAGGGCGTCAGGTCAGCGGGCGGTGCGGAATCGGCGGGCGGCCCACGACCGCAGCCGGTCGAAGCGGGTCGGGTGGGTGTGGCGCCAGGCGGTGGGCCACACGCCGTCCTCGGTGGGGAAGGAGCGGGACGCGCCGCACGTGCACGTCCAGACGTACGGCTCGGTGCGGGTGTCGTCGCGGGTCGCGGTGACCGTGGCCGTGGTGTCGTCGTGGCTCCCGTGGAAGGTGCCGACCCAGAACTCGGTGTCCTCCATCTGCGGCTTCATCAGGTTCCCTTCGTGCGCGGTAGTGGTGTGGACGGGGCGGGGCCGGTCAGCGCTGGAGCGGGTGGACGTTGTCGGGACCGAGGTCGTCGCCCGCCGGGGTCGGGGCGGGGATCGTGGCGTGCAAGTGGAGCGCGGGGTTGAACTGGTACTGCGGCGGGTGGTTGTGGACGACGGGCCGAAGCGTCAGGCCGCGCAGGGCGAACATGCTGGCCAGCGCCCACATGAGGGCGGCGAGCCCGGTGGCGGCGGCGCGGCCTCCGGCCGGGGCGGTGGACCAGATCATGGCGAGGCTGCCGAGGCCGAACAGCAGCCAGGCGATGCGTGCTCCGGCGTTGCCGAAGAACCCGCCGACCAGGCCGACCAGCCCGGTCAGCTGCCAGAACGCGTACAGGGCGGCCGGGGCGACGGCGAGGTGCGCGGCCTGGTCGGCGAGGAACACGCGGACGGGGTGGTCGACCGTTCCCCACAGGCCGCTGCCGTCAGCGGCGCCGGACGCCGGTACGGCGGACAGGCCCTTGAGCGTGGCGGAGGCGATGTCGCCGGCGGCGTCCAGCATCAGCACGATGAGGCTGAGCCCGCCGAACAGCGCGGCGGCCTTGATCCAGTTGGCGACCTCGTGCCAGCTGGCGTGCCGGGCCTGGAAGACCTCCTCCCACCGCTGGTAGAGGAAGCCGCCCTCCTCCCACGACTCCTTCCACGCGGCGCGCAGCCGCGCGAGCCGCCGGGTGCCGGGCTTGCCGTCCAGTTCGGGGGCCGGCGGCACGGGCGGCAACTGGTTGAGCACGTCGAGGAAGGACGGGTTCTCCTGGCCGTTGACCGGCTTGTCGTTGTTGGGCATGGCGTAGCTGCTCCTTCGGCGAAGGGGATCGGTGTGTGGGCGGTGCGGGCTGGCCGGAGCCGGTCAGCGGATCTCGTTGCGGGTGCGGGCGAAGAACGCGCCGCGCGTGGTGCTGTTGTTGTGGATCTCGGTGTGGTGGGTGACCGGACCCTCGTAGACGTTCTTGGTGACGGCTGCGCGGGCCTTGCTGATCGCGCCGCCGATGGCGGTGGCGACCATCGCGATGCCCGCGAAGGGCAGGGTGACCATCAGGACGCCGTTCAACGTGACCGAGGACAGGCCCTGGAGCACGAGCCAGGCACCGCAGCCGATGCCGGTGACCCCGGCGCCCACGCCGATGGAGGCCACCGCGATCCCGGCCGCCCAGGCCGGGACGATCCGGTGGTCCTCCTGCCGCACGGGCGGGGTGGAGCCGAAGGCCGGCGGCTCGGTGTCGTCGCGGAACGAGGTGGGGTGGTGGCGCACGGGCTTGCCCGCCCACTCATCGAGCAGACGGCGGGCTTCGGCCGCGGCCTCGGACTCGGGCATGCCGGACTGGGTGGTGTTCAGGGGGTCCATCGGGGTTCTCCGATCACGCGGGAAGGGGCGCGCCCTCCTGGCCGTGACGGCTGGGAGGGCGCGTGGGGGAGTGGCCGCGCGCAACGGCGAAGGGCGTCGCCGGAGTCGTGTCCGGCGGCGCCCTTCGGCGTTGTGCCGCAGGTGAGTTGAGGCTGATAGGTGGGTAGTCACCGCACCGGCGCCCCGGGCATCCTCGATCCGACAGGCGCGGTGGAGGGAATCGGGTGGAGTTCGTCTTCGAGTGCGGGTGGTGCGGCGGGGACAACTACTTCGTCGGCAGGCAGGTCGGCTTCTGGGTCGACAAGTGGGAGATCCCCTCGGAGTGGGACTGCCGCTTCTGCGACGGCCTCAACTACACGCCCGACCCGCCGTGGACCGAGGCGTAGTCAGAAGCTGGAGACCAGTCCGGCGAGCGAGACCAGGCCACTGTTGATGGTCGGGGCCAGGCCGGTCGCGGCGAGAGTGAAGCCGAACAGCGTGCAGGCCAGCGCGGAGCCGATCCGGACGTAGCCGCCCTTGACCAGGACGAAGACGATGATGCCCAGCAGCACAGCGGCGGAGATGGACAGGGCCACGGTGATGGTGCTCCTTCACGAGAGGTGGGGTGGGGCCGGCCGTGCTCGGGCGGGCCGGCCCCGGGGATGGGTGGGTGTGATCAGGCGTCGGTGAGGCTCTTGATGGCCTCCAGCGCCTGGCGGGGAGAGGCGACCTGCTCGGAGCGGCGGCCGCCGCCCTTGGAGCCGCGCCCGCCACCCTTGCCGCCTCCGCCGCCGCGCCGGCGGGAGCGGCCCTCGCCCTCGTCGTCCTCGTCGGGCTCGGGCCAGAACTCGCCGGGCCTGACGGGCTCGTTCCAGTCGAACCACAGGCCGCGCTTCTCCAGCTCCGCGATCTCGTGGTCGGTGAGCCGGTTGACCTCGTCGGGGAACAGCTCGGAGAGGTCGGTGTCGAAGTCCGCGTACAGCGACCGCATCAGGACGGCGCGGCCGTTGTCGAGGACGATGACCGCGACGCCGCCGGTGCTGACGCCGTTCTCCGGGTCGGCCTCGCCGCGCATGGCCCGCTCGATCGCGGAACCCTCGGTGCGGGAGTAGCGGGCCGGGATGGTCGGCACGTCGTAGGCGTTCTCCATGGTGCCCTCCGCCGCCTTGCGGGTGGCGCCGGGCGAACCCATGTTGAAGATGACCGGCCTCGAGTTCTGGCGCAGGTTGTCCTTCATCTCCGTGGAGAACCCGTTGTGCGCGAACGGCGACTGCCCGGCCGGGTTGAAGCCGATCCCGTACTTCAGGCCGGTGACCGTGAGATCCTCGCCGTCCTTCTGGATGAACTCGCCGAAGTCCGCGTCCTGCGCCGCGGTCATGAACTCATCGCCGTAGACGTTGAGCTGCCGGTACGGGCAGCGCGGGTCACCCGGCTTGTAGTCGTGCGGCTGGCCGTCGTGCGGCCAGGGCATCTCCGCCCTGATCTCGCACAGCGCCTTCCCCGCCCGCAGCGAGCGGGCCATCCACAGCGCGTTCGAGCCCTGCCGGTCGATGTACCGACCGAGCACGCTCGTCTTCTCGTCCTTGCGGACGGTGCCCAGCCACACGACCTCCCCGTCCAGGGACTGCGCGGCCATGTGGATCGCGAAGAACTGCGTCTTGCCGGACCGGCTGACCCCGAGGGTCAGGCCGTGCGCCGGGGCGTTCTTGTCGTGCTGGTACACCATCGTCTTCACCGGCTGGCCGGTGATGGTGTACCCGCACACGTACATGCCCTTGGCGTCCGGGGTGAGCAGCTCGCGGGTCGCCCGGAAGATCTGCGACAGCGGCGGGGAGTCGAACACGCTGATCAGGAACTCGCTGCCGTCAACGAGGACGAACACGCAGGAGTCGTCCTCGGGCAGCTTCAGTCCGCGGCAGACCTTGGCGAGGTCGATGCGCGGAGTCTCGGTGGAGTCGGCCATCTTGGCCCGGTAGAACGTGACCCCGCGTTCGTCGTCGCGGGTCTTGTGGACCAGCTCGGAGCCGGGGGCACCGCCCTTGGGCGAGCCGACCTTGTCCACCCAGCGCTCCTGGTCGGTGGGGGCCTTGCGGCGGCGCTGGTTGGCGTCGGGGGTGATGAGGGCCTCCATCCAGCCGGGGCCGCCCTGGCGGCCGGGCTGGATGGCGACCTCCGCCAGGACGACGTCGCTGGAGTGCACGCCGAACGGCGCGGCGACCGCAGCCTCGGTGAGGCCGGTGATCGGGCGCCCGGTCTCCGAGGCGCGCAGCAGGATCGTCATGTCGTGCTGCATGCCGTGGTGCCGGGTGGCCTTGACGATGTGGGTGCGGCCGGGCATCCCGGCCTGCTCCCACAGCACCCGCGCGTCGCGGGTGAGGAGGTCGGCTCCGTCGTCCTGCACGACCGGGGACGGCTCGGGGGCTTCGGCGGGTGCCAGCTGCGGGGCCGGCGCCGCGACGGGGGGACGGTGACGGCGGCGGGTATGCCGGGAGAAGGGCATCACGAGGTAGCCGGCCGCCGCCCATCCGGCGGCGAGCAGCCAGTCCATCCCGTACGAACCAAAGCCGGTGGTGTGCCCGGCGGCGACGTCGACGGCGGCGGCCAGGACCAGCGGGGACCAGCGCAGGATCTTGCGTCCGGCGCCGGGCTCACCGCTCTTGGCAGCCAGCACCCAGCCGCCGATCCCGGCCGCGCCGGCCAGCTGCACGACCTGGTTGACGGGGCTGTCGGGGTAGAGGTTCGGGGCCACGGCCAGCACGGGCGCGGCGAGGGTGTAGGCGAGGCGTTCGAGCGCGACACTGCGCGGCGTAGTCACCGGTTCTCCTTCGGGAACGGGCACGGGCGGCCCCGCGTGGTGCGGGGCCGCCCGTGGCGAGGGTGGGTTGGGGGAGCGGGTCAGCGGTTGAAGAACCCGGGGCGGGGCGTCTTCTCGCGCCGGTTGGAGCGGATGTCGTCCAGCGCGCCGTACAGCTTCGAGTGGGTGTGCTTGGTCTCGTAGGTGAGGTCGGCGGTCTCCTGCGCGGTGTCGTGCAGCTTCTTGACCTGCACCCCGGCGCCCCCGAGGGCGACGCCGACGTTGCTGGTCAGCTCCACGAACTTCGGGTCGAGGTCGGCGTTGGCGACGTCGCGGGCCGCGTCCTCAGCGCGCTTGGCGTTCTTCTTGATGCTGCGCATGAGCTCCTCGAGGCCGAGCCCTGCGTCATCGAGCGCCTGGCCGAGGGTGTCGAGCTTGGCCTGGACGGCCTTGTAGCGGTTGTCGCCGTCGGCCACGGCGGGCGCCGCGCTGCTGGGGCGGGGTGCGAGATCGCTGCTCATCAGCGGGTTTCCTCCCTGTTCCTAGTCGTGGTGGGCGGCGGCGGAGACGTACTTCAGGCCCGCGTCTTCCTTGGCGGCCATGTCCTGGCCGTACACGCGGGCGACCATCGAGGCCGCGAGCTTGGCGGCCTCCAGGGCCAGCCCGCACTCGGTCGCGCACCGTTCGGCCTGCTGCTTCATGCGGGCCGCGGCGTCGGCCAGGTCCGAGATGAGCTCGGTGACCTCGGTGGTGACGTTGTGGTCGCCGATCAGGTCGGTGGCCATGTCCCGCAGGGCGTCGGCGACCTTGTCCAGGGCCTCCGCGAGGGCTTCGGCCCGCTCCTGGTCGGAGGCGGCCTGGATGGCGATGTTCGCCATCTCCATCAGGTAGTCGTCGAACGTGATGTCCGTGCGGTGCTGGGCGCCGAGGCCACCCGCGCCGGACGGCCTGCTGACCTGCGAGCTGCTCACGCTGTTCCCTTCCGTGCTGGTCGGTCGGCTGGTGCCGGGCCGTGCGGTGTGCCGCTCCGGTGCGGGCGGCAGGCCCCGCACGCCGGTCGTGACGGCCGCCGGGCCGTCGGGGACGATGTCGGCCTCGACGATGTCGTCCTCGCCCTTGGCGTCGGTGCGCGGCGGGCGGGTGGGACGGTCGGGCCACTCCACCGTCGGGGTGGGGTCCTCCGCGCCGAACGGGCTGTCCGCCGGACGGCCGCGCCGACCGGTACGACCCGTACGACCGCGCCCTGTCCGGCCGGTGCGACCGGTGCGGCGGGTACGTCCGCGTCGTCCGGCCCGGCCCGTGCCGCCGGTGCGCCAGCGCCGGAACCGCCGCCGCTTCTTCGCACCGTCAGACGCCCCGTCGCCGGCCGTTGAGTCGGTGCCCGGCGTATCACCCGCCTTGCCGTCCTTCGTGGCACTGGAGGCCCCGTCGGAGGCGTCCTTGGCGGTCTTGGCGTCCTTGCCGTCGGTGCCCTTGGCCTTGGAGTCCTTGTCCTTGGTCAGGTTCACCTTCTCGGTGCCGGCCGCCTTGGCGTCCTTCGCGTCCGCGGCGGCCTTCATGTCGGCGCGGCGCTTGTCGAAGCGGCGCTGGGCTTCCTCACTGATGGCCTTGCCCAGCGTGGTGCGGCCGGGGTCGGCCGACGCCGCGGCTTCCCGCTTCGCCTTCCGTGCCTCCGCCCGCTCCGCCTTCTTGGCCCAGCGGTCCTCCCACGCCTGCTGCTTCTGGGCGCGGGCCTGGTCGCGGTCCTTGGTCCGGTCCGCGACACCGGCGGCGTGCCCGGCGGTGCGCCGCTCCTGCCGCCCGGCCTGCCGGGCCCCGGCGCGCTCCTGGCGGCCGCGGGCCCGCTCGGCACGGGCGCCGGATGCCTGACTGGCGCCGTCACCACGGGAGTTGCCGTTCCGGCCGGAGCTGCCAGAGCCCGTCTGAGAGCCTTTCGACCCCCCGGACGGACCGGCGCGCCCGGAACCGGCTGCGCGGCCGCCAGAGCCCGACTGGGAGCCCTTCGTGCCGCCCTTGCCGCCTCCGCCGCCCCCGGTCGATCCGTTCCCCGAACGGCCTCCGGGGCCGCCGGAGTTGGAGCCGCGCGAGGCCCCGGACCGGTTCGGCCCGGCGCCGCCCCCGCCGCGCGAGGACCCGCCCCCGCCGCCGGCCTTCGAGCGGCCCTTGTCCGCACCCAGGCCGGAGGAGGACGACTTCGTGCGGTCGGCATCCGCCTTTCCGCGCGCCGCCGCCTTGTCGCCCTTCGCTTTCATCATCGCGGCATGGAGCTTTCCGTTCTGCTCCATCATCGCGACTTCCTGCGCGGTGTGGCCCTCCAGCAGCGCCGCCTTCCGTGCTATTTCAGCCTCACGGAAAGGCGCTTCGCTTTCATGGTTGGCCCGCGCCATTTCCAGCCGGAATTCCAACCAGTCACCGAGACGGTCAGCGAGAGAGCGAGGCTGTTCGTATTCGCCTTCCTCGTATTCGCCTTCGTCTTCATCGGTTTCCGGTGCGGTAATTCCGTCGGAACGCAGCGCCGTTGCCGGGTCCGGAGCGGCCGGAATCGGCGGCAGTTCCATCGTCGTCTCCTCCGGAGTCTCCGGGGGAGCGGCCGGAATGTCTTCCGGCGGCGGAATGGTGTCGATGAAATCCGGGGTCGGCGGCAGCGAGTACGTGGAATCGCCGCTCCACGGGCCGTGGACCAGGGTTCCGCCGCCGGTGTCGTCGGGGTCGTCGGACACGGGCACCTCCCTTCCAGGGGACTTGACAGACAGTGGGGTCTCGTGTGCACGCGCGTGCACGTGCACGTGTGCACGCTTTACGCGCGCGAGGCCCCGCCGGAGCCCGGCGGGGCCTTCGTGGGTGACGCTCAGCTACGCGGGCCGTGCTGCTTCAGGACGGTGTCCGCGTACTGCATGAGGTGGTCGAACAGCCGCGGGTCGCCCGCCTGCCGCTTCTCCAGGACCAACTTGAAGAGGCGGCAGACCAACGTGAAAGCGGCAATGACATCGCCGCGTCCGGCCTTGATTTCCCTCGTGATTTCGGACCGAGTAACGCGGAGCCAGAATTCCATCCGGCCGACTTCCCCGCGACTTTCGATCGCCTTGCGCTCTTCGTCCTGCAGCCAGCTGTTCCGCCCTTGAATGGAGCGTTCGGCGCTGCTGAGGGGGCGCGTCACGCCGACTCCCTCTTACCGAGGTCGTAAATCGACGTGGGACCACCATACCCGGAATTCTGGCCCTGCGCACCCTGCTGGGGCGGATTGGGCGCGGCCTGGAGGGTCGGCGGGTTCTTCTTCCGCTGCCTTTCCAGCTCCTTTTCCTTCCGGTCCTTGGCTGTATTCACCACGGCCTCATCGTGGGCACGGCGCTTATAGGCGCTCTTTTCCAGGCCCTCGGTGAGGTTGTTCAGGTTCTTGAGAACCTGCCCGAGGGCCTTTTCCACGGGCATCGCCCGCAGCCTGGCGTGGTACCAGCGGTCGCCCTCCACGTGCGTCTCGCGCAGGTGCACGCGGGTCTCGATGGAGAGGGTCTCCAGGTTCTTGCCGATGTCCAGCAGGACCCGCTGAACGTCGGCCAGGTACCGGGCGGTTGCCTCCGGGCTCTGTGCGACGTCGCGCAGAGGGGAGTAGTTCGGGTCGTTTTCGCTGTTCACGGCGGGGATTCCCTCCTGGTGTACTTGTGGGGGCTGTGACTGCTTCCGGCAGTCGCAGCGAGGGCCAGCCCACTTCCGATGGGCTGGCCCTCACTGGTGTGTGCCGGACGGTGGATCAGGGGCGGTAGCCGCCAGCGAGCAGCTCGGCTGCCTCCTGGCGGTACTCCGAGGCCGTGCCGGGCGAGGTGACCGCCAGCTCGTGCTGGATGTCGGCCAGCGGCAGCCGGTCGGCGTCCCCGCCGGCCACGAGGATCATCCGGGCGACCCGGCGGACCGCCCGCTCGCGCGGCTTGAGCTTCGCGACGTCCTCGGCTTCGACCGCGCGCTGCTCAGTTTCGGCAGCGGCCCGACGCGTTTCGGCAGCAGCCCGCTCGGCTTCGGCGGCCTCCTGCTTGGCGCGCGCGGCGTCGGCGAGAGCGACCCCATGGAGGCGCTCCTCCTCAGCCTTCTTGCGGTCGGCTTCGGCGGCGGCCCGACGCGTTTCGGCAGCGGCCCTCTCCGTTTCGGCAGCACGCCGGTCCGCTTCGGCAGCGGCCTCGCGGGCTTCGGCGACGGTCCGGGTCTCAACCGCCTGAGCCTCCGCCACGGCGACCCGGTCGGCCTCCGCAGCTTCCTTCCGCTTCTCGGCTGCCTGCCGCTCCAGTTCCGCCGCCCGGAGATCGGCGGCGGCCTTGGCCTCGTGCTCGTCGGCCTCCTTGCGCTCCGCCTCCGCCTCACGGGCTCGGGCTTCGGCGACCACCGCGTTGTCCAGGGCCTCCTTCTCCAGCGCGGCGGCCCGCTCTGCGGCGCTGACCTGGGCTCGGGCGTGGGCCCGGGCCTGACCCGTCTGGCCGTCGACCTCCGCCTGGACCAGCTCCACCTTGCCCTTGGCGCGCAGCCGCTCGGCGTCGGACTCCGCCTTGGCGACCTCGCTGCGCGTCTCCGCGTCCAGGCGGCGGCGCTCGGCTTCCTCCGCACGCTCCTGAGCTGCCTGCTCCTGTTCATCGGGCATGGCCAGGGCCTGGTCGACGGTGTAGCCGTACGGCGCCATCTTCATCGGCAGCAGCTCATCCTCGGACGCCTTGGAGATGTCGCCCTTGTACTTGCGCTTGAGCCACTGCTCGTACGCGATGAGCTGCTGGTCGCGGTGGATCATCTCCGGGTAGGAGGTGACGCCCCACAGCCGCATCCGGCGGAAGATCCGGGCCGTCGCGACCGGGGCGAGGATCCACCGCAGCCACGGGATCGAGTCCCGTTCCTCCTGCTCAGGTCGGACAACGCGATCGATGGCGGTGCGGCCCAACTCCACCACGGTGATGAAGAGGACCGGGACGACGCCGTGGGCGCCGGCAGCGACGTAGTCCAGCAGCCTCCAGGCGCCCTCCGGGGCGCCGGACGCGGCGTTGAGGACGACGGTCGCGGCCGTCAGCAGCCACACCGGGTAGCGGATCCAGCTGATGGGGCGCTTGAGCCAGGCCATCAGCAGGTCGACCGCGATCATCACCATGATGCCGGTGTCGACGCCGACCGCGAACAGTTGGCCCTTGCCCATCGTGCCGAAGCGGAGCTCGGTGAAGGCGAAGCCCGCGACGTGCTCGAAGGACAGGTACAGGCCGATGCCCGCAAGGGCGAGCGCGGCCACGACGATCGCTCCGGCTGTCCACTTCTGGGTGCCGGTCAGCCTCCTCGGTGAGGGCTTCGTTCCGGTTCCGCTTCCTGTCTCCGAAACGAACTCCGGCGCACCCGAAACAGTGCCGAGCGTCCGCGAAACCGGCTTGCGCGTTCCCGAAGCGGCGGCCGGTGAAGCCGTGTCGGGGTCGGGTTCGGCCGCGGTGCGCGGCCAGTCGGTGATCGTCATGAGGGCCTCCAGAGGGGGTCATTCAGGGCGTGCGCGAAACGGCAGGGGCCGCTCCCGAAACGCGGCGGCGCGTTCCCGAAGCGGCGGTCGGTGCGGTCGGTTGATCACGAAACTGGAACCGGCCCTACCCGCTCCGGGCGCACGAAAAGGCCGGCGGCCCGGTGGGCGGGCGGCCGGTCTCGCGAAGCGTCACGGGGCGGGCGCGAAACTGGGTGCGACTCCCACCAGGCGGGCGCGAAGTCAGCTCTCGACTGTCGGTCCGGTCTGACGGCTCCCCTTCACCGCCCGCACCAGCCGCCAGGGTTCGGCGGTCGGTGCGGGCGGATCAGGCAGCCGTCAGGCCGCGACCGTGAGGGGCCGGTGCGGGACGAAGACCTGGCCGTCGGGGAGCAGCTCGCCGGTGTCCTCGAAGACCAGGACGCCGTTGCACAGCAGGCTCCAGCCCTGCTCCGGGTGGCCGGCCACGGCGTGGGCGGCCGCGTGGTCGGGACTGGCAGCCGACGGGCAGCGCGGCGTGTGGGTGCACAGGGCGTTCGGCAGGCGGGCAGTCATGGAGGCCTCCGAGAAGGAGTCGAGTGAAGGGGGTGGAGCTGCGGCGCTGTTGGCTCCCCTGGACCGCGCCCGTACCGGCCGCCGCGCGTGTGCGGGGCCGGGACGGGCGGGTCAGGCAACCGACAGAGGCGGCGATGTCGGCTGAGCGGGGTGGCTCAGCGGCGGCGCTGGTCGCGCTGGCGGGCGAGGTAGGCGTCTTGCAGCCGAGCGAAGGCCTCGAACAGCCGCTGTCCGTCGGGACAGCGGGCGGTGTCGGTGCAGCGGGTGCAAGTGCGGATGTGCGCCTGGTGGGTGCGGTGCGCTGCCTGGTAGCGCTGGTACAGATCGTCAGGCACGTTCTCATCTCTCATGGTGCTGGCGGGTCGGGTGGTGAAGGTCAGCGACGCGGTGTCCTGCCTCCCACGCCGCCGCGGCCGCCACAGCGGCGGCCGCGAGCAGCAGGCGGGTCAGCGGGTGCGTGGTGCCGATGACGGTGGCGGCCCGCGCCGCGCGGTGCTGCGCTGCGCGGGCCGCTTGTATGAGGTGTGGCATCCGGTCAGCGGCAGGCGTCGCAGACGCCGCCGGACCAACCCTCGAACCAGCCGCCGCACTGGCTGCACTGGCCGCCGCCGGAGGCGGTCGCCGGGGCGGGCGCTGCGGTCGACGTCGCGGCGGGCAGGATGCCGGGGGGCGGGCAGTCGCTGCCCGGGCAGTTCCACCGGCCGCACAGCGGGCATGCGTCGTCGGCCATTACCGGACGGTGCAGCGTCAGCAGCGGCTGCCGCTGGTAGCCGGGCATCATCTCCTGGAGCGTGCGGCGTGCCCGCCGACCGTCCGGGATCCGGGTGTCGGCCTCGCGCGCCATACGCGCCAGGAGGTCACCGAGCTGACGGTGCGCGGTAGCGGGGCAGGCACCGGGGTGCCGGCCGCGTCGGCCGCGTGCATACTCGGGATTGGCTGTGGCCTCTGTCGTACGGGCCGCGGACCGTGTCATGATCGCTGTGGTCAAGGGGGTTCTCCGACTTCCGTTGACCGGACAGCCCCGGAAGGTCAGAGTTCCGGGGCTGTCGCCCTGTTGGCCGGCCGGACGGCCAGCCACGGCCCGTCTCGCACCCCCTTCCAGCTCTGGTGGGGTGGGAGAGGGACCGTGGCGGATCGTCAGGCCGCCGGGGCGTACGCCGTCCTGGCGGGCCGGATCAGGTAGTCGGACGTCGTCCAGACCGAGCCGACCGCGAACGGCTGCCCGTCGGGGCGGAGGGTGTCGCGGACGATGACCGCCCACCGGGCGCTGTCGCGGCGCAGCAGCTTCGCCGCCTCGTGCGGGTTGGTGACCAGCGCGAGGACCTCGAAACGCCCGTCGACGTTCTGGTAGATCGCGCCGGGCTGGCGGGGGCCGATCTCTTCGTCGGTGCGGGGCCGGGTGGTGATGGTGGGGATCATGCTGCGGTCCTCCATCCGGCGCGGGCCCGGCGGGCGGTACGGATCACGTGGATCTGGCCCGCCAGGAGCCGCACCTGCGTGTTCTGCGCGGCCTGCGCCTGGCTCCCCCGGTGGCCGCCGGCCCTGTCGGGGTTCTTGAGGACGGTCCGCTGAAGTTCGGCGGTCAGGTCGTCCAGCTGCTTGCCCTCGGTGTCGCGGTCGGCGTCGGCTGCGGCCGCCAGGCGGTCGGCCTGGCGGGTGCGGACGGCGGCGAGTTCGGGGCCGGTCAGTCCGCCGCGGACCATTTCGTCGGCGTCGGCCCGACCGTCGCCATCACGGAGCGCGAGTTCCTCGCACGCTGCCCGCACCGGGCATCCGGTGCACACACGGATCGCCTCTGCACGGCGGGCCTGCCAGGTGATCTGTTGCTCGCCGTCCGCGCGGAAAAACGCGTCCGGGTCGAGGAGGGTGGTGCACACGGCGGTGGCATCGACCGCGGTCTGGAGTACGGCCCGGCGGGACTGCCGGGCCTGCTCGGGTGTCATGCTGTATTGCATGCGGGTCGTCCTCTCGGAAGGGTGACCTGCGACGAGAACCCCCAGGGCTGCACTCCCTGGGGGTTCGTCGCGTACGGGGCCCCGCCAAGCAGCGGGGCAGTGCGTCCTGCGCACTCCGCCGGCCACCGGCCCGGCCTCAAGGGGCGAAGCGGTGAACGGCGGGCAGCGCAGGGCTGCAAGCGATATGCGCGGCCTCTGCCGCCGCGCGCGCCCGTCTTGTGGTGCAGGGAGACGGGGTGCCCCTCCAGGTCTGCACGCGGACTCCTCGCCTCAGCGACCCGGAAGCTGAGGGTTCGGGAGTGAATGTCTGCCGCGTGGTTCTTTAGCGTCGTGGGGATGCCGGCCCTCCGCACTCCCCGTCAGTAATGAGCGCCTGGCGGGCCTTACCCCTCCAGACCGCCCCGAACAGGGCGCCCGACGGATCCATGCGTGCCGACTGCCACCACCAGGTGTGATGGCGCCTCACGACGGGTCTCCACTCACTCCGACCGGTGCGGTCACGGTCGGTCCTGCTCTGTGGTGGATCACGCTATGGAGTTCTCAAGGAGCGGCCACTCCCGAGACCCACCCCCCGCAATGGCGGGCTTCGCTCGGAGCGTTGGTGCTATCGGGGAACCGAGTCCGGCTCCCTCACCCGGCGCCGCCCGAGGGCGGTTCCGAGTGGGGGAGCCGGGTCCGAAGACCCGGCAGGTGGTGCAGGGGAGGGTCAGGCCGCGATCGGGAGGGGCGCGGCGGCCGGCGCCGCGGTGCGCAGCTGCGCGGCGTAGGGGAGGAGCACGTCGACCAGCCGCTCGCGAACCCGGGCGGTGATGGCCGGGTCGGCGCGGACGATGTCGCGGGCGGCGTCCATCCGGGCGTAGCGGGCGTAGAGAGCGTCCAGCGTCACGGCCATGTCCACGCCCGCCCACCGCTCGTGGTCCAGTTCGCCGGCCTCGTACATCTCCAGCGGCGTACCGAACGCCACGTCCAGGTCGATGTCGCCGAACCCGGGAAGCTCAACGTCCAGCTCGTCCAGCAGCGCGTGCGTCTCGGAGTCGAAGTACTCGGTGACGAGGCTGGCGGCGGGGCAGCGGGTGACGTTCATGGAGTGGTGCTCCTCTCGGACGTGCTGGGCTCGGGAGGCGTCCCGATGGCGAGTGGGCAGGGCGAAGCAGCACCTCTTCGGCACCCCCGCCCTCACCTCGTTAGCGAGGTTCGATGCGCCTTCAGTAGACCTGCCCTCGTTAGCGATGTCAAGAAGTACGTTAACGAGGTACGCTCTTCCGGCGGCTCCCCCACACATCGGGGCGCCCTTGCCGGTTCCTCGATAGCCAGCGGCCGTAGGATCGCTAACGAGGTAGGGAGACGAATGGCGAGTGACATGGGCAAACAGCGGCCCAAGTACCAGCGGATTGCCGACGACCTGAAGGCGGCGATCGAGTCCGGCGAGTACGGTCCCGGTGATCGGCTGCCGGGCGAGAGCGCGCTTGCCGCCCAGTACGAGGTCGCTGTGCTTACCGCCCGCCAGGCGCTGAAGATCCTTCGGATCGAGGGCCTGGTGGAGACGAAGAAGGGTGCCGGCGCTCGGGTCATCGAGTTCCGCCCGATCCGACGTCACGGCATCCAACGACTCGCACGCGAGCAGTGGGGCGCTGGCAAGTCCATCTGGTCCGCTGACGAGGAGCGCCCGGTCACGATCGACGTCCGCGTGGACACCGTGGCCGCGCCACCGCACATCGCCCGGATGCTGGACGTGGCCGAGAACGAACTCGTCTGCGCTCGGTCCCGACGCTTCGCGCTGGACGACAGGCCCGTCATGCTCGCGACCTCGTACCTGCCTCTTGGCCTGGCCGAAGGCACAGCGATCATGCGCGTGGACACCGGCGACGGCGGCACGTACGCCCGGCTCGCTGAGATCGGGCACGCGCCCGCTCACTTCCGCGAAGAGATCCGATGCCGGCTGCCCGTCGCTGAGGAGGCCGAAGGACTGGCCATGCCCCTGGAGCGCCCCGTCATCAAGCTGTGCCGCACGGCCTTCGACGCTGAGCTTGAGGCCGTCGAAGTGAACGAGATGACCATGGACAGCGCGGCATACGTGCTGGAGTACGCGTTCGATGCCTGAGCGCCCCAACTCGCCCATCTTGAGCCCCCTCATGACTGATCGTCTTGTGGGGGCCATCACACTCGCGAGCGCCGAAACGCAACATCACAAAGCCTTGTCGAAGCTCGTGCACACCCGTGTTCACGGGTTTTCAACATCTACGTACACATGGGATTTGTGGGCCTGGCTCTAGGCTCACGGCCATGACGATCACGGAGGGCCACAGGGTGGGGAAGCACCGAGCGGGCTGGCGTCCGGACAAGCTGCGCGAGCAGCGCGAGGCTCACGGGCTGACCCTGGAGAAGGCCGGTGAGCGCCTCCGTGAAGTCGCTGAGCAGGCCAAGCTCAAGGGCATCCCAGCAGCGAATCCACAGACTCTCTGGCAGCACGAGCAGGGCGAGGTCTATCCCGGCCCCCACTACCGACGTGCTTACTGCCTCCTGTACCGGGCCACCGAGCCCGACCTGGGCTTCCGCACCGCCCTGCCGGGGGAGGAGACGTCCTTCAAGCTCACGCCGATGGACGACCGCCTCAACGGTTCGCATGTCTTGGCGGTTGAGCGAGCCATTCACCGCATCGCGCCGGGCTCTGATGAAGCCGACCACTTCGATTTGCAGCAACGGATCATCGACGCGTGGAAGCGCCGGCACACGGGCGGCGACCCCCATCGTCCCGTGCTCATTCTGGTCGGCGGTTTCGCTGGCAGCGGTAAGACCGAGCTCGCCCGCTTCTTCGTTCAGCTCACCGGCTGGCCTCTGCTCGACAAGGACCCGCTCACCCGCCCGCTCGTGGAGCGCCTCCTGGTCGCGCTGGGCGGTGACGCGAACGACCGGCACACCGAGCTCTACCGCGAGAAGGTCCGGCCCGTGGAGTACGACTGCCTGATGCAGTCGGCCATAGCCAACATCAAGTGCGGCATCTCCACGGTGTTGACCGCGCCGTTCATCTCCGAAATGACCGACCCGGACTGGATGCAGCGCCTGGCCAACCGGGCAGGCTCGATGGGTGTCGACGTCTTCCCGGTGTGGGTTCGCTGCGACGAAGAGTCGATGCGCGAGTACATCGGATTCCGCTCAGCGGCCCGGGACGCGTGGAAGCTCCAGCGCTGGGACGAGTACATGGCCACGATCGACCTCGATCTGCGCCCGGCGGTGCCGCACCTGGTCGTCGACAACCGGCTGGGGACCGCGGTGACGCTCGCGGACCAGGCACGGCAGGCGATGGGGGCGATGTACGTATGACGGAGAAGCAAGGTGTGATCCTCTACGGCCCGCCGGCGTCGGGCAAGGACACCGTCACCACCGCGCTTAGCGAACTGGATTCCAAGTACGCGCAGTTCGCGCGGCTCAAGGTCGGAACGGGCAAGGCCGTCGGCTACCGGATGGGCACAGCGGAGCAGCTGCGCGAGCTGGAGGCCGCGGGCGGCGTCGTCTACGCGAACGCCCGGTACGGCAACACGTACGCGATCGACCGGCCCGGCGTAGACGCCGCGTTCGCGGCCGGAGTGCCCGTAATGCACCTCGGGCAGGTCGACGGCATCCGAGCGTTGGTCGACGGCTACCCGGCCGACTGGTCGGTGGTGCTGCTGTGGTGCCCGCGCGAGGTGACCGAGAAGCGGTCGGCGGGGCGCGGCGACAGCGACACCGCGGCACGCCTGGCAGCGTGGGACGCGACCCGCGAGGACCTGGACGCGCACCCGGGCCTGTCCTGGGACCTGACGGTGGACACCACGACAGCGTCTCCGCAGGACGCTGCACGGCTCATCGACCAGCTGCTGGCGCAGCGGGCGGGAGCGGCGACGGCATGAGCGCGGGCTACGGCTGGGCGAGTCGGTCCAAGGCGTCAGTGAGCGTGAGCTCGCCGTCGTCCTTGACGTCGTTCCACCGTGCCAGCGTGGACGCGGCCGCGCGCAGCATCTCCGATGGAAGGCCAGCGGCCGCGAGGGTGTCGGCGGCTTCCTCCAACTCCCGGCCCCAGCGCCAGGCGCGGGCCGCGGCCTTGGCAACGTACTGCGGCTCGGAGAGGTACGAGTCAGTGCGCCGGGAGGCAACCTTGATGAGCTCCTGGTCGACGCCGTGCTCCCGTGCCATGCCGACGGCGAGCGCCACCAGCACTCGCGACGTCTTCTGGAAGCTGGCGTACGACAGCTTCAGCGCGGATGCCTTCCCGATTTCCCTTCCCAGCACCGCCGTTCGGACCGCGGTGCCCGCGAACAGCGCCTCGATGCGCTCGGTCGCGTCGGCCGGGCCGGACAGGTACAAGGTCGGCGTCTTGCCGCCGACCGGCGGGGAGCCGACAACACCACCGTCCACGACGGTCGCGTCGGGTTCGAGCAGCGCGGCGATCCGCTGCGCGCGCGTGGGACTGATGGCGTTCGCCTCCACGTACACCCCGCCGAAGCGGCGCCTGGCAACGTCGCGGGCCAGGTTCTCGGCAGCGGCCGGCGGGCAGAGGCTGATGACGATGTCGCTGCGGTCCAGCAGTTCGGACAGCGTGGCTACGGGCGTCAGCCCGAACTGGGTGGCGCGCTCCACGGACGCGGTGCTGCGCCCGGTCTCACACCACAGAACCGCGGCCGCGTTGGTCGCGGCGCAGGCGGCGACGGCGGCGCCCATGCTGCCGGGCTGGAGGATGCCGACGGTCGGCTGGTCCACGGTGCTACTCCGTCTCGTTGAGCAGGATTGTGATGGCGTCGGTAACGTCGTCGACGACGTGGTGCGCGGCGGGGAGCCCGTCGGGCCAGTGTCGGCCGCGCAGCCAGATGGTGCGCAGGCCGGCCTGGTGGCCGCCGCCGATGTCTCCGGCCGGGTGGTCGCCGACCATCCAGCCGCCGTCCGCGAGGCTGACGCCGCAACGGGCGGCCCCGAGTTCGAAGAGGCGCCGGTCCGGCTTGCGGATCTCCAGGTCGCCCGAGGCGGCGACGCCGTCGACCAGGGAGGCGAGGCCGGTCCCGGCGAGTTTGGCGCGCTGGATGTCGCCGGCCCCGTTGGTGATGACGCCGATCGTCCATGCGGCCGCGCGCAGACGGGCCAGGCCCTCAAGGACTTCGGGTCGGCAGGTGACGGCGGCCGCCATGAGGTCGACGTACTCCTGCCACAGCTGGGCGCCGGGCACTGCCATGTCGAAGATGTCGTGCAGCCGGGTGAAGTCGGCGGCGTTCGCGCGGTCGGCCAGCTCGGTACGCAGCCAGTACTCAATGTCCGGTGTGAAGGAGTGCGTGCGGCACAGGCCGGTCACGGCGTCCCTGAACGCCGACTGCCGGTCGGCCAGCGTGCCGTCCAGATCGAAAAGGGCAAGTCGGTGCACGGTCTCGGACCCTACCGGGCGTCGAACGCAACGCCGCTCTCGGTGAAGGCGTCTCCCCGCCAGGGATCAAATAGTGTATGTTTCAGAGATCGATCGATCTTGAGAGGCTGCGCTATGTCCGACCCGCACCGGTTGAAGCAGGTCGATGCCCTGCTGGACGGCCTGGACGATGTCCTACCGCCGCCGCGCGTGCGCGCTCAACTACGCCTCGCCGCGAACCTCACGCAGCAGGACGTCGCGGATGCGGTAGGAGTGCGGCGTCTCGCCGTAGTGCGTTGGGAGCTCGGAAAGAGCAACCCCCGGCGTCCGCAGCGCGATGCCTACATGCACCTGCTCAAGCGGCTTGCAGAGCGGTATCCCGAGGCGGCGAAGCCGGATGAGGGCATGCCGACGCCAGCCTCGGAATCAAGGGGGTCGGGGTGACGTAGCCGCCACCGGCCGCGCGCCAAGCAGTGGACTCGCAATCCACTGTGGCCACGCGGCCCGTCTCGCCGACCGGATTCGTAACCCGTGTCGGCTGCCCAGTCTCCGGTTCGCACCCGGTTCTGGGCTCCAGCTCATCGAGCTGGCTCATCTCACACACCGGTCCGTAAGGACCAGCACTACCGCAGTCGCCCCTCTCGCAAAGGAGCTTCTGCACCCGGTTCCGGCGGCTTTCGCAGGCCGTCAGGACCACACAACAACCGCCCCGAAGGGAGATCGCCGCTCGCGCATCCAGCCCGAGGGCTGTTCCGCACTACCCGTCCGACAAGGGACCAAGGAGGCCCTTCTCGTCCGGCGCCCGCTCCTCACGGAGGGGGCTGCCACCCGCATCCACTCGCCGGCCCTTCCCGTTTCGCGCGGGGCGGTCCGACTCGCATATGGAAGTTGGTGTCCCCGTCATAGTGCCCGACCTGACGTTACTTTGTCAGCTCGACCGTGCCCGATTCACACCGGTTCGAGCCCCCCGCGCTTCCCGCGTGACGGGATTCGCACACCCTGTTTGCCCTGTTCACGGCATTAATCACGAAGATTCTTCGGGGTGGAGTGTCACACCGACCCCGGCCCGGCGCACCTATACCGAGAGAGGGACCCCTGTCCTCCTGACGGCGCCGGCCGCCACGGTGCTCCGGGGCTCCGTCCCGTGGGGCGGGACGCGATCGGAAGTCGTTGCCCGCCCGGCGGGAGGGATCGGCGCTCTTGCCGGTTCCCGGCCTCTGTCCACAGGCGGTCCGCGCAAGGCTGCCGGGATGATCTCTGTCTCGTGCGTCCGGGCGGGCCGGTGAGCGCCGTGGCGGCGCCGGCCGCCGTGATGCTGCCCGCCCCGCGTCTGTCGGTCGACGACGTCGACGCGGTCGCCGTGCTGCCCGTGCTGTTCGTTCCGGAGGCGTCGCAGTGGCTGTCGACGTCACCGGGCCGGGTCGCGGGCGAGGGCTACTCCTGGATGCAGGCGGTCCACTGGGTCGCCGGGGCCGGGCTGTACAGGCCGCGGCGGCACCGGTCGCACGGGCCGCGCAGCTTCGGGCCGACGACCGTGCGCGTCGCCCAGGAGCTCGCGCAGCTGTTCCCGTGCCGTCCGGGGATCGAGTACCTGGTGCGCCGCACCGGCCTGTCCGAGCGCTCGGTGGAGTACCACTTGGCGATGCTGCGGGAGGCCGGGCTGCTCGCGTACGTCGTGCGGGGCACCCGGGTCCGCGGTGCGGCGGCGCAGGCGTCGGAGTTCGCGCGGATGGTGCCGGTGGAGTTCGACGTGGCGCTGGGCGTCCGTACGGCTGGTGAGGGCACTGGGCGGCGGATGACCGGGATCGCGGAGGCCGGCCGGGAGCTGATGGCGGCGCTGGCGAAGAAGGCGGCCCGGAAGGTGCGCAAGCGGCGGGCGAAGTCGTCCTCGAAGGCTCCGGCGAAGGGTGCCCGGAGGGGTACTGACCAGGGTGCTGTGACGGCTGTTTCGGATGAGGTCCGTTGCACCCCAATGGGGGGTAGTTCCCGCAGTGTTTCTTCTGCGGGAACTACTTCCTTCCCCCCTGAGAGCAAGCTCGCAAGCGGGCAGAGCGATTCCCCCACCCCGAAGAAGGTCAAGCGCGGCCGCCGGAAGCTCAACGCGGTCGGGCGCCGTTTCCAGCTGGCCTCGGAGCTGATCCGTCGGGTGCCGTGGATGGGCCGGGCCTCGGTGCCCCGGATCGCTTGGATCCTGCGGGAGGTCTCGGACACGGGCTGGACGGCGGACCAGGTGATCGCGTTCCTGGACTGTGGCGACGCCCCGGGCACCGTGCACCGGCCGTCGGGGTTCCTCGCCGGGCGGCTGGCCGGTGCGGTGGTTCTGTGGCCGACCGAGGAAGGCCGGGAGCGCGCCGTCCAGGCGTACCGGGAATCCCGCCGCGCGGAGACGGCTCGTCACCAGGAATGGGAGGGCGCCTGGCAGGCCCCACGCAGCATGGCGGTCCGCCGCATGGTCGATGAGGCGTTCGCGCCCCAGACGCAGCCGTCGGGCCAAGGCAAGGCACTGCCCGAGCTGGGCGGTGTCGAAGACCTGAGCCCGGAGGACTTGGCGGAGATGCAGGCCACGGGGTGGGGCGAGTTCATGCAGGGCGACACCACCCTCGTCATGACCACGTACGACGCCCTCGGCCCGGCCGCTGCTGTGCACATCTTCGGCGCTGACCTGGTGCAGCGCGCTCGCAAGCTGGCGAGCAGCAGCTCGCTGATGACCATCGGACGCCGGTAGGAGGCCGTGATGACCGAGACCGTGAACACCAACAGCAGCGAGCAGTCGGCCCCGGAGCTGTCCGGCATCGACCTGGCCCGGGTCGCATTGCACCAGGCACGTGAGGCCGCCAAGGCCCGAGGCGAGGGAAGCACGCGGAAGGCGAAGCGCCGCACCTGCACCACGCCTGTCCGGCACGACGGCCGGGAGCCGGCCGGGTTTGCCGCTGTGCTCCAGGGTCTGATGGCCGACCGGGCCTGGGCCGTCCCGGCCGCCGGCGGCAGCATCCTGGACCAGTGGCCGGCCATCGCAGCCGCCGTCTCCCCGAACCTGCCCGCACACGTCGCCGCCGTCGCCTTCCACGCGGAAACGGGGCAGCTGGACCTGCGCCCGGATTCGCCCGCGTACGCCACCCAGCTCCGGCTGATCAGCGCCCGCATCGTCGCCGCGGCCAACGAGTCGGCCCGCACCGACGCCGTGCGCAGCGTCCGGGTCCTGGCCGTCGGCGCCGCGCCCCGGACCGACCGGCCCGCCTCGCAGGCCCCGGCCGCGTCGGACGTCTCGAAGGCCCCGGTGAAGACGCGGGAGATGACATCGCCCGGTTTCCACCAGGCACTCGCCGCGCACCAGGCCGTCACGCCTCCGAGCCGCATCGATCCGTCGATCGCGGAGGCGGTGGAGCGGCAGACCAAGGCGATGAGGGCGCTGAGCCTCCGGGCGTTCCCCGAGCCGGAGGTGTCCTCGGAAGACCAGCCGACCCCGATCGAAGCAGTCCGTGCCCAGGGCCGCCGTGAAGCCGAGGCCACCCGCTCCTTGGCGCTGCGCCGGGCCCGTGCCGAGCGAGCGGCCCGGAAGGACAGCACTGCGGCGGGACAACTCAAGGGCGCAGCGGTCGCGGTGGAGCTGGAACGCACGGCGTGACCAGAAACTGCGCGGGCTGCGTTCGCCGTGTCGGCTGATCGAGGCGTAAGGGCCGCTGCCGACTGCAAGGATCGAAGGCCACGAGAAGGTGAAGGAGACGACGAGGATGCCGAAAAAGCGCAAGAAGGACCGTAAGGCCCCCCGGAAACGAGCCTCAGTTCGGACCGCTCCAGTCCAGCGCACAGATCTGGAGCTGGTGGACTGGGACGACGACCCGGAGGAGGGCAACGACCCGCTCGTTGCCTTCGCCGAATGGTTTTCCGCTCCCGTTGACGCGGTGAAGGCCGTGCAGGCCGGCGAGCGCGTGGAGTGGACAGGCGAGATCGACGGATCGACGATGCGCCACCGTGTCCTCGTGGCCACCGACGGCACCGCGGCCGTCGAACAGGCCGTCTTCGTCGGTGGTCCTCTTGAGGAGATCCTGCTGTGCGCCTGGCACCAGGCGGGGGAGCAGAGGCGGGAGTCGATGGAGGCCGGGGTGCTCGCCGCCCTGGATGACCTTCACACGGCGGTCCGGCCGGTCCTGGAGGCTGAGATCCGCGAGGTTCGCCCCGACTACACCGCAGCTGTTCTGCAGTCCTTCCGTGAGGAGCCGGAACCGCACGGCCCGGGCATGCCGGTGTTCGGATGGCGGCTTTTGCACCCGGTCGGCCCGGACACGTCCTGGGAGGACACTCGCGATACCGCCGCGTGGAACACCTCCCAGACCATGTCCGACTGGCTTGACTACTACGACCACGTCCCCGAACTGAAGCCGACCGCCCTTGTCCGGCTCCTGCGCCAGCACAACGTGCCAGCCGTGCTCTGCGCGGACTGCGGCAAACCCATCACCGACCGCCACCCGCGGTGGGCCGGCATCTGGGTCACTCCCGACAGTGAGCGCGGCCCCTTGTGCAGAGATCCCGATGCCCGTGCCGACGCTGCGAAGCCTCTGCTCGGTACGCTCACCGACCTCGAGTTCGGCGTCCCACATCGTCCCGCGTGAGAACGCGGGACGGTGACCTGCCGGTTTGATCGGGCGCCATCTGCACTGCCAGCATGGCGCCCCACAACCGCATGAAGAGGCACTGGCGGATCGAGGTGGAGCCCGAGCTCCCTCACGACGGTGCAAGTACTACGGCGAGGTCGATAGCCCCATCCAAATCCCTCGCTGGTTCCACCGCACGAAGCCCCCGTGCCCGCGTCCCGGGACGGGGGTTCTCCTTCTTCCCCACCCACCCGTCCCGTGTTCAAGGGCCCCGGCAACCGCCGGGGCTTTCCCTGTATCTGGAGGTCTCCAATGATGGATCTTGCTTCTGTGGTGCCCGCCTACGTCCTGCTCGCCGCGCTCGCGGTCATCGTCGTGCTGCTCACCGTGGTCGCCGTCGTAGCCCGTGCGGTCGTGGCGAAGGCACGGCCCCAGGACTTACCGCACATCCTCCCGGGCCTTGGTCAGGTCCTGACGTCGCTTGCCCTGTTCCTTCCCTGGGGGCGTGGGCCGCAGGGCCAAGCCGTGGCGGCGCCTGCCCGGTCGGGTGGAGGGGGAACCCGGCGGCAGTTGCGTGGCTGAGCGGGTCACGCTGCCGGCGGCTGGCTGGACGGGGCAGCCTGGTCGGCGGGCTGGTCCAGCTGCTGCTGGCGGCGGCGCTGTTCGTTGCGGTGCTCTTCGACGCGCTGGGTGAACAGCTTCAGCGCCTCGTCCTCCCGGCCGGGCCCGTACTCGCTGTATGCGCCGATGCCGAGCCGCACAGCGTTGGCCTCCTCCTCGATGGCGTCGGCGGTCTGCTGGAGGAAGTAGCTGCGCTCGCGGAACTTGTAGTAGCCGGTGAACATCGCGGCCACCGTGATAGCGAAGCTGATCCCGGTCAGGGTGACGCTCTGCCAGGTCAGCTCCTTGCCGGTGTCCAGGGCCGCGATCGTGGTCGTGGAGGCCGAGCCGATCATGATGAGGGTCTGCAGGCCGTTGTGGATCCGCCGGTACTTGCGGCTGTCGGCTTGGTACTGCTCGATCGCGGTGGTGACTTCCTCGCGGTAGAGCTTGCGCCGGTCGTCCAGGTCCGGGTTGTTCTTGACCTTTTGCGCCCACAGGGACTCCTGCGCGGAGGCGAGCTGGGCCTCGATGCGCTGGAGGGTGGGCAGGCCCCGCCCGGCGAAGTGCACGCCGACCAACGCTAGCAGGGACATCAGGAGCAGGCTGGTGCAGATCAGGTCGCCCAGGACGAACCGCGCCGGGTCGCCCGTGGTGAGCCAGGTGATGCCCGTGCCGATGACGGCGGTGAGTAAGGACAGCCAGCTGACCGCCCATCCGGCGCGCCAGATGCGGTCCAGCCGCCGGCGCCGGGCGAGCTTCTCCTGGGCGTCGATGACGAGGTTGGTGGTCACCACGTAGATCCGTTCGTCGGCGTCCCGCTGGCGGGCGCGAATCCGTTCGGCTTCGTCCCGCTTGCGGGCGTTGATCAGGTCGTCCGCGTCCTGGATGCGGCGGGGCGCGTCGTCGTCGAAGTCCCGTGCCACGGGCTCAGCGGGCGAACGCTTCGGTCAGGCTGATGCGGTAGCCGTCCTCTTCCATCAGCACGACGGTGACGCCGAACGGGTCGGGGTGGTCCAGCTCGATGGGGGTGAAGGAGAAGTTCACCGCGGCCTGGATCGGCGGGACCAGTTCGCCGCCGGGCTGCGGTGCGGGGGCCGGCCTCCAGTCGGGGGCGACCGATGCCCAGCCTTCGGGGCTGCGGGACAGGAGCTGCTCGGTGTAGGGGAACTGGTGCAGGACGTGCCCGTCGCGGGTGGCGACCACCATGTTCAGGCACGGCGCCGGGCCGACGATCGGCAGTTCGCAGGCGGTGGCGACGTCGTGGGTCTCCCAGGCGAGGACGACCTCGTCCGCGCCGGCCGCCGCGGCGATGTTCGCGAGTTCAGCGATCCCGGCGAGCGCGTCCTGGCCGACCTTGAGCGGGCGGACCCAGATCAGCCCGACCAGCTCGCCGCGCACCAGCGGCATCATGAGCGGACGCGGCACGACTCCCTCGCCCAGCGAGGCGGTGTACGTCTCCTTCGCGACGCCGACCAAGCCGTTCCACATCCGTGCTTCCACGGGAGCCCCCTGCCGTCCGGTGATCCGATCACCGCACCCTGCCACGGGGTTCGAGGCCGTGTCAGCGGGATGATCAGCCAGCGCGCGGTATTCGGCCAGGTCCGATGGCTTCGTGCCATTCGTCGGCAACCCGGCCCCAACATCACTGAGGCCCGGCTACATAAGGAGGCTGGGGTGACGGGCTGCCGTCCCTGCGTGGTGACGGCCGGTCGTGTGGGGGAGGTCGGGACGGTTGCTGACCATCAACGTGACGCTGCTGCTCGCAGTCATCGTCGTCTGGCGGCTGCGGCGGCGTACGGAGGCCCGTAGCCGCTTCGACGAGAAGCTGACCGTCGTCATCGTCCTGGCGCTGGGCGTCCTGATCGCACCCACCCCGGCGGGCCAGGGGATCTTGAACATCTTGGGACAGCTTGCGAGCGGCGTCACCCAGGCCGGCCGATGAACTCCCGCACACGCAAGGGCCGGACGGCGCCCGTCGGTGCGTACGGCGGGGCACGGGTTGGGGGAGTGGGGGAGTGATGGTGGTACGTCGACGACGCCGGCGCTTGAAGAAGAAGACGCGCAGGCAGTTGCAGGGCTGGGGCGCGGTGGTGGCGCTGGCCGCCGTGGTGTGGGTAGCCGGGCACTGGTCGGTGGTGTGGCCCGTCCTGGTGGCCCTGCTCGCCGCGGCCGTGGTCGGTGGGGCCGGCTGGGCGCTGCTGAGAGCGCACCGTCGCGCGGTCGGCCAGGACCGCGCGTGGCGGGCCGAGGAGGAGGCCAGGGCGCGGGAATTGTCGATGGCTGAGGTCGACGCGTTGTCGTGGCAGGAGTTCGAAACGTACGTCGCCGAGCTGTGCCGGCGGGACGGCTGCACGAAGGTCGTCGTCAGCGGCAAGAGCGGCGACCTGGGCGCGGACGTCGTCGGCTACCTGGCCGACGGCCGCAAGCTGGTCGTCCAGTGCAAGAAGTACGCGCCGCACCGCAGTGTCTCCTCACAGGACATGCAGAAGTTCGTCGGCACCGCCCGCCTTGAGCACGGCGCGGATGTCGCCCTGTTCGTCACCACCTGCCGCGCGTTCACGAGGGACGCGCTGGGCCTGGCGCTGCGCCAGGACATCGTGGCCCTGCACCGCGACCTGCTGGGCTCCTGGGTCAAAGGCGCTCACCTGGAGACCCTGATCCCGCTGAACGGCAGCGGCGGCGGCACCAGGCGGCGTCCCTCCGCCTGACCGTGACACCCAGCAGCAAACAGGCCGGGGTGGCGGCCGCGCCCCGCGCAGGCGTCCGGGAGGAGACAGCGTGGGGGAAGGGCGCGAGGTCAGGGGCGTCGGGCGAGGACGTCGTCGATGCGGGAGGCGTCGGCAACCCAGGTTGCGGCGGCTGGCGCTATGAAGCCGAGCACGGTGTGGATGTCGTCGCGGCGGGCTTCGAGCGGCAGGTGCCAGATGCCTTCGTGGTGGGCGATGCGGTTGCGGAACTTGTGCAGCCGCTTGACCGGATCCTCCACCGTGGCAAGGGCACGGTTGGGAGCGCGGGGGAAGGCGCCGGCCAGGTCGGGCCACAGGTTGGTCTTGTACTGGCGAGCCAGCAGGAAGCGCCAGAAGCCGAAGCTCAGCTCCGCGATGATCTTCCCGCGCGGGATGGTCGCGCCGGCCCGTCCGGCACGCTCCTGGGCCTGGGCGATATCGGCGCGGGCCTTGCCGCTGAGCGGGACCTGCCTGTCGGTGTACCACTCGGCGGCGCGGCCCCGGCGCTGCTGGCGGGCCACGAGCCGCGCGTCCAACGCGTTGCGCAGCATGATCTCCAGATGCCCGAGCGGTTCGAAGAACGCCGCGGCGAGGTCGCTGTTCCACCGGTACAGCGCGAGGGCTGCGCTGGTGTCGCCGGCGCAGGCGGTCAGGTAGGGGTTGAGCCGGTCGGGGCTGATCAGCTCGATGACGGCCTTGTCGTCGGGCGGCTCGATGCTGGTGGGCGACGTGCTGTGCATGGTGGGGCAATCGTAGGTACACTGGGCGGCGAAGACCCTGGAATCGTCCCTGGTAGCCCTCGAAAGTGGGCAGGCCATACCCCCAGGGTTCAGACCTCAAGACGAAGGCCGCCCGGGCTACCCGGGCGGCCTTCGCGCTGTACTGGCTCTTGCCGCGCTGCTGCTGTACCGGGCTGGAACTCAGGACGGCCACGACAGCGCCGTCAGCAGGACAACGCCGGTCACCAGGACGAGCGCGGTCAGCGCCGGCCGACGGGTACGGCCCGGTCCAGCACCGGCCGCGATCACCGCGACGGCGACGACGCCGAACAGGACCCACACGGCGAGCCACGCTGTCAGGGCAGGCGATGCGCCCACGGCCCGGCACGCCCAGGTGGCGGTGCGTCCCAGCACCAGGCAGGTGGCCACGGTCAGCAGTACGCAGATGACACGGGCAGTTCGTTTCGCGGTGGGGTCGGCGCCCTCGAGGTCGCGGTGCAGACGGGACCAGAGCCCGAACCAGCGGCGGTGCATCCAGGAAGTCACCAGGCCAGTGTGCCCTTTCGGCAGGGGGCAGTTTTCCCTGATCACGAGGTCTGCCACCAGCCCGCCGTGGGTGCGGGCGCCCGTGCCGTCCTGGCAGCCGGCCAACTTCGCTGTCACGAACCGTTCGGCCGTCCAACTTCAATGGCAATCGGTCCAGATTCGATGTCGCGGGGACAGCGAGAGTGCAACACGCGCTGCAACACAGGGCGGCAACACCCCTGTGCTGCAGCCCCGACCTGCAAGAACACATCGGTTGCGCTGCTTACCCGCCCGCGTGTTGCAATCCCGCCAATCGCGCGATTCGTGCGCGATTGAATGCGCGAATCAATGCGCGATCCGCTATGATGTCTATTGGAGGTGACCTCTGTGTCCACTGAGAACGAGCTGTTCAGCGCCGTCGATGCGCTGCTGGAGCAAGTCGCGCAGGACGACCTGCCGGTCCCCGCAGAACGCAAGCGTCTGCGCGAGGCCGCGGGCCTGAGCCAGGCGCAGATCGCCACGGCGCTGAACGCCCGCCGGGAGGCGGTGGGGAACTGGGAGACAGGGAAGACCGAGCCGCGGCCGCCGAAGCGCGCCGCGTACGCCCGGCTCTTGGAGGGCCTCGCCGCCCGCTTCCCCGCCCCGGCCGCCGACGCGCCCGCCGACGCCCCGGCGCCGACGGTCCCGGAAGCCTTCACCGGCCCCTCGCCCGTTCCCGCCCCAGCCGAAGCGCTGGCGGCCCCGGCTGCTGCCGTGCGCCCGGCGCCCGCCGCGTCGTCGCGGCGCCCGGGTGCGAAGAAGGCGGCGAAGCGGCCCACCGCCACGGCGGCCGCCGACCCCCGGTTCGAGAACGGCCCGCTGGCCGTGGTCGACGCCGAAGACGGCCAGGTCGTCGCGTACTGCGTCGGCGGCCTGGTCCTGGACGTGCCCGCCAAGTCGCTGCCCGCGCTGATCGAGTGGACGCTGTCCGAGGCCCGCCTCGGGCAGGCCCGGCTGCACCGCAACGGCCGCGACGCCGACCCGGTCCTTGTCCTCACCCCGGCCGCGCTGGAGCGCTACGGTCTGCCCGCCGCCCTGTCGGAGGAGGAGCGGCGCGCCGGACGGCTCCCGGACGGCCACAAGGTGGTCAAGCAACTCGTCAAGGCTGACTGGCAGTTGACCCAGCGCGGTTTTGGGCCGTGGGCGCGGATCTACCGCCCGGCCGAGGGTTCCAAGCGCAACTGCGTCCAGCTGTGCATCCCGGCCTGGAACGCGCTGGACGTGCGCGAGTGGGACCGCAAGGACGACCCGGTGCTGCCGACGATGCACCCGGCCGACCTCGCCCGCTACCTGGGCACGTACGCGGAGCGGGTGATGACGCCGCGCGGCACCACGGCCGTCACCGGCCTGGAGTTGATGGTCGCGCTGCGCCCGCCGACCCGCGCGGAGAAGGACGACGCCACTGGTGAGTTCAAGCGCGCGTTCAACGCGGACGCCCTCACCGCCGTGTACGACGTGGTGGAGTGCGAGGTCCCGGACGAGCACCCGCTGCTCAAGGGGAAGTTCGCCCGGCACCACCTGCGCACCCCGGCCGAGATGCTGATGGAGGAGCCCTACGACTGGTGCCGGCCGCTGACCGATGAGGAGTGCATGAACCAGTTCCTGGTCGCGGTCGACGTCAACATGTCGTTCGCCACCGCCGCGAACGGCCTCACCGTCGGGCTGAACGGCCCGACCCACCTGACCGGCAACCCGAAGTTCGACCCGGCGCTGCCCGGCTCGTGGCTGGTCGACCTCTCCCATGTGGACCTGTCCCGCGTGGAGATCAACGGGCGCACCGTCGACGGCAACCGGCTCCCGTCACCGTTCACGCCGAAGGGCGACCGCCCCACCGGCCCGGCCTGGTACGCCACGCCCACCGTGCAGTACGCGGTGGAGCTCGGGTTCGACGTCGCGCCGATCGAGGCGTACGTCCGCACCCAGACCGGCCGCTACCTGGACGGCTGGTACAAGCGGCTGCGCGACGCGTACGTGGCCACGATGGCCGACCTCGGCGTCACCACCGACCTGAGCGGCCAGAACTTCCTGGACGCGATGGCCCGCTCCAAAAGCGTCGACCCGACGATGGCGCTGCTGGCGGGCGCGATCAAGGCCACTGCGAAGGGCGGCATCGGCAAGCTACGCCAGCGCAACCGCGGCCAGGTGCCGTACTACGAGCCGTGGCCGGCCCTCGCCCGCGAGACGTGGCGCCCCGACATCCGGGCGGCCGTGCTGGCCAACCAGCGCATCGGCATCCACCGCAAGCTGATGAAGACCGCCGCGGCCGCCGGCCTGTACCCGGTGGCGATCGGCACCGACGCCATCGTCTACCCCTCGCCCGGCCCCTCCCCGCTGGACGTCCTGCCGCACACTCCAGAGGGCAAGCCGGTGCCCGGCGGCTTCCGGCTCGGCATCTCGCCCGGGATGGTGAAGCACCAGGGCACCCAGACCGTCCTGTGGGCCGAAGAGCAGTTCGAGGAACACGGCGGCGTCTTCAACGTCTCGAACCTGATCAAGACCGACCCGACGGCCGGAGAAGGGGAGTAGCAGGTCATGGTCGATTCGCTCGGGGACAGCCTGGACCGCGCGCTGGAGGGGGCGTTCACCCGCCGCATCCCGCAGAGCGCCCAGGCGCAAATGAAGTACCTGGTCAAGCAGCTCAAGGGCACCAAGGCCGCCGCCCAGGCGCTCGGGATCTCCCAGCGCACCGTGGAGCGCTACGTCAAGGGACAGCTGAAGCGGCCCCGCCAGGACCTGCGCGGCCGCCTGGAGCGCGAGGTCAAGAAGCGCTGGCAGCCGCAGGTGCGGGCGAAGGCGAGGCAGAAGGCGGCCTCCACCGGCGGCCTGGTCGTCTCCACGCGCGCACGGTTCGGGTTCACCGCCGCGCCCGGCACCACCGACGACGCCCGGATCCGCGACATCACCCAGGCCCTGCCGCCCATGTTCGCGGACCAGCTGTTCACCGCCCGGGAGCAGGGCGCCACCGAACAGCAGCTCCAGCAGATCGCGGCAGACGGCCTCGCGCAGATGTACTTCCGCAACAACAACACCCGCGCGCACGGCCTCGGCGTGGAGTTCACCGACGTGGAGCACATCGAGATCGAGCTGTAGGCCCGGCAAGCACAGACGCCTCGTTCCCGGCATTGAAGCTACCGGGGACGAGGCGTTGCACATTCCTGCGAGGACCAGGGGTGCCCAGACGAAGGGCGAGTTCGAGCCCATTACGCCTCGGCCAAGAACCGGGAGTGGCTGGCGCAGTAGCCGTACTCGGCCCAGCCGGCCAGGTCGGAGCGCTTGACCGTCTCGCGGGAGCGGGCGCACTCGATCGGGGTGGAGTCGACCACCCAGACGTTGTCGGTCCACAGGTCGGTGGCCAGCAGCCTGTGGACGCGGGCGATCAGGCCGCAGGTAGGAGCGGGCGTAGCGGATCCAGCGGCGCTCGGAGACGCAGGCCCGGGCCTGGCTGCTGCCCGGCTACCCCTGGACGCGGGTCCGGCGGCAGCCGGAGCGGAGGTCCTGCTTGTGCAGGGTCCGGGGGCTGCCACCGGAGGGGGGTGCTGCGGGTCTTACTTGAGGTAGACGATGCCGTTTGTGGTGATGGCGGGGCGTCCCGCGGT
This sequence comes from Streptomyces sp. NPDC087787, assembly GCF_044743035.1. NCBI lineage: Bacteria > Bacillati > Actinomycetota > Actinomycetes > Kitasatosporales > Streptomycetaceae > Streptomyces > Streptomyces sp. NPDC087787. The sequence goes on from NZ_JBIUVQ010000029.1 coordinate 46,893, forward strand.
GCCGACGACGACGATCTTGACGGTGTGCTTCGCGCTGGTGGGCCAGGTCTTGGTCCAGATCGCGTCACGGTACTTGGTCGTCGCCGACTTCAGGTCGACCGTGGCGGTCTTGGTGCCGTCGATGTAGACGTGCGCCTGCCCGGAGGTGGCGGCCCGGGAGACGATCCAGGCCACGGAGCGGCCGGTAAAGGTCCAGGTCAGCGAGGCGTTCTTGGTCGAGCTGGTGTAGGAGGTGCCGCCCAGGTAACTGGTCGAGGACTTGCTCGTCCAGGTGCCGGTCTTCGTCGCGGCCGTCTCCCGGACGATGACCGGCGTGCCGGACACGGAGGCCGTACCGGTGTTGCCCGCCTGGTCGTACGCGGTCAGGGACCAGGTGGTCGCCGCACCGGACCGGGCGGTGAGGTTGGCGCTGGTCGTGGCCGGCCCGTACGTGGCGGTGGCCGGGGAGGTGAGCCTCACCTCCTTCAACGCGGCGTTGTCGGCCGCCTTCCAGCTCAGGGTGACCGGGACCGCCGTCGTGTTCACCGTTCCCGCGCGCAGCGCCAGGGCCGGCTTGGTCGGGAAGGTGGGGGCGGTGGTCTCCGCGACGGCCACCGCCGCCGCGGAGGTGGCCGTCCTGCCGGACTGGTGGGTGGCGCGGACCTGCACCTGGTGGCTGCCCGGCGCCAGCGTGGCCTTGGCCGAGGTGGCGGTTCCCGCGGCCGTGGCCACCGGCTGTCCGTCGACGAGGAGTTCGTACTTGCTGATCAGTGCGGACGGTGTGGTGGCCGTCCAGTTCACGGTGATCGCGGCCTTGGTGTAGTACGTGGTGCCGGACACGCCGGCGCCGGTGACGGACTTGATCGTCAGGCCGGTGACGGGGCCGGCGGCCCAGGCACGGACGGTGGGGAGCTTGGCGTAGTACGCGTTGCCGGGGCACTGGGTGTTGAAGCCGTCGCGGTGCCCGTGAAGGGTCGGCAGGGTCAGCTTCGCCCCCTTGGCCCAGGTCTTGCCCGCGTAGCTGCGGCCGCTGTCACCCGCGGTGAGGGTGGTCGTACCGGTCGGGTCCACGCCGTACTGCCCGAGCTTCCAGGCGGCGATTTTGGCCACCGAGGTCAGGGCGGCGTCGCTCGGTGCGACGTCGGTGTAGGTGCCCAGGACGGATATGCCGGTGGTCTCGGAGTTGAAGCCGTAGGCGTGGGCGCCCATGACCGGCAGGTCCACTCCGCCCTTGCGGCCCTCGTAGACCGTGCCGCACTTGTCGACCAGGAAGTTGTAGCCGAGGTCTTTCCAGCCCAGCTGCTTGACGTGGTACGCGTAGATGCCGCGGACGACCGCGGGGGCGTCGGCGCAGGTGTAGTTGTTGCTCTCGGCGGTGTGGTGGACCACCACCGCCTTGACCTTGCCGCCGGGCAGGTAATCGGGCTGCTCGGGGCTGATCGACTCGTCGGCGCCCCACCCGGCCCGCGACACGATCGCCGGCCGCGGCGCGGTGGACGGGGGAGCCTTGGGCCCGGTGGCACCGGGGCTGGGGCTTGGGGGCGGGGGCTGGGAGACCGGTGCGGAAGAAGTAGGCGCCTGGCTCGGCGGGGCGGGCTCGGCCGGGGCCTCGGGCTCGGCCGGCTCGGTGGTGGGATCGTCGCCGGCCGGCGTCTCCTGCACGAAGGGGTCCTGCGGCTCCACCACGTCCGTGGAGTCAGGGGAGGGGGACGGGTCGTCGGGCGCATCGACGCTGAAGGCCGCCGGCTCCATCGCTCCGGTGCCGGTGCCGGTGGCGGTGCCGGTGCCCTTGCCCGGATCGATCATGTCCAGGCGCAACCCGGCAGGCAGGCGGTCGGAGGTACGCCCGCCCGCCGTGACCCGCACCTCCACCGCGTCCGACGGTCCCACCCAGGCCGGTTCCGTACCGCCGCGCTGGGCGGCCGCCTCACCCTGACCGCCACCACCATCAAGCCGCAGCCAGTCCGACCACTGACCGGATCCCACGGCACGGGTCCGGGCCTCGATCGTGCCCTCGATCCGCGCCGAGGGGTCGCTCCAGGTGATGCCGAGCATGCTGAACGGCTCGGCCTCCTGCTGCTTCAGGGTGGCCTTGGTGCCGTGCTCGGCCGTCGGCAGCTCGGCGGTGCGGGCCTGGCTCCTCACCGGACCCGGCTTGCCGTCACGACCGGCGTCCATGCCCGGCTGATCGGAGCCGGTGCCCAGTGCGAGCCCTCCGGCAATGCCTGCCGCGACCACGGCAGCCGTACCCCAGATGTAGCGCGGTTTGCCCATAACTGATCTGCGATGTCCTTCGTGAGGAGCGAGAAAGAGGTGGCCCCCCGCGCTGGCAGGGCGGGGCGACTCACACGGCAGACCTTCAAGGCCCGCTAAAGGTTGCTCCATTACGCCGCAAAATTCCACATGATGCAGATCACAGGGCTGCTTCAGCCCGACCAAGATCACTTTACCTCTAACTTGCCACCTTTGCTCTCTTTTTGCTTCGGCTAGCTTCACAACAGCGCCACAGATGTGGCGTGTTCGCGAAATGAAAGGACCGGAGAAACCGGATGATTCGGAACAATGCGTCCCATCGACGCAGACGCCCTTGGTCTGGGGGAAGCACTCGCTGGATAGCGGGAAGTCTGTCCCTGGCTCTTGCCCTCACGCTCCTTGACGGCGCGTACTCCACGGCCCTCGCCACCCCGCAGGCTCCCCAGGAGGCGAAGAGCGCTGCCGCCACGCAGGCCACGGACATCCCGTCGGCGCGTGTCGCCGCACGGCTTTCGGGCAAGCGCGTCGAGGCGCTGTCGGAGCGTACCGAGACCTCGACAACCTGGGTGAACAAGGACGGTTCGCTCACCACCGAACTCGCCGCCGGGCCCGTTCGGTTCACGGACGAGGATACGGGAGAGTGGCGTGAGGTCGACCTGGACCTGGTCCAGGGCGCCGATGGGACCGTAGCACCCAGGGCCCACCCGGGTGGGCTGCGCCTGTCCGGCAAGACGGGCACTCCGGCGAAGTCGCTGAAGGCCGCTCAGCAGACCCCAGCCACCGACCTGGTGACCTTGGGTGAAGGTGATCAGCAGATCACGTTGCAGTGGAAGGGCGGGCTTCCGCAGCCGAAGCTGGACGGTACGCGGGCGGAGTACGCCGATGCCGTACCGGGTGCGGACGTGGTCGTGGAGGCCACCCGGACCGGCTTCGAGCAGTTCGTCGAGCTCAAGCAGCGCCCCGAGACCGGTGACTACTCCTACACGCTGCCGCTGAAGGCCAGGGGCCTGAAGGCGACGCAACTGGCCGACGGCAGTGTGCTGTTCACCGACGGGAAGAACAAGAAGCGGGCTGTCATGCCCGCGCCGGTGATGTGGGACGCCACCGTCGACGAGCGCTCCGGTGAGCACACCCGCAAGGCCAGGGTCGGCCTGAAGGTGGTCCGGAAGGGCGCCTCCGTCGACCTGGTGATCACCCCGGACGCCGAGTTCCTCGCCGACCCGGCCACCAAGTACCCGGTCACCATCGACCCGTCCACCTCCTCGCTCTCCAACGTCTTCGACACCTACGTGCAGCAGGGCGTGACGGTCGACCAGTCGACCGACACCGAGCTGGACTGGGGCAACCCCGGTACCAAGAACGCCGACGGCACTCCGCGCACCGCGCAGACCTTCATCTCCTGGAACACCACGCCGATCCAGGACGCGCTGGTCCTGGACGCGAAGCTGTCGCTGTGGAACTTCCACTCGGGCAACACCGACTGCAAGGCGTACCCGTGGGAGGTGTGGTCCTCTCCCGCAGCCTCCACGTCCAGCCGGTGGACCAACCGCCCGACGATGACGGCCCTGAAGGCGACTTCCACCGAGACCCGTGGCAACTCGTCGTGCACCAGCACCCAGCCCGCGGGCTGGATCAACGCCAATGTGACCACGCTGGCGCAGGAGTGGGCCTCGTCCAAGGCCACCCGCGGCCACATGGGCATCCAGGCCACGAGCGAAGCGGTCGTGGCCCAGTGGAAGCGTGTCAACTCCGCCAACGCGGCCTCCAACCCGCCGAAGCTGGTGGTCAACTACAACTACCGGCCGCGTACCGGCACCAAGCAGGAGGCCGGCCCGCCGTACTTCTCCTACAGCGGCGACTACATGGTGAACACCACCACGCCGACCCTGCGAGACACCTTCGTCGACGCCGACGGCGACAAGGTCAACGGCACCTTCCAGATCTTCGACTCCGCCACCAACACCCAGGTCGGCAACGTCCTGGTGTCCCCCTGGGTGCCGTCCGGGCAGGTCGCCTCGGTGACCGTGCCCTCCGGTGTGCTCGCGGACGGCAAGACGTACAAGTTCCGCACCAGCCCGTACGACGGCACGCACTACAACACCGGCTGGTCGGCCTGGAAGACCTTCACGGTCGACACCAAGGCGCCGTCCGCCCCGACGAAGATCGTCTCCACGGACTACCCGTCGGACAAGTGGGTCAAGGGCGCCGGCCAGGCCGGCACCTTCACCGTCACCCCGCCCGCCGGCGGTGACCACAACTGGCTGGAATGGTCGCTGGACGGTGTCACCTGGACCAAGGTGACCACGAGCGGCTCCAGTGCGAACAAGGCCATCAGTATCGCCCCGCCGAAGGACGGCACCCACACCCTGCAGGTGCGGGCCGTGGACAAGGCCGACAACGCGTCCGAGCCGGCCGAGTACGTCTTCCACGCCGGCCCCGGCGGCTTCGTCCAGCCCGCTGAGGGTGAGCGCACCGCACGCCGTCTGCCGCTGGTCGCCGAAGCCGATGCTGCGAAGTACGACAAGGTGTCGTTCTCCTGGCGCCGCTCGGAGGCGGACGACTGGGTGAAGATCCCGGCCGGTCACGTGACCTCTGGTGGCAGCCCGCTGACCGCGTGGCCGCTGCCTCTCACCAACGGCAAGAACAGCATCCTGGTCTGGAACACCACCGACACCGTCAACCCGGACGGCTCGATCCAGGTCAAGGCCGACTTCACGGGCCCGAACAGCGCCTCCGGGAGCACCCAGCCGCTGTCGGTCGTGGTGGACCGCAACGCCGACGGCGCGGCCGAGGCCGAGGCCGGTCCCGGTTCGCTGAACCTGCTCACTGGCAACTACACCCTGTCGGGCACCGATATCTCGCTGTTCGACATGAAGGTGACCCGCGCCGCGTCCTCGCGCACCCCGCAGGCAGGAGCGGCCCAGGGGGGCCAGGCTGCGATCTTCGGCAAGGAGTGGACGAGCGGAACGGCGGCCCAGACCGTCGAGTCCGACTACTCCGAGCTGGTCAAGACCTCCGCGACCTCGCTCGACGTGGTCAGCGCCGATGGCGAGACGATCTCATTCACTGCGAATGCAGCCAAGACCGGCTGGATTCCCGAGCCAGGAGCCGAGAACCTCACCCTCAAGGGAAGCTTCTCCAGCGGCGACTTCACCCTGTCGGACACCGAGGGCACTGTGACCACGTTCAGCCGCGTGAACTCCTCGGCTGCAGCGTGGACGGTGTCGCGGTCCCTGATCGACGGCCAGGCACACTCGACCACCGAGGTGGTGTCCGAGGCCGTCACGGTGGACGGAAAGGTGCTCGCACGGCCCAAGCGCGTCATCGCCGCCACCAGTGCGGTGAACGTAGGAACCTGCGAGACCGCCCCGGCCACTCGGGGATGCCGCGTCCTGGAGTTTGTCTATGCGACCTCGACTACGGCCACGGCGGGCGCCTTCGGCGATGTGAAGGACCAGGTGGTGGAAATCCGTGCCTGGACCACCTCACCGGGAGCCACGGCTTCGACGGCGACGACCGTGGCGAAGTACGCCTACGACAACTCCGGCCGTCTGCGCGAGACCTGGGATCCCCGGATCTCTCCGGCGCTGAAGACGACGTACGCCTATGACAGTTTGGGACGGGTCACCCAGATGACGCCGCCCGGCCAGCTTGCGTGGACCTTCGTCTACGGCAAGGTCGGCTCCGACCCGGTAGCTGGCGACGGCATGCTACTCAAGGTCTCCCGCCCCACACTCAAGGCCGGATCCGCTGACGAGCTCGACGGCAACACTGCCGAGACCTCCGTCGTATACGGGGTCCCGCTCACCGGCACCAAAGCGCCCCGCGCCATGGGCTCCAGTGATGTGCGGGCATGGGGTCAGCTGGACGCCCCCTCCGATGCCACCGCCATCATCCCCACGGGCTCCATCCCGGCGTCGCACGACGGTGCCGGTTTGACGACAGGTGCCTACGGTCGCGCCATGGTGCACTATCTGAACGCCTCCGGGCGTGAGGTCAATACCCTGGACCCGGCCAAGAACATCACTACCACGGAGTACGACGCGTCCGGCAACGCCGTGCGCGAGCTGTCCGCGGCCAACCGCGCCCTGGCGCTGGGCACCACCGACGCCGACAAGGCCCAGCTGGCCGACCTCGGTATCGCTGCCCTACCCGCCGCCGAGCGCGCCGAACTACTCTCCAACCGCAGCGTCTACAACGCCGACGGCTCCCGCGAGCCAGAGACCCTTGGACCGCTGCACCGCGTCGTACTGGAGAGCGATCTGAAGGACGGCACCACCACGGTGGCCGCCGCGGGTGAGCAGTTGGCCGTCCGTCACCGTACCGTCAGGGAGTACGACAGCGGCCGTCCCACCGACGGCACGGCATCCGTCTCCGACAAGGTCACCAAGAGCACCGAGGGCGGACAGCCGCGCAACTGGCCGACGCTCACGGCTGACGCCCGGGTCACGCAGACCGTCTACGACTGGGTGGTCGGCAAGCCCACCAGTACCATCCAGGACCCCGGTGGTCTGGCCATCACCGAGAAGGCGAGCTACAACAGCGCCGGACTCCAGATCAGCGGGAGCCTGCCCGCGTCCGGCGGGTCCGACGCCGGCACCGTGATCAACGACTACTACACGGGTGATGGCACGGGCGTCTGCGGTGGCCGCCCCGAGTGGGCCGACGAGGTGTGCCGCACCCGCCCGGCGGCGGCGATCAGCGGCGGCGGCTCGAACCCGTCGGAGCTGGTGACCACCACGGTCGAGTACGACCGTTGGGGCGAGACTGCCAAGCTGACGGAAACCGCAAACGGCAGCGCCCGTGTCAAGACGACCGTGTATGACGCCGCTGGCCGCGCGACGACCGTGACGATCACCGGTGGCCTCGGCACGGCCGTCCCGGCTGTCACCACGACGTACGATTCCGCCAGCGGCAAATTTGCCACGATCACTTCCACCAATGGCGGAACGATCAGGAAGGTTTACGACAAGCTCGGCCGACTCATCTCCTACACGGATGCCGACGGTGGCGTGACCACCAGCAAGTACGACGCTCAGGACCGTCCGCTCAGTGCCAGCGACAGCGTGCCGTCCACCACGTCGTACGCCTACGACACCGCGGTCGACCCGCGGGACCTGCTCACCTCGATCACGGACTCGGTGGCCGGTACCTTCTCGGTCAGTTACGGCGCCGACGGTCAGGTGCTGAGCCAGAAGCTGCCCGGTGGCTACACCCTGCGCCAGAGCACCAACCCCGCGGGCATGGCCACGCAGCGCACCTACACCCGGGACAGCGACGGCGAGCTCCTCTTCTCCGAGACCGTGGTGCCCACGGTCCACGGACAGCGGTCGCTCTACACCGGCTCGCTGGGGCAGACCTCAAACCAGAGCTACCGGTATGACAAGGTCGGCCGACTAGTGAAGGCGGAGGACGACACCGTCGACGCCGTCTGCATCACCCGCAGCTACACCTTCGACAAGAACTCCAACCGGAAGACGCGGGCCACCTCGGCCTCACAGCCAGGCCTGGAGTGCACCACCAGTGGTGCTACCACGGTGAGCCACACCTACGACAGCGCCGACCGGCTGGTCGACTCCGGCTACGCCTACGACGCCTTCGGCCGCACCACCGCGGCCCCCGGCACGACGCTGACGTACCACACCAACGACCTGGTCCGCCAGCAGACCGCTGGCAGCCAGCGTCAGACCTGGACCCTCGACTCCCAGTTCCGCTTCCGCGGCTGGACAGTCGAATCCAACTCCTCGGGTACTTGGACACAGACCCAGTCCAAGCTCAACCACTACGGCTCCGACGTGGACATCCCCCGCTGGATCGTGGAGGACACCGCGACCGGGGCACTGACCCGCAACGTCAACGGGTTCGACGGCCAACTGGTCGCCACCACCGCCAAGACCGGGAACACCGTGCTGCAGATGGTGAACCTGCACGGCGACGTGGTGATGCAGCTGCCGCTGACCGCGGGCCAGGCACCCACAGTTCTGAGCACCGACGAGTACGGCAACCGCACCGGCGCCCAGACCGCGGTCCGCTACGGCTGGCACGGCGGCATGCACCGCTCTGGGGAGACCGTCACGGGTCTCACCCTCATGGGCGTGCGCCTGTACAACCCTGCGACCGGTCGCTTCCTGTCCACCGACCCCGTGCTGGGCGGCAGCTGCAACGCGTACGACTACGCCTGCGCCGACCCCGTCAACAACGACGACGTCACGGGCTGTGCCACCTGCCGCGTCCCCAAGCACGCCTGGACCGGCCGGAGTTTCAGCAAGGTCCTGAGTACCACACGGTGGTCGTATAGCAGCTGGCAGAACTACAACTACCACGAGAGGTGGGATATTATCAGCGGCGACATCGGCCAAGTTCCGATAACCGCCTGGAAGCGGCAATACCGATACCGCACGCAGTACATCCTCAAGTGCAAGGTCGTTGCCTATTACGGCTATGGCCGGCAGAAGATCCTGGCCACGCATGAGACGTACTGGCAGTCCTCCTACCGTGACCGCGTCACCCACCGGATCGCGTTCACCACCATCAAGTTCACCCGGACCGGAGGCTGGAGCTCGGCCAGGACGTACAAGAGTTACGTGTCCAGCTATCGCATCCTCTATACGAACGGCTGACGCTCCTTCACTCCTGCAAACGAATAGGGTGGTGCCCCGCGGAGGCGCTCCGCGGGGCACCACCCCTCCCCCTTTTGCACGGGCTTTACGCTCGAACGGAACGCCCCCCTTACTCCCTACAGAGAAACGTCTCATTATGCTGATCGCAATCGCCGTCGTGGGCATCACGATCTTCTGCCTCACGCTCTGGTGCTCACTCACCGTTGCCCGGATGCGGAGCCTTCCCGCGTGGCGCAGATACCTCCCTCTGTCCCTCTTCCTGATCGCGTTCGGTGCCAGCCTCCTGCGCTTCTTCGGCATCGACCAGATAGCCAACGTCATCGCCTCTCCCTTCAACCTCGCGGCCATCGTCCTGTCGCTAAGCGAGATCCGCATCCGACGGAACAGAAACCGAGCCGGGCTTCCCACCGGCTGAACCCGCGCACACGAGCACAAAGGCAGCTGCCTGGCCGGTGTGCAGGAACTGGGTTGTGGGGCAAAAGGCCCGGCCCGCCGCCACGAGGGAAGACGACGGGCCGGTGCTCTCAGAGCTGGTCGGGCGGGACGTCCTGCCAGTACCAGCCGTGGGCGGCCATGCACTCCTTCGTCCACTCCATCAGCAGGTGCGCGCCCTCCTTGGCGCGGCGCTCGTCCTTGCCGCCGTCGTTCGCGAACCACTGGACGAGAAGGCCGGCCGCCGGGCGGTCGACGTCGCCGGTGTCGCAGGCCGGGCACAGCTCCAGATGGATCGGCCGCCCGTGTTCGTCGTGTTCGGCGCCACCCCGCTCATGATGAGATCGCCTCGGCAGCGCGAACACTGCGGCAGATGGTCGGAGAACCTGAGCAGCTCCATGGCCAGCCCCCTTGCTCTGGACGTGGCCCTCCACCCAAGTCCCGCCTGACCTGCGCCGTCAACCCCTTCGACGGGCGAGGGAGACCGTCTATCCGGCGGCCTCTGTCCACAAGCCCGTACAGGTGTGCTGCTCACATGACTGATGACGACGCGCAGCGCGCGGCCCGGGTCCACGCCAAGATCATGGACGGCTTCGCCCGTGCGGAGCGTGCCCTGTTCACCCGGCCCGCGCCGAAATCCGCGCGAGCCCAGATGAAATTCCTTCGCACGCGGAAGAAGGGCTCCACCAGGACGCTGGCCGAGCGCCTGGGCGTCTCCCGCAAGACGGTCGAGCGCTACCTCTCCGGAGCGTCCAGGAAGCCGCAGAAGCGCCTCCAGGCCGCTCTGGCGCAGGAGACCGAAGCAGAGTGGCAACCGCAGGTCAGAGCACAGGCCAGGCAGCGCGCGGCCACTTCCGCAGGGCTGGTCATATCCTGCCGGGCGTACTTCGGGTTCGGCCCTTCCGGCACCTCTGACGCGGGGCGGATGCGGGACCTCACCGTCGCCGTCTCACCCTTCCACGCCGCCGCCATCCTGGCGGCCAAGGAGGAAGGAGCGACGGACAGCGACCTCCATGACGCGGTCGCTGATGCCATCGCGGACGCCTATTTCCGTCAAGGCGGTGGCGTCCGGGCGGGCCTGGAGGTGAAATTCGAAGAGGTGGAGTGGCTCGACATCAAGTTCTAGATACGCGGAATTACACGGCTGCTATAAACCTGTCTACGGCTGCCTCGCCACCGCACGGCAGCCGGATACCCCGTCACTGTTTCCGCGACGATTGGGAGGCTCGCGTGAGCACCCCCGTACCGCGATCCCGCCGACGCCTGCGCCTCCTGGCGGCTCCCGGCCCGGCGGCCGCGCCCCGCCAGCCGGTCGACCAGGCGAAGATCGGCCGCCGCTCGGTCCGCCGGCGCGCCACCGGCATGACCGCCACCGAGGCCGCGGCCGCGCTCGAGGACGCCGAACTGCAGCAGCACATCGACCGCGACCGCGAGGACCTGGCCGACGACGAACGCGGCCCCGCCGAAGTCAGCGAGTGGCGGCGCATCGCGCAGCTGCTCGCCACTACTGGCGGGACGTACGACCCGAAGGCCGACGCCGTCGTCCAGGACGAGCTCGCCGCCGAAGCCGCTGCTGCTGCCGAAGCCGAAGCCGAGCTCCGGGACCTGGAGGTGGGGCACAGGCCGGCCTGCTCGGTACGACCGGGGCGCCCTACCGCGCCGAAGGCCCGCTCGTGCTGTACGAGGCCGAGGACAGCCACGCGCTCGACTACCTGAACGAGTACGGCGAGTTCGTCATGTACCGCCTCCTGGAGGGCCACGGCATGGCCCCGCCGAAGGACCCGGACGCCGTCCCCGCCTCGGTGCGGGCGCACAGCACGCTGCTGCGGGCCATGGCACGGGCCGGGACGCTGGAGGGCTTCGACGCGGGCCACGCGGTGCGCCTGGCGCAGGCCGACCCGGACGCCGTCCACGCGCTCGCCGCCTGGATCGAGACCCGTGGCCGGAGCGACCGGTGAGTGACTGTTTCCGAAGGTACACACTCGCCTATGAGCTGAGCCGTTCAGAAAGTTCAGCTCCGGCTACTGAGAGTGATTTGCCTCTCTTGACAGTTACCCGTATAGGTAAAGGAAAGGTGCATAAAGCCCCAATTCTTGGACTGCAACCTCATCGAGGAGTGGTCATGGTCCACGAAGCTCAAGGCAACTTCCAGCCCGTTCCCCACGCCGACCCGGTCCGCGCCCGTGACTGTGAGGAGTGCCGGGGATGGGGCACCGTGATCAATGCCGAGGGACACCAGCTCTGCCCCACGTGCCAGACGGACGTGGTCCAGGCTGAGCAGGTGGCAGGCTCGCCGCGCAGTCGGGGATCGCCCGCCCCGAAGGCAGAAGGGCTGACTGTCGGCTTCGACCCGAGCGAGTCCCTGGAGCTCGACCGGTGGATCCTGGAGCTGCGGGTTCAGACCGGCATCCGCTGGGACAAGGCCGAAGTGGTGCGTGAACTGCTGCGCATGGCCCGCACGCCTGACAGCATCCTGTGCGACGCTCTGACCGCCCGCGCCCGAAGGGCCGACGCTTGAGCAACCCGCGGCTGCGAGGCGGCACAGAGTCCGTGCCGACTCCCGCACGGACCTTCGCGCAGCCTCCGAAGGGCCCGCCTGCTCTTGCTGTTACTCAGGAAGACCCCCAGCTTCACGGCGTGCTCTTGGCCGTCGACCACGACCGTCTCTACGTGGCTCCCGTCACGCTCACCGAGCGTCACATCTGGAGTGTCACGCACCCTAATCCGGCGCCTGTCACGCTCGCCGCAGACCGCGTGACAACAGCCGCCCAAATACCCGAATTGATCGTGTTCTGAAGCCCGAACACCCCCGGAACCCCCGTCCAGAGCCGTTTTCCCGCGACAGCGTGACAAGCGCGACAGCCCCCTTTCCGGTCATCACACTCCGTCCGGGTCGCGGGTGGTCGAGTCGGCGGTCAAGGTGCTCCCCGCCAGGCACCGCCGCCCGGTGCCGGGTTTCGTCCGTACCGTCCCGGAGCGCCCCGCCCCGGCGCTACCGTGAGGACACACGCCAGCAAAGCAACCCGTCCAGGAGCCCCGGATGAGCCAGCAGCCGGCCCCCGCGCCCGCACCCGACCGCCAGCCCCTCGATGAGAACGCCGCCGCGTCCGTCCGCGCCTACGCGGCCGACCAGCGCGCCCGGGTCGACGTCCTCGCCTCGGTCCTCGAGGACATCGCAGAGCACGGCTACCCGGCCGCGGAGTCCGGCGTGCTGTGGGAGGAAGCCCGCGACGCCCACCTGGAGCGCCTAGCCGGTGAGCAGCCCCGTGTCGCCTGAGCACGGGCCGCGCCGCTCCCAGGTCGTCCTGGTGGAGCCCGCGCTGAGCCAGCTGGCGAAGCTGACCGCGGCCGAGACGCACCGCCTGGACCGCGCGATCGTCGCGATCAGCGTCAACCCCGAGCTGGGCACCCCGGTGCCCGACACCCTGCTGCGCGACTACGCCGACGACATCGACGGGGTCCGGGTGATCTACTACGTGACCGCCCTCCGGCAGATCACGATCGTGGCGTACGTCGAAGCCTGAGCAACACATGCAGCACGGCGAGGCCGGCGGCCGGGCGGCACACGGGTGCTGCTCGTGCAGCAAGGCCGGGCCGCGAACAGCGGAGCCGTGCAGCGACCGGCCGGTCGCCTGCTGCACGGCGGTCAGCTGCTGCCAGTGGCCCACTGCTCCAGCTCGCTCGACTCCTTCTTCAGCAGGGTGTCGCGGCGGGACTGCGCGGTGGCCCGGGTGACGCCCATGGCGCTGGCCAGCGCGCCGTACGAGCCGCCCTGCGCGGCGTGCTGACGCACCGCGGCATCCCGGATACCCTCCAGCCGGTTCATCAGGCCATTGGACATCAGGATGGTGTTCGCGAGGTCCTCGATGCTCGTCCCGCCGGCGCGCAGCTGCGCGAGGCCGTGCAGGACGGCACCGAGCCGCATGGCGAGCTGCCCGACGTCGTCGCCCAGCGCCTGGGCGTCGGCGGCGGACAGCGGGATCGTGAGGTCGGGGACGGGGTCGGTGTGCTCAGGCTCGGTGGTCACCGGGCTCTCCTCCTGGTGGTGCGGGGCGGGGTGGTGCTCAGCGGTCGACGACGTCCTTGTCGAGGTCGCGGTGGTGGACGTCGACGGCCAGGCCGCGCTGTTTGTACCGCTCGGCCAGGTCGGCGACCAGGTACGCGGCGGCGGTCTCGGTGTCGCCGGACAGGACGGCGGCGAGCGCGTCAGCCACCGTCGCAGAACGATGGCGACCGCCCGCGCACCCGAGCGCCACGGTCAGCGGCTCGTCCTGGCGCGGCCCGGCGAGGTAGGCGTCCACGGTGGCGGCGATGGCGTGCACCAGCGACAAGACGCCGTCGGTCGCCATCACCGCCTCGCGCACGGGGGCGTCCCGGGCAGTGAGGTAGCGCAGCTCCGGGCGCAGATGCGGGTCGCGGAACTGGTAGCGCAGGTCGTAGCAGGCGCGGGCGTCCGGCTGCGGGCCGTGCAGGTAGCCGAACGAGGTGATGGCCACAGCGGGCACCGGGGGTCCTCTCAGGGGCGGTGACAGGTGCGGACGGGGTCTCTACAGCCACTCGAAGGCGCGCCGGACGTCGCCCGCGGCCTTGGCGAGGTTGTCGGCGTGCAGCCGCACGTCGAAGTCGTACGGGTCGTCGGTCGCGTCCATGACGCGTTCGAAGGCGGCGTCGAAGACGCGGGCGAACGCCTCGTGGACACCGGCGGCCTTGAGGACCTGGACGATGTCGTCCTGGTCGGCGCCGCCGCGCCGGACCGCGTCGGCGAGCAGGTTGAGCGCGGCGGCCGCGACCGGAGCGAGCACGGCCAGGTCCTCGCCGCCGGTGGTGCCGACGGTCCGCTCGGCCGCCGTCTCCACGCTGCTGATCCGGGCGAGGGCGTTCGACTGCTGCTCCATGAGGACTCCGATCTGGCCGGAGAGCGATGACACTCCGGGGGCCGGCCGCCCGGCGAGCACGGCAGTGGGGCGGTCAGGCGTGCTGGGCGAGGTAGCGGGCGGCGGTGTCCACGAACTGGTCGTGGGCATGCATCGCCGCCTCGCGCGCGATGCCCAGCTCCTCCATCGAGCCGAACGCGCTGTGGATCGCGTAGGTGAGCGTGATCATGTGATCGGCTGCGACCCGGACGACAGGGTCAGTGATCAGGACGCGCATGGTCACGAGCGAGCGGGTGACGACGGGCCGGGTCCCGTGGGTCTCGCTCCGCAGAGCTTCGATCTTCTCGGCGGCGGCGTCTTCGAGGACGGCCTTGCCGCGCCGCCACATCGCGCTGCGGTGATCACTGGCAGCGCAGGCCAGCGCGGTGACGGCCTCCAGGCGGTCCCGCCGGATCGCCTCACCGTGGCTGACGCGGACGCTGCGTTCGGCGGCTCGCTCCTGGAAGCGCCCGGAGACGATCGAGCCGAGCAGCGTGCCGACGATGGCGAGGGTGGCGGTGACGAGGGCGAGTAACACGACGGGTCCTCCCGTAGGTGTATGAGATTCAATACATGTATTGAATCTCATACACCTACGGGAGGGGAAGGGGTGCAGCATGATCCTTTGCGGCGGAACTACCGTTGAACGGAGCGCAACTCGTCATCAGCTCCCCTACGGTGCCGCTATGGCATCCGCCTCGACTTCCCCCCAAGCCGCCGGCGTACAGGCTGACTTCAGTGATCGAGCCTTGTGGGTTCAGGAGATGGCTCACGTCATGACGCCATCGCTTGTTGAGCAGGTCCTTCATGCTCAGCGCGTGGTTGAGCGTCGTCGCTCCGGCCGTTGCCGTGGCAGCTGGAACATCAGTCCAGGCGGCGAAGGACGCCCTTGTAGGTACGGGACTCTTCCGGGCGTGCCCGCCTGTCTCCGGCATCTCAACCCGGAGGAGCTCGGTGCCGTACAGCAGATGCTGGAGGGTGCCCAGAGGCTGATCGACCGATGGCTGCCGCACCTGGCCCCCGCGTGTTGGTTCTGGCCGCTGCCGGCAGCTGTCCGCACGTCGGTGCCGTTCAGCACAGAAGCGAGTCTCTTCACCTGGCAGCGAGACCGTTGTGCGATCTGTGGACGCCGTGGTCGGCGGGGCGGGACATCTTCCGACTCGCTCGTGTTGGACCATGACCATCAGACTGACCAGGCCAGGGGCTTTCTGTGCTACCCGTGCAACAAGCGGGAGAGCCAGCGTGAACCCGGCGACGGGCGCTTCGCCAACTACCGTCGCCGCCCGCCGGCGGTGTTGCTCGGAATGGCCACCCTCTATAGCCACGCGGTACGGCTTCGCCCGCCGCTTCCACAGCAGGAACCAGCTCCGCCTTCCCCGGCCGACCTCTCGAAGTCGCTCGCGAAGATCCGCAGGATGGCTCCGCAGATCGAGCAGCAGCTGCGCACGGCAGCGGCGAACCCCAAGAGCCACAAGTACGTCGGCGAGGACGTGTGGGTGACCTGCCAGGCCCTGGTGCCCGTCTTGCTCGATGCCGTGGAGAAGGCCGACCGCGAACTCCCCCACGTTGATCTGGTTGCCCTCACCCACTGGCTGCAGCAGTTTCCACCTTCACCAACACAGCAGTGAGCGGCGCCACTTCCTCCAACACGGGGGGAGGCGGCGCCGCTGATGTCGTGTCACTCGGCCGGGCGACCGGTCAAGCGCTGCGACGGGTGGGCACGGCGGCCAGATGCCGCTGTGGAGCGGGGAGCGCCGGCGCGGCCAGGTCGCCGGCCTTGATGGCCTCGGTCGCCTCGCGCAGCGCCCCCACCATCTCCTCCTCGCTGGCGTACCCGGCGAAGTAGGGGTGGATGAAGTAGCTGCGGTAGCGGCCCTCGGGCCGCAGGACGACGTGCCGCTCGACCAGCTGGCTCATCGCGATCGACGTGCGGTTCTTGCTGAGCCCCACGCGCGCGCGCAGCTCGGCCTGTGAGGCGTTCACCTCGCCGCCGGGGCGCTGGACCTCCATCATCGCGCTGAGGAGGTCGTAGGCGGCCTTGGGGAGCTCCAGGCGGTGCAGCTGCGCGAACCCGAGGGTGGCTTGGATCAGCATGCTTCCTCCTCCACGTCGTTGTCGCCAAACGCCAGCTGCCGCGTGCGCGGCTCCGGAACCTCCGGCCGCGTGAACTCCGGGAAGCTCTCGTTCGCCGCCTGCTCCAGCGCGAGAACATCTTCCCGCATCTCCGGGAAGTGCTTCCTCAGCGCGGCCCTGGCGTCCTGCCGCAGCTGCTCCAGGGCCTCGCGCTGGAGGTCGCCGTTGCCCTTGAAGCAGATCAGCGGGTTGACCACGATCACCGAGTTCGTCCGGCGCTGGAGCATGTGCCAGCTCTCCAGGCTCCCCAGCGCCCGGGTGACGTTCGCCCGCTCCACCCCGAGGTGCTTGGCGACCTTGATGTGCGTGATCTTCAGGCGGCCCTCGACCTGGCGGCCCATGCAGAACAGCAGGACGGCCGACTGGACGGGCGACATGCCGTACCGGGCGATCAGCACCGCCAGGACGTCCGCGAGGAAGTCGTTGCTGACCATGCTGTAGCCCCCGCGCCCCCACGCGTCGTGGGGCTCGCGGTACTTGTACTCGACGCTCGCCGACTTCACCGGCCGGCCCCGCTCGGGTGGCGTCCGGTCCAGGGCCTTGGCGAAGCTGTCCGCCAGCGGCGACGTCACGGGCTCACCGCGGCTCGCCGACCGCCGGCCTCTGCTGGTGGAGCGACTCGCTTCCCCGGCCACCCTGGCTCCTGCTGCTCGATCTTCTGTGATCCCCGGCACCCTAGCCGAGATTGTCCCCGCCCAAGGGGACCTTTGTCCCCGTCGGCGTGGCCCCCTGGTGTCGACGCCGACACATCGCCTCTCGCGTCCTGGCAGGCGAGTACGCACCTGACCAGCACGAACGCATTTTGTACCTGTTTCCGGGGCCAAATGTGGTGCTCTTGTGTCGGACGGGGCACAAAACCGCAGGTCGATGTGTCAGGCCCAACACATAGCCCCTCGCAAAACCGCAGGTCAGAGCAGGTTTCCGCGCCGGCCCCTTTTATCAATAAGACGCGCACGCGCGCGAGACCGAACCACGGCGCCTCGGCCCGGTCGGCCGACAGCCCCTGACACGGATACCCCGCCACGCGCAGCTCTCATCCCCACCTGCACTCGAACGCCACCCGCAGCAATTCGGCTAACCACCCGCGAACGCACCCACCCACGTATCCCGCCATTTCCGATCCGCCTTTCACCCGCGCCATACTCGCAATTCCAGGCCTTTCGTTCTTCGATATCGCATCCCGTATCCGAAGCATTCCACAGCCCCCTTTCCCCTGGTGAGGAGTGGTGCACCGTCATTCCAGTATCAAGCTAGCTACTATCTTTGAAGCACCCGCGGATCCGCCCCAACCCACCCACCCCGAACTGTGTTCGGCCGGTCGCTCTCCCGACGACTCGTCACCCTCCCTCTCTTTGCTGCTGCTTGTGGCCCGAGCCCTGTGGGTGGGCCGCGCGGAGCGTGGCACACCTGGCCCGCATGGGAGTTGGGGGCGCGCCCGGCGTGGCTGGAGCGCAGCGGAGGCCACGGGTCGGCCGGAGGCCGGCCCCGGCCCGCAACGCGGGCCGGATGCTCTGCGGTTGGCGGTGAGCGCAGAGCGCGTGCCGCCTGGCGGTGAGCGGAGCGAGCCGCATCCGCTCACGCGGAGCGGGAGCGGTCGGGGAGCGCAGCGACCCGGCTCGCTTCTTCGGGCGCAGCCCGAAGGGACCCGCTCCGCGGG
>NZ_JBIUVQ010000030.1:0-53413 GCF_044743035.1 Streptomyces sp. NPDC087787
GCCTGCTGCGGTTGCTCTTGCTTCCCACCTGGCACTACTTCCTCTGGAACCTCGCGTCCCAGTCTCCAGGTGTCCACGATCAAGGGGAAGGTTCACTGCCGCCTGAGGATGAGATCTACTTCGCGTGCACTGATCCCTCCGGTGCGGGTCCACGCCTGCTCTTCCAGCGAGTTCCCGAAGGCAAGGTCGTCAAGAACCGGGTGCATCTCTGTGTGCGGGCCGGCGCCGGGCTCGTGGGTGACGAGCGCCTGGCCACACTCGAGGCCGAATGCGCACGGCTGATGGCTCTCGGCGCGAAACACGTGCTGACGCAGCGCGCCGATGGCGTCAACGAGTCGTGCATCACGATGCAGGACATCGAGGGCAACGAGTTCTGCCTCGCCTGAATCTCCTCCAAGACTGCGAGGTGGGGAGCCGTCTCCCGTGGACCTCTCAGGTCCCGCATGCGGCAGGAGCCATCCCGTGAGAGCAAGGTTGTGCAGGCGGGCGATGCCGAGCATGGCGTGGTGAACGCCGTCGCCGCGCAGGCGGCAGTCGCGGAGGATCTTCCACCGCTTCATGCGGGCGAAGCAGTGCTCGACGCGGGCGCGGACTTGCTTGTGCGATTTGTTGTGGGCCTGCTTCCAGTCGGGCAGCTCCTCGCCCGGGCGGCGGCGGTGCGGCATCACCAGGCCGGTGCCCGGGTAGCCGCCGTCGGCGATCGTGGTGGTGTTGCCGACGGCGGCTTTGGTGCCGGACTCGGCCCCCATGGGGAGCCGTAGGCGCCGCCGGACTCGCTGTGGACCTCGCGGATCCTCGCCGCCAGGAGCCGGTCCTCGCGTAGTCGTGCCGCCCTCGCGTGTCTTCCGGCGAGCCACTTGTAGTAGCTGGACCGGTTCAGGTCCAGGACCTCGCAGAGCCGCTTCATCTCATAGGTGTCCCGGTGGTCGTCAACGAACTGGAAGCGGCTCGCTAGCCGAAGCCTCCTGCCCGGCCCCGGCCACCGCCTTTCCGGCGGCCGGCGGGGCGGCGGGGTCGACGCCGCGGCGCCGACGGTCGCGCAGCACCCAGTTGCGCAGGGTGTTCCTGTTGATGCCCAGGTCAGTGGCGATGCTCTTGCATGTCGCCCCGGGTGTGGACTCGTACAGGGCCACGGCATCGGCCTTGAACTCGTCCGAGTAGTCCTTCATCGCCATCGGCGGCGTTCTCGCTTCCTCCGGATCAAGCAGATCCAGTATCAGCGTGTTCACCACTCAGGGGGAAGGTCCGTGACCTCCGGCTACCCGACCGCACGCATTCACGTGAGAATCGTCTGGTGACTGTGTCTATCGACCGTGGTCGTTCCCTTGAGGAGCTTGAACGTGATCGCTGGCAGGCGCCGTCGCCCGACGCCACCTATCTCATTGCGACGGCGCATGCCCTGCGGAGTCGGCCGGTCGGGACTCTGACCGTTGAGGACCTGCGCCTGCTGATCGGGCAGGACATTGGGCTGCCGGTGCTTCTTCCGCTCGCGGTGGAGGTGCTTCGTGACAACCCGCTGGCCGAAGGCGACATGTACCAGGGCGACCTGCTGCGCGCGGTCCTGACCAGGGCCCCAGCTGTCTGGAGCACCTATCCGGAGCTTGCAAGGCAACTGACCTTCATCGTCGGCGGCCTCTCCGGCATCTCGTCGGATCTGCGGAGCAAGGTCGAGCGGTTCGTTGGCGCCGTCCAGAATTCCTGACGCGTTGCAGCTGCCTGTCATCTACCACGGGCCCGCCCACCGAAGGCGCCGTGGTCCTGGCCGTTTGGCCGGACAACTTCGGGTGAGCCGACGGACCATGATGGCGATCATCGCCCACCGGATCATGGTCTCGGACCGGGCGGGATCGGTCTCGTAGTCACGGGCAAGCCGCCGGTGCGCGGTCATCCAGGCGAACGTCCGCTCCTGGATGCTCGCGGCAGCAACGTGTACCGCCAGCAGGAGGCCTAGCGTGTCGTGACGATGAACCGCTTGCGGCCTTTGGCCTTCTACCCTGCGCCAAACCCTCTGGTGGAAACGGGGACGGTGTCGGCCGTGCGCACGGGCTGCGAGTCGATGAGCCCCGCGCTAGGAGCGTGTCTCAGTAACCGGCGTCCCGCGCAACGTTTCGAGAATTCGGTGCGTTGTCACACGTCATTCCCGGTGAGAGCCAGACGGACGCCGAGGCCGACCATCACCGCCCCGGACGCTGCGCCAATCGCGGACAGGCGGCGGGGCGACCCGCGGAGCCAGTCACGCGCGGTCCCGGCGAGGAGCCCCCAGGCCGAGTCGGAAACCAGAGCGACAGCGGCGCAGACGACGCCGAGGATCAGGAGCTGCAGAGTCACGTGGCCCGCCGAGCGGTCGACGAACTGGGGCAGCACCGCGGAGAAGATCAGGAAGCCCTTCGGATTGCTCACCCCGACAACGAAGCCCTGCCGGAGGACGCGTCGCACGTTCGCGGGCGGCCGCTGCCGCGCGTCCGTGACGGCCAGTTCCCCGCGATGCCGCCACGTCTGGATGCCGAGGTAGATCAGATACAGGGCCCCGGCGAACTTGAGCACCGAGAACACCACGATCGATCGCGAGACCAAGGCTCCCAACCCGAAAGCCACCAAAACGGCTTGGACCAGCACCCCGCCGTTGTTGCCCATCGCGGTCGCCAGCGCCGCCCGGCGCCCGAGAGCCACCCCCCGCCCGACCACGAACACCACGCTCGGCCCCGGAACGGCGATCAGCGCAGCGACCACGGCAAGAAAAGCCCAGAAGTGTCCGTTACCCAACACACCGTCAGACTAGGAGAATGGGTCAGTGACCGGCAATGTGCGCCGGGGCACGGGCCTCATTTCCGGCGGCCAGTTGGTGAGGCTGGCGGCATGCTGCTCTCCCCGGTGCTGATGGCCCTGTCCCCGCTCGCCCGCCTGGGACCGTCGCTTCCGGCCTCGCGCCGAACCCGAGCCGACCACGTAGGCTCTCGCGAACGGACCTTGAGCAGATTGCGAGCCGCGCAGTGATACGAGACCTCGGGATGACTTCCGAACCGGACGGCACCGCGTCGTCGGCGACCGGTGTCAGAACCCGTCGGGGACTCCGCAAGAGCAGTTGTCGCCTTGGTCGTCTTCGTCTTCGTCTTCGTCAGCGCGAGCGCTGAGTCAGCTGAAAAAGCGCGGCTCGGGGCAGATTTCCAGGGCATCGTCCGGCCGATCCGCCCATTTCCACCAGGCGTGCCCATCGGCACATCTCCACAGCGACCGGCACGCCCGTCCATCGCCGTCCCGCCCGACCAGGACCAACCCGCCCGACTTCAGTGGCTGAGTGCACCTGGGACAGGGCATCGTCCGTGGCCGCAGCGGTTGCTGTACCTCGCTGCTGGCCATGTTTAGCAAATCTCATCCAGGATCAACATCGAACGGCCGTCGTCCGACTCGAACTCGTACGCGTTGTACACCGGCTCGATCGGCCAATCCGGGCCTTTGATGGCCCCTCCCGGACCCTCGTAGCGCTGCTCTGCGCGCGCCCAGGTATCGGCGCGCTGGTCAACGGGGACGTCTTGGAGCCTCGTACTTGCCCCGGGCCTGACGACCATCGATGATGCTGAGGCGGCCAATCGCCGGGCTACCCGAACGTCCAGAGGACCACGCTTCAACTGCCACCGGGCTCCGGCGTGCTGGTCGATCACGCCAGGCTCGACCACGGGTATCCACTGTTCGTGCGGATCAGCTGGTTCCATCGCTGCGAGGAACTGCTGAAACGACTCGCTACGACGAGGCTTGCGGGGCATGGTCCCATTCTGATTGCTCAGCCGACGGCGAGCCAGCCTACCCCGCGTGCTGTCGGCTACCGGTGCCGGCTACCAGGAGAACCAGCCTGGGGTGGCGGTGTAGACGTCTGGTGTGTAGTCGCATTGGTCTGCGGGAACTGACGCGTAAGCCCGCACCGCTTCTGCCGCGACCCGTTCCCCATGGACATCCACCCTGTCGGCCGCTGTCAGAAGAGCACTGACGATCAGCAGACAGGCGACGGGGAGCACGCGGCGGGGACGCCTGGTCCGCGCCACCAGGACTGCCCCGAACGATGACGCCAAGCACGCGCCGCCGATCAGGAAGAGAGCGGTGCTCGTGAACGGATCCAGGGCCGGCACGGGATGGCACAGCCCGTACTGGCGGCCATGCCCGATCAGCGGCACTCGCTCAACGAGAGAGGCCAGCGCCAGCAGCCACCCGAGCCCGAAAACAAAGAGCGGATGCACGCTGAAGCCGGACTTCACCTCGTTGCTCTGGTCGATCATCGTGCTTCCCCCAAGATTGGCCGCAGTTGAGGCGCACCCTATCGAGCGGTCGATGCAGTGGCTGGGCAGGGGGAAGAGCCGTCGTCGACTGTCGTCATCTGTCATCGTTGAGCACCCCCGGACGGCCCAGAGACGGCCCGACCGGGGGTTGTCGCGGTGCGCCCCCGCCGCGCTGAGACCGCTCGGAGACGGGCCAGGAATCGAGCGCTGCCACCCTGCCGCAGGGCGATTGGGGCTCCGTCGCCGGCAGTGCTCGCATTCGTCTCCTGATGCGAACCTTCGGAATCGCCCAACAGGCTGTGCGATGATCGTCATGCGATCGGGGGGCCGCTAATTCTGCACGAAACCGTCTCTTCGAGCCGCACATCGCAGCCGATCGACGAAAGGCCATCCGTGCGCAGCCTCGTCTACTACATCGCCACCACGCTCGACGGTTTCATCGCCGGGCCGGACGGCGCCGATCCCACCGGCCCGAACGGCTTCTGGCCAATTCCTGACGACTACCTCCAGCACATCGTGACCGAGTACCCGGAGACGCTGCCCGCTCCCGCCCGGGCGGCACTGTCCGTCACGGCCGAGGGAACGCGCTTCGACACCGTCCTCGAAGGGCGACGCAGCTACGAGATCGGCCTCGCGGCCGGGATCACCGATGCCTATCCCCACCTGCGGCATCTCGTCTTCTCACGCACGCTGGCTGAGAGCCCGGACCCTGCGGTCGAGCTGGTAGCCGGTGATCCAGTGGCGAAGGTGCGAGAGCTGAAGCAGGAGGACGGCAAGGACATCTGGTTGATCGGTGGCGCGGAGCTGGCCAATGCCCTGTACGGCGAGATCGATCAGCTGATCCTCAAGGTGGGATCGCTGACCATCGGTGCCGGGATACCGCTCTTCTCTCATAAGTCCACCTTCGAACCGCGCCGCTGGGAGCTCACAGACCACGCCCTCCTGAAAAGCGGAGCGCTATTCCTCACCTATACGCGGGTCACCGACTAGGCCTGATCCTGCCCATGAGGTCGGCGGATTTCTAATGGCCTGGACTAGCAGTAGCCGTCCCCCATGGTGCTGGCTGGAGCGAGGTTGGGCCAGGGATGCCCTGCTCTGTCGGAGGCAGCGGACCGTAGGAGGTCAAGAAGAGTGCACCCCGGATAGCCCCGAAAACTTGCGTAGGCGCCCCGGTAGTAGCAGCTCCAGTAGCTCACGACCCGCCGTTGAGTGCGTGCGAAGAAGGCCGCGTTGTCAACGATGAACTGCCCGTAAGCAAGGTGGCCGCAGGTGCCGGGCGTGGCGAGATCACGGAGCTCGTCGCAGATGACGAGCAGGATCTCCAAGACGTACTCGCCAACCAGCTGCACGACGAACGGGACGACCCATGGGTCCGTGGAACCAACGATCTTCTCCAGGTGTCCACGATCAAGGGGAAGGTTCAGTCTGACCACCCCGTCGCAGTGCCTTGAGTACAGGCAGTGCAGAAGTTGCCGTTGGCGCGGCGAAAGCGACGCCACCGCGTCAGTTGGCGGCTCGTCGTTGTACAGGCGCTCGGGGATTGAAACCTGCTGGCCCTCTACGACGACCGAAAACGAGGCATGCGGCTGGAGCCGAGAACCAGGCATCACCGCCAGGACTGCCTCGGCATCGTTTGCAAGCTCGGCTGCGAACGCCGTGATCAACGGATTGCTGCTGTCGGAAAGCGGCTGCACGAGCCGAGCATAGGCGGATGCCTCGGCCACGTAGCTGGGATTGATGGCCCCACACCCGCTCAACCCGGCGAAGGTATGCGGTCAGAGCACTAGGTGGTCGCGCAGGAAACCACAGTGCGGCAGCACTCAGCCCTGATTCACGATCACCCTGCCTGCGTCCGTGAGAAGTTGTGGACCGCCAGCGTCGGCCCGTTGTGGAGGGGGCCAGTCCGTCCGAGCCGGGCCAGCTGGGCTGACATTCGCTTTGCGTGGCCAAGTGGTGGGGGAGCCAACCTGGTGTGGGACGAGGCGTTCTACCGCGTTCAACGTGACGGCTACGCAATCTGCTTCGTGCCCGATGCCGGGGTACCACTCGACGAGATCGACGACGTCGACATGTGGGTGATCTTCGACAGCGGGGAACGCTGGTCGGGGACGATCTAGACCCTGGACAATGTCCGCCGCACCATGGACCGTTGGCGACAGACCGGCGAGTGCCTTGGTGGGAGGTACTACTACGTCCGGGATGGGCTGATCGTCCGCGACCGAGGCATCCCCGGGATGGTTGACGTTGTCGACGACCTTGTTCAGAGCGGTGACTACAGAAGTGTTTTCCGCGACGTCGGTCCAGAAGACACGGATGACTGACCTCTTCATCCCGAAGCAACTTGAGCGCGGGCTCGACCCTGGCCGACTGTGCCTCTCACGTGCGGTGGTGGTCCGCAGGCGTCCGAGCTTGTCCGCCGATGCACGCCGGCGTTGTCACGCAGTCAGACACGCACTGCTCTCGCCCGCGCCCCCGCACCGGTGCGGTGACAGCCTGTCCAGTCTCTGACTTACGCGACTTATGAGTCGATGTCTTCTCGAGCAAGCGAGTCAATGATGAGCGTCCTTTCGGAAGGCGGCGTGAGTGGCGAAAGGTCTTGAGGACCGCGTCCAGTCCGTCCGTGCCTGGCGTGTGGGTGCGTGCCTTGTCGGGCTGGGGGCCTGCGTGGTCGTTCCGGTCGGGCCGGGGGTGCCGGTGCGGATGGCCCTCGTCGGCCTCGGAGTCGTGCTGCTGGTCGCCTGGGCCGGGGTTCTGCGGTCGGCGGCGGCGGTCCGGGCGGCGGTGTTCGTCGGGCCGCTCTCCGGCTGCCTCGCGGTGGGGATGCTCTCCGGCTGGCCGCCCGCGGTCACCACGGTCCTGGTGTGCGCCCTGCCTTTGGGATGCCTCGTGCTCGCCGGCCGTCGCGCTGCCCTCAGCCCGGCCGCGCCATGGCTGACGCCTGGTTCGCTGACGATCGGGACCCTCTGGCTGAGCCTTGTCACTGTCGTGCTCAGCGCCGTGGCGCTCACGGCTTGGGCGCTCACGGTGCGGCCCCAGCCGGCTGAGTATCTACGGGAGTTGCAACGGCTCCCACTCGGGCTCGCGATCCTGGGCATCGTCGCGTTCGCCCTGGTCAACGCGGTGTGGGAGGAAGCGCTTTTCCGGGGAGTGCTGCTGACCGAACTCGCCTCGGTCTGGGGCTCCAGGACCGCCGTGGTGATCCAGGCCCTGCTGTTCGGGGCCGCGCATTTCGGGGGCTTCCCGTCCGGCTTCACCGGCGTGGCCATGGCGGGGGCCTGGG
Source organism: Streptomyces sp. NPDC087787 (assembly GCF_044743035.1). NCBI lineage: Bacteria > Bacillati > Actinomycetota > Actinomycetes > Kitasatosporales > Streptomycetaceae > Streptomyces > Streptomyces sp. NPDC087787. The sequence goes on from NZ_JBIUVQ010000030.1 coordinate 7,549, forward strand.
GGTTCGCCCTGGGGGTCCTCCGCCTGCGCAGTGGTGGCATCCTGGTCCCCTACGGGGTGCACGTGGCCGCCGACGCCGTCATCGGGACACTCGCGGTGCTGATTCTGCGGTGAGGTGCGGAGGAGAGGGCGCGCCGGTGGAGTGCCGGCGCGCCCGGGGTGTGGGCGTCAGCTCGCGGTGCAGCTGATCGAGCCGACCGGATAGTTGTTGCCCGTGGATGTGGCGGTGAATCCGAAGAAGACACTGGCGTTTGGCGGTACGGTCCTGTTGTAGTCGGCGTTCTTGACCGTGATCGTGCCGTCCCCGGCCGTGGTCAGGTTGCCGTTCCAGGCACTGCTGATCTTGGTTCCGGTGCCGGGCTTCCAGGTCACCGTCCAGCCGTTCAGCGGCGCCGTGCCGTGGTTCATCACCTCCACGGAGCCCTGGAAGCCGCCGCCCCAGGCGTTCTCCACGTTGTACACGGCCATGCAGGAGCCGGTCTGCGGGCCGGACGGCGTCGAGGTCGGAGTCGAAGTGACCGTCGGCGTCGCGGACGGAGTCCCCGAGCCGGAGTTGCGGATGCCCGTCACCTCGCCGTGGCCGCCGTCGAAGGCGATGTCCGAGCAGGAGAAGAAGTTCTCCTGGCTGTCGGAGCGCACCCACTGGATGAAGAGCAGCGCGTTGCCCGAACGGCCGGACGGCAGCGGGAGGTTCCAGTAGTAGTGGCCGCCGTCGGTGCCCGGCGAACCCACCTGCGGCGGGTTGCTGACCGTCTGGATCAGGTCCAGGTCGGCCCAGCGCAGCTGGGACGAGGCCGACCAGCCAGGCTTGGTCAGGTAGACCCGGAAGTCACCCGGGTGCGCTGCCCAGTTGCTGTACTGGAGCTGCATCGTGGACCCGGAGGTCAGGTGGGTCCTGGGCCAGTCGGCGCGGGCGGCGTTGTAGGCGGAGAAGTCGTACGGCGAGCGGTCTCCCGCGCTGCACAGGGTGCCGTCCGGCACGTAACCCTGGTTTTTGCCACCGGCGTTGGAGTCGAGCACCGCGAACCAGTTGTACAGCGGCGTGGCACCGCTCTTGTTCAGGGCGTCCCGGCACGCGGGGTTCGTCGGGTCGAGGCTGCCGGTCGCCGTGCGGGCGTCCACGTAACACAGATAGGTGCGCGAACCGGGCATCATCGCCACACCGTGCGCCTCGGCGCGGCCCTGACCGAGAAGGGTCAGGCCCAGTGCCGCGAGGAGGGTGGCGAAGGCCGCCGCCACCGAAAGAAGTCTGCTGCGTCGAGCCACGTTCGGTCCTTCCTTCCTTGTGGGGGTGGTGGTGCGTCTCAGGCGGTGTTGCAGGCAGTGCCGTTGAGGGTGAAGGCGCCCGGTGCGGCGAACGTGCCGCTGTAGGTGCCCTGGAAGCCGAACGTCTGACTGCCGCCCGGCGCGAGCTGCGCGTTGTGCGACAGGGCGGTCGCGGTGACGGCGCCCGAGGACGGGTTCACCGTCGCGTTCCAGGCGCTGGTGACGCGCTGCCCGGAGGGCAGGGTGAAGCCGAGCTGCCAGCCGTTCACCGCCGTCGAACCGGTGTTGCGGACGGTCACGTCGGCGGTGAATCCGCCCGCCCAGACGTTCGTGGCGTACGTCACCGAACAGGCCGTCTGGCCACCGGGGTTGCCCCCGCCACCGTTGCCTCCGCCGCCGTTGCCACCCGTGCGGATCTCCGAGGAGAACGACGTCACGGCGAGCCCGGTACCGTTCTGCCAGGGCTCGAAGCCCGCCTGCACGCTCGTCAGGTACCAGTTGCTGGACGCGAGTTGGCGGGACACCGCCTGCTGGACGAAGTCCATCACGTCGAAGTTCCAGCTGCTGATCGCCGACGGGGCGACGAAGGACAGCACGTTGTTGGAGCCGTTGTTGCCGGACCACACCTGCCAGGAACGCCCGGCGACCGTGGCCGTGCCGGTCTGCGAGCCCACCGGCTGGACCGGGCCGACCTTGTTGAACCAGACCATGATCTCGGTCCGGTTCACGCCGTCCTTGCGGGCCGTCGGGTCCAGCCAGATGTCGTACGCGGCGTCGTAGACCGCGTCGCTGACATAGCTGTAGGAGATGCTGGTGGGCGCGCTGGAGATGGTGTCCAGCCGGGCCGGGAGCGCCGTGCCCGGCGAGCAGTTGGTGTAGTGGCAGCCGTTGTAGACGGACGGGTACGACTTCGGCGCGCCGTTGGTGGCCACCGAGCCGTCGGCCCGGTTGATCCGGAAGCCGGAGTCCGTCACGGTGATGCACTGGGCGGCGTTGGTGCCCCAGCGGTTGTTCTGGACCACGTAGCGGCCCTGGATCGTGGTCGTTCCGTAGGTGTCGCAGATCTGGGTGTCGGCGTGCGCCGTCGGAACGGCCGCCAGGAAGGCGGCGACCAGGGCGAGAGCGGTGAGCAGCGCGCACAGGACACCGCGCGCGGTGTCGAGCCGATGGGGCAGCAGTCGCATAGGGGGGCCTCTTCGAGGGGCGACGTCGTAGGGAGGAGGAGTGCTCCCGCTCGCGCTTCTGTGGGAGCGCTCCCATCGTTTAGAAACGGACTATAGAAGCGATGCCTGTCCCTGACAAGACTGTGCGCGGTAACCTCTTGGCCGACTACGGCCTGCGGGCGAACCCTATGAACTCCGACCAGGCGGTGGGGGAGAGGGCGAGCTGAGCGCCGGCGGTGTTCTTGGAGTCGCGGACGTGGACGGTGCCGGGGCAGGCGGCCACCTCGACGCAGTCGCCGGAGTCGTCACCGCTGTAGGTGGACTTGCGCCAGGCGAGTGCCACTTCGACGCAGTCGTCGCCGTCGGTCCCGCTGTAGCTGCTCTTGAACCAGGCCAGTTCGTCGGTGCTCATAGCGCTCCTCGCATCTGCTCCAACAGGCTCCGGGAATCCTCCGGAGTGAGGGCCTGCGAACGCAGTTTCGCATAGCGCATGTGGAGAACACTGATCGTTTTGGGATCGACGGCGAATCGGCCTCCCCGTTGGGCCTCGCAGTATGCGAACCACTCGTTCTCGGGACTTTCCGCGAGTCGGATGGGTCCGTCGAGGCAGGCGTGAGCGCCGTGGCTCATCGGCACCACTTGGAATTCCAGGTTGCGCGGTGCGGTGGCTTCCAGGATGTGGTCGATCTGCTGGCGCATCACCCTTCCTTCGCCGGCTGCCCGCCGAAGGACGTGCTCCTCCACGATGAAGCTGAACACCGTGTTGGGCCGCTCGGCGAACAGTGACTGTCGCTCCAGGCGGGCCGTGATCATCGCCTCGATCTCCGGGTCGGCGAGCACGGGCAGCCGTACGCTGAACAGCCCCCGCGCATAGGCCTCCGTCTGCAGAAGTCCTGGAACGACCCGGTTCTCGAAGGTGTACAGACTGATCGCCTGCTCCTCCAGCTCCGCCCACTGGCGGAACCAGGACGCCAGCCCCTTCTCCCGGCCGACGTGCTTGTACACGCCCTTCAACGCGCCGAAGGCGTCCTGGACCTCCTCCGCTCGCTCGACGAACACGCGGGGCGGGAAGCGTCGGCCCTGTTCGATCGATGCCACGGTGCCCGGCTGGTAGCCGACGAGCGGGGCGTAGTCCTCCTGGGTGTAGCCCGCCCGTTTGCGGAAGGCCTTGTGCGCCGCGCCGAACGCCTTCATGCTGTCCGACGGTTCGGGCTCGCCGGTGGTCGTGGTCGCCGTGTTGGTGCTGGTGGTTTCGGTCATGCAGGTACCCCCGAGTCCGCTGAAGTCTCCAACCCCGCGAGGGCACCCAGGGTCACGCCCCGTGACGCTCCTACAGTGTGCGGCGTACGAGCGCCGTGCCTGGTTCGGCTCGCGTGACCTGTGGAACCTTCGGGCCATGCACGTAGATCCCCGGCTCCAGGAGCCCGTCACCGTACGTATGTTCAGCCAGTTGTTCAGCTGCACCCCGCGAGGTGCCCGGCTCGCGCGGCGGCTCGTGGCGCATCGGATGGACGCCTGGGGTTTCCCGCATGGGAGCGAGGCGGGCGAGAACGTGACCCTGGTGGTCGCCGAGCTCGCCGCCAACGCTGTCCGGCACGGCCGCGTCGCCGGGCGGGACTTCCGCGTGCGGCTGCTGTGGGAGGGCGCGGTCGTCCGGGTGGAGGTGGCCGACGCGCGGACCGAACGGCTCCCGGTGGTGCGGGAGCCGGACGGCGAAGGCGGGCGCGGGCTCGTGCTGGTGGCCGCCGTGTCCGAGGGGTGGGGCGTGGAGCGACGGGCGGGCCGCGCCTACAAGGTGGTGTGGGCGGAGGTGCGGGTCACGGAGCCAGGAGGTCCGCGAGGAAGGCGTTCGTGAACTTTCCGGCGGGGTCCAACTCCCGGGCCAGCGTGCGGAAGTCGTCCAGGCGCGGGTACCGGCCGCGCAGGACGGCCGGCGGAGTGGCGAACACCTTGCCCCAGTGCGGGCGGGGGTCGAGGCCGGCCAGCGCCTCCTCAAGCCGGCGTACGACCGGCAGCACCGTGGCCGTGTCCTCGATCCAGGTGAAGTGCGCGGCGACGGTGTCCCGGCCGTAGGAGGGGCTCAGCCACTGCTCGTCGGCGGCGACGGTGCGGATCTCGCACGTCTGGAGCACCGGGGCGACCGTCTCCCGGATCGCGTCGAGCGCGTGCAGGAGGTCGAGGGCGTACCGGCGTGGCAGCAGGTACTCCGACTGCAGCTCGGCACCGCTGCTCGGGGTGAACTCGGCCCGGAAGTGCGGCAGTCGTTCGTGCCAGGGTCCGGGCACGCCGAACTGCTGCGTGCAGTTCTCCGCCGGCATGCCCGGCACCGGGTGCAGCGCGACCTTGGCGGGCACCGCCCAGGGGAAGGCGGGCAGCGGCTGGTCGGTGCGCCGCTTGAGCCACACCTGGCGGAAGCCCGGGTCGCGCCAGTCGGTGAACAGGCTGACGCTGTACGCGGCGGCCGCCACCGTCTCGTAGTCCAGCCCCTCCAGGGGGAGTTCGGTGAACAGGTGCTGTTCGACCTCGTAGGCGGGCTCCAGGTCGAGGGTGAGGGCGGTGACCACGCCGAGCGCGCCGAGGGAGGTGACGGCCCCGCCGAACCGCGGGTCGCCGCGGCCGACGACGGCCGTCGAGCCGTCCGCGGTGACGATCTCCACCTCCCGCACGGGGGCGGCCAGCGGTCCGTTGCCCACGCCGGAGCCGTGGGTGCCGGTCGCCACCGAGCCGGCCACCGAGATGTGCGGCAGGGAGGCCATGTTGGGCAGCGCGAGGCCGTGCGCGTGCACCCGGCGGGCGAGTTCCGCGTACCGCAGACCTCCGGCCACCCGGACCGTCCGGGCCGCCGTGTCGACGTCGGCCTCGGCGGGCGTCGCCTCCAGGGAGAGCAGGGTGCCTCCGGCGCCCGGGTCGGCGATCTCGTTGAAGGAGTGCCCGCTGCCCAGCACCCGCACCCGCGCACTGCGGGCGACCAGCTCCCGCACCGCGTCGAGCGAGCCCGGCCGGTCCACCTCCGCGGCGCTGTAGGTGATGTTCCCCGCCCAGTTGGTCACGGTTCCAGTCCCGGTCATCCCGCTCCGCCTCACCCTCACACCACTGCCCACAAGGTCACGGGGGAACGTACCCGACGGCCACCGGACAGAGGTTCACGGCCTCCGTGCGGGGGACCCGGCACGACCCGCGCGCGAGCGTAGGCATACCGTGAGAAGTCGTACACGCGAGTCGGGAGGAGTCAACGGGATGGGCAGCCGTACCGAGCTGGTCGAGGATCTGATGGAGCGCTTCCCGCATGTGCCGCGGGAGGCCGTCTTCAAGGAGGATCTGCTCCGGGGCGGCGTGGCCTTCGACCCGTCCGCGCTCAGTGACAACGAGGGCGGTGAGGTCAAGCCGAAGTCGTACTTCATCTTCTCCTTCGACCACGGCACGCTGCCCGAACTGGGGGAGGCCGCGCTGCGGCGGCCGCCGGAGGAGATCATCCTCACCGGCGGACCGTACGACCTGCGGCGGACCGTCGTCTCCGTACGGGTGAATCCCGCCTCGCCCTACCGCGTCGCCGCCGACGACGAGGGGCTGCTCGGGCTCTACCTGGACGGGAAGCGGATCGCCGACGTCGGTGTGCCGCCCATGCCCGAGTACTACCGGCACACGCTGTCCAACGGGAAGTCCGTGATGGAGGTCGCCCCGACCATCCAGTGGGGCTACCTGATCTACCTCACCGTCTTCCGGGTCTGCCAGTACTTCGGCGCCAAGGAGGAGTGCCAGTACTGCGACATCAACCACAACTGGCGCCAGCACAAGGCGGCCGGCCGGCCCTACACCGGCGTCAAGGACGTCGAGGAGGTCCTGGAGGCGCTGGAGATCATCGACCGGTACGACACCCAGAAGGCGTCCACCGCGTACACCCTCACCGGCGGCGCCGTCACGTCCAAGGTGGCGGGCCGCGACGAGGCCGACTTCTACGGCCACTACGCCAAGGCCATCGAGGAGCGCTTCCCCGGCCGCTGGATCGGCAAGGTCGTCGCGCAGGCGCTGCCGAAGCCGGACGTGCAGCGGTTCAAGGACTACGGCGTGCAGATCTACCACCCCAACTTCGAGGTCTGGGACCGCCGTCTGTTCGAGCTGTACTGCCCGGGCAAGGAGCGCTACGTCGGCCGCGACGAGTGGCACCGCCGCATCCTGGACTCCGCGGAGGTGTTCGGCGCGCGCAACGTGATCCCCAACTTCGTGGCGGGCGTGGAGATGGCCGAGCCGTTCGGCTTCACGACCGTCGACGAGGCCATCGCGTCCACCACCGAGGGCCTGCGCTTCTTCATGTCGCACGGCATCACGCCCCGCTTCACCACGTGGTGCCCGGAGCCCACCACCCCGCTCGGCAAGGCCAACCCGCAGGGCGCGCCGCTGGAGTACCACATCCGGCTCCTGGAGGCCTACCGTGCCACGATGGACGACTTCGGACTCTCCTCGCCCCCCGGCTACGGCCCGCCCGGCCCCGGCCACGCGGTGTTCTCCGTCAGCTCCTTCATGGACAGCCTGCCGGCGGCGGAGGAGACGCCCCAGGAGACCGAGGGGGCGGCGCGGTAGCCCTCAGCCGCGCGTTTTCGGGTCCCGTGGGTCGATTGGGGGCTTCGGTCCGTACTACGGAGCGGAGTTGAGGACCACGGGATCCGTCACGACAATTGCATACGTGGCTTGTCAGTCGTGTCAAAGGCGTGAAAAGCTCGTGCTCTACCCCGAGGTGCCCCCCAACTTCTCCCTGAGCGCAGAGAGTTGACCTCGCCCGTGGATGCAGGAGACCCATGCCCGACCTGCCGAGCCCCAAGGACGCGACCGAGGCCGCGCTGCTTGCCGAGTGCTGGGACGCCGTGCTCTCCTACGCCGACCTGTGCACGGCCGGCGCCGGCGAGGCCGGGCAACTCGCCGCGGAGGCCTTCGCGGCGGGCCTGCGCGAGGTCCGGGCCGCCGAGGCCGACGCGTCCCGGGGGCGCCGTACGCCCCGGCTGCCCGCGATCCCGCTGACGCTGGCCGCCGTGCGCACCACCGCCGCGTCCTGGGAGGCCGGCGGACTTGGCGACCGGCTCGTCCCGGACCTGCGCCTGTGGCTCAACTCCGACCAGGCCGCCCGCTGGACCGGCCCGCCGCCGCGTCGCCCGCTCGCCCTGCGCACCCTGCGGGACCTCCAGGAGCCGGACGCCAGGCTCCTGTGGCTGGCCGAGGTGGAGGCGCTGCCGTCGACCGTGGTGGCCCGCCGGCTGGGCCTGGACCCCGCGCGGGTGTCCGAGGAACTCGACCAGGTGCGGACCCTGTTCCGGGACCGCTGCCGCCGCAACCACCTCGACACCCCGATGGACGCGGAGTGCCGCGGCTACGCCGGGCTGCTGGACGCGGTCACCCGCCCCGCGGCCGCCGCCGAGACCCCCGAGGACCTCTCCCGGCACCTCGCCACCTGCGAGGGGTGCGCGCAGGCCGCCGCCTGCATGCGGCCGCACGGCGGCCAGTTGCCCGCCGCGCTGGCCGGCGGAGTCATCGGCTGGGGCGGTCTCGCCTACCTGGAGCGCCGCCGCCGGGCCGCCGAGGTGCGCCTCGGCGCCCGCCGCCCCGCGGCGGGCGCCGACGGCGGGGAGCCGCAGCAGGGCGCCGCGCGGGCGCGGATCGTGCGCGGCGGCCTGCTCGCCGCCGCGGTCGCCCTGTCCGGGCTGGCGCTGGCCGTGTCGATGATGCCGTTCGGCGGCTCGGCGAACGACGACGCGCACGACGACAACGCCCGCAGGCCGGTCACCGACGGCCGTCCGGCCCTCGACCCGGACGCCGGGCCGCCCGCCGCCGAGCCCCTGCCGTCCGCCTCCGTCGCGGCCTCTGCGTCCGCGGCCCACGAGTCGTCCGCGAGCGGCACGGCGACCCGGTCAGGACGTGAGAACCCCGACCCGGAACCGCAGGGCACCGCCTCTGCCACCGCCGACGGGGGCGACTCGCCCGACCCGGGCACCGACACCTCCGGGACAGGCGGTACCGGCGGTACTGGCGGTGCGGGCTCCGACGGTACCGGGTCCGGCGGCACGGGAACCGGCGGGCCGGACAGTGGCGGGACAGGGGTCTGCCGGGTCGACTACGAGCAGACGAACCAGTGGACCGACGGCTTCCAGGCCAAGGTCACCGTCACCACCGCACGCTCCCTGGACGCCTGGCGCGTCGCCTGGTCCTTCGCCGACGGGCAGCGGGTCGGCCAGATGTGGGACGCGACCGTCGCCCAGAACGGCTCCCGCGTCACCGCCACCGCCGCCGAGTACAACAAGTCCGTCCCCGCGAACGGCACCCTGTCCTTCGGCTTCCTCGGCACCTGGCACGGGCGCAACTCCGCGCCGTACGACTTCACGCTCAACGGGCACAGCTGCGCGACGGGCTGACCCGGGGCCCGCGAACGGCCCGGCGCCCGGCGGCCCGGCGGTTCGAGGAGTGACCCGAACGGCCCTGTCGGGCACCCGGGCGGGACAGGGAGGGTGGGACCGTGTGCCACCGGCACGCGGTATCCCCACCCCCACGCGGTACCCCGACCGCTGTCCCGACCCGGAAGGAAACCCGATGTCCGTCGAGACGCAGCAGGCAGCCGCCGGGCTCACGGACGAGGAGCTCGCGACGCTTGACGCCCACTGGCGTGCCGCGAACTACCTCTCCGTCGGCCAGATCTACCTCATGGGCAACCCGCTGCTGGCCGAACCGCTGCGCCCGGAACACATCAAGCCGCGCCTGCTCGGCCACTGGGGCACCTCGCCCGGCCTCAACCTGGTCCACACCCACCTCAACCGCGTCATCAAGGCCCGTGACCTGAACGCCCTGTGCGTCTGGGGCCCCGGCCACGGCGGGCCCGCCGTGCTGGCCAACTCCTGGCTGGAGGGCTCGTACACCGAGACCTACCCGGACATCACCCGGGACGCCTCCGGCATGGCGCGGCTGTTCAAGCAGTTCTCCTTCCCCGGCGGGGTGCCCAGCCACGTCGCCCCCGAGACACCGGGCTCCATCCACGAGGGCGGCGAACTCGGCTACTCCCTCTCCCACGCCTACGGCGCCGCGCTCGACAACCCGGACCTGGTCGTCGCCTGCGTCATCGGCGACGGCGAGGCGGAGACCGGCCCGCTGGCCGCGTCCTGGCACTCCAACAAGTTCCTCGACCCGGTCCACGACGGAGCGGTCCTGCCGGTCCTGCACCTCAACGGCTACAAGATCGCCAACCCGACCGTCCTGGCCCGCCTTCCCGAGGCGGAACTCGACGAACTGCTCCGCGGCTACGGCCACGACCCGGTCCACGTCACCGGCGACGACCCGGCCGCCGTGCACCGCGCCATGGCCGCGGCCCTGGACACCGCCCTCGACCGCATCGCCGCCCTCCAGCGCGCCGCCCGCACCGACGGCGCCACCGAGCGGCCCCGCTGGCCCATGATCGTGCTGCGCACCCCCAAGGGCTGGACCGGCCCCGCCGAGGTCGACGGGGTGCCCGTGGAGGGCACCTGGCGCGCCCACCAGGTCCCGCTGGCCGCCGTCCGGGACAACCCCGAGCACCTGCGGCAGCTGGAGCGGTGGCTGCGCTCGTACCGCCCCGAGGAGCTGTTCGACGAGCACGGCGCCCCGCGCCCCGACGTGCTGGCCTGCGTCCCGCACGGTGCCCGCCGGCTCGGCGCCACCCCGCACGCCAACGGCGGCCTCCTGCTGCGCGAACTGCCGCTGCCCCCGCTGGAGAAGTACGCCGTCGAGGTCGACAAGCCCGGGGCGACCCTGCACGAGCCCACCCGCGTCCTCGGCGACCTGCTCGAGGACGTCATGGCCGCCACCGCCGACCGGCGCGACTTCCGGCTCGTCGGCCCAGACGAGACCGCCTCCAACCGCCTCCAGGCCGTCTACGGCGCCAGCGGCAAGGCCTGGCAGGCCCTGACCCTGCCGGTGGACGAGCACCTCGACCCGCACGGCCGGGTGATGGAGATCCTGTCCGAACACACCTGCCAGGGCTGGCTGGAGGGCTACCTCCTCACCGGCCGGCACGGACTGTTCTCCTGCTACGAGGCCTTCGTGCACATCGTCGACTCGATGGTCAACCAGCACATCAAATGGCTGCGCACCACCCGCCGGCTGCCCTGGCGGGCCCCCATCGCCTCGTTCAACTACCTGCTGACCTCGCACGTGTGGCGCCAGGACCACAACGGCTTCTCCCACCAGGACCCCGGCTTCGTCGACCACATCCTGAACAAGAGCCCCGAAGCGGTCCGGGTCTACTTCCCGCCGGACGCCAACACCCTGCTCTCCGTGGCCGACCACACGCTGCGCAGCCGCGACTACGTCAACGTGATCGTCGCCGGCAAGCAGCCCTGCTTCGACTGGCTCTCCATGGAGCAGGCCACGGTGCACTGCGCGCGCGGAGCCGGCATCTGGGACTGGGCCGGCACCGAGGACGGCGTCCGCGAACCGGACGTCGTGCTGGCCTGCGCGGGCGACGTGCCGACCCAGGAGGTGCTGGCCGCCGCCCAGCTGCTGCGCCGGCACCTGCCCGACCTGGCGGTGCGCGTGGTCAACGTCGTCGACATCGCCCGGCTGCTGCCCAGCGAGGAGCACCCGCACGGGATGACCGACTTCGAGTACGACGGCCTGTTCACGCCGGACAAGCCGGTGATCTTCGCCTACCACGGCTACCCGTGGCTGATCCACCGCCTGGCCTACCGGCGCGCAGGCCACCCCCACCTGCACGTACGCGGCTACAAGGAGATCGGCACCACGACCACGCCGTTCGACATGGTGGTCAGCAACGACCTGGACCGCTACCGCCTGGTCATGGACGTCATCGACCGCGTCCCCGGCCTCGCGGTGCGCGCCGCCGCCGTCCGCCAACGCATGGAGGACACCCGGCTGCGCCACCACGCCTGGATCCGGGAGCACGGCGTGGACCTGCCCGAGGTGGCGGACTGGTCCTGGGACGGCTGACCGGGACGCTCCCTCTGCAGCGCGCGGGGCGGCGGACAGGATCCCATCACGGGCGTGCGCGGACCAGGGCCGACCGGCCCTGGTCCGCGCACGTGCTTCGGGGAAGGATCCTTGAGGAAAGCCGACACATCACAAGGAGCGACCGATGGCGGACCGTGAGCAGGCCGGACCGGACACCCCGATCCGGGTCTTCCTCCTCGACGACCACGAGGTGGTACGGCGCGGGGTGCACGACCTGCTGAACGACGAACCGGACATCACGGTGGTGGGCGAGGCCGCCACCGCCGACCAGGCCCTGGTGCGCGTACCCGCCCTGCGCCCGGACGTGGCGGTGCTCGACGTGCGCCTGCCGGACGGCGACGGCGTGACCGTCTGCCGCGAACTGCGCTCCCGCCTGCCGGAACTGGCCTGCCTGATGCTGACCTCGTTCGACGACGAGGAGGCACTGCTGGACTCGATCATGGCGGGCGCCTCCGGCTATGTGCTGAAGCAGATCCGGGGCTCGGACCTGGTCTCGGCGGTGCGCACCGTGGCGAGCGGCCAGTCGCTGCTCGACCCCAGTGCCACCACGAAGCTGATGGCCCGGCTGCGCGGCGGACAGCAGCCGCAGGAGGAGCCGGACACGCTGCCCGGACTGACCGACCGGGAACGGGAGATCCTGGCCCTGATCGGCGAGGGCCTGACCAACCGCCAGATCGGCCAGCGCCTCTACCTGGCCGAGAAGACGGTGAAGAACCACATCTCCCGCCTGCTCGCCAAGCTCGGCGTGGAGCGGCGCATCCAGGCCGCCGTCATCGCCACCCAGGCCAAGGACCGGCTGCGCGGAACCTCCTGACCCCGGCCCCGCACGGCCGGTGCCTCAGCCGCGGCCGGCGTGTCCGCCGGTGTCGTCGCTCCGGACCTGCGGGGACGGCGTCGTTCGTCCCTTTTGCGAGGGACCCCGGGTCCGTTGGTGCGGGCGCCGGGAGCGGGGGATCCTGGAGGGCGGAAGCCCTTTAGGGAGGCATCGCCATGCATGCTCAGCTGGGCGACCGACTGGTCGTCGAAAGCCCGGCCACCGGTGACGCTCGGCGCGACGGCGAGATCGTCGGCCTGCACCACGAGGACGGCACCCCGCCGTACGACGTGCGGTGGTCCGACACCGGCGAGATCACGCTGGTGTTCCCTGGCCCGGACGCCCATGTCCGGCACCCCGGGGAGGTAGCAGAGACCGCGGTCGGTGGACCGGCACCCGAGCAGTCCTCCGGCGCGGCGCCAGCCCGGCCGGGGGACTTCGGCCGACGTCTGGCGGCCGCCCGCCGAGAGCGGGGACTGAGCCTGGAGGAGACGGCGGGCCGGGCCCGGATGTCCCCGCAGTACCTCGCGTATCTGGAGCAGCGCCCCTCGGCGCCCGGGATCGGGACCGTCGTGAGGCTGGCCGACGCGCTGGACACCACAGCGATCACGCTGAGCGGCGGCGACCAGGACCTGCCGCCCGGGCAGGGACAGGCGCTGCTCCACCCCCGCCTGACCCACCTCGGCCCGGACGAGTGCCGGGAGCTGCTGTCCACGCACGGAGTGGGACGCGTCGCGCTGACCGGCCCGGACGGGCCCGCCGTCTTCCCGGTCAACTACGACGTGGTGGACGACGACCTCGTCTTCCGCACCACGCCCGGCGCGGTTGCCGCCTGCGCCGTCGGCCACGAGGTGGCCTTCGAGGTGGACCACGTCGACGAGACGACGAGCCGGGGCTGGAGCGTGCTGGCGGTCGGCCGCGCCGAAGCGGTCACGGAGGCCGACGCCGTACGCCGCCTGGGGGAGCGGGCCCACTCCGACCCCTGGGCGGGCGGGCCCCGGACCCTCTGGGTGCGCATCCGCCCCGTCCGCTTGACGGGACGCCGCATCACCCCCGCGGACCGGTGAACGGGCCGGGCCCGGGCTCCGGCCGGACATGAAGGGACGGCGCGACGGACACCGTGCCGGGACGGACACCGTGCGCTGCGTACGCGAATGGCCCGGGCGCGGCGGACAGGAGTGGACGGGAAGGACAATCCACTTCTCGCGGATCCTGATTGCGCGGTGCGCGGGTTTTCACCGCTTCCCCGCGTCTTCCGGTCCTTCCCGTCACTCCCATGACACCACACGGGCCGTCGCCGCACCAGGGCCGTCCGGCCCCGGCAGGGGCCCCGGCCCAGGTCGGGACCAGCGGGCCGTGCCGAGGGCCCGCTGAGCCCTTCCGGCCGGGCCGGCCGGCGACGGAGGGTGGGCGGGGAAGCGGCCAGGGAGCCCACGGGAGGAGCCGTCATGCGGACACCAGTAGTCGACGCGACCACCCTGGAGAGCCTGCTGTACTCGGCCGTGGCGGCTCCGTCGATCCACAACACCCAGCCCTGGCGGTTCGGCCTGGACGCCGGCACCCGGTCCATCCACGTCCGCGCGGACCCACGGTCCCTGCCACTGGCCGATCCGGTGCGGCGCGCCCAGCACCTCTCCGTGGGCGCGGCCGTCCTCAACCTGCGGGTCACCGCGGCCCACCTCGGCTGGGACCCCCTCGTGACGCTCCTGCCCGACCCGGGCGACCCCGGCCTGCTGGCCACCGTCCGGCTGTTCGTGGCCGCGCCGGACGCGCAGCCGTCGTACCCCGGCCTGTACGACGCGATCGCGCGCCGGCACACCAGCCGGATGCCGTTCACCGGGCGGCCGGTGCCGGAGCACATCGTGCTGGAGATGGTCAAGGCGGCCCGGATCGAGGGGGCCCACCTGGACGTGCCCGACTTCGCCGGCACCCGGCGCCTGCTGAGCCTGACCGCGCAGGCCGAGGCGCGCAACGCCGCCGACCCGGCCCGTACCGCCGAGACCAGGGCCTGGGTCAACGCCCCGGACACCCCCTTCCCGCACGGCATTCCACTCACCTCGCTGGGCCCGCGGGACACGGCCGGGCGGATGCCCGTGCGGGACTTCACCGGCCCGCTGCCGGGACTGTGTCCGCCCGCGCTGCGGTTCGAACGGCACGCGCAGGTTGCCCTCTTGTGGACACCGCACGACCGGCGGGAGGACTGGCTGCGCGCGGGCCAGGCGATGGAGCGGGCCCTGCTGGTGGCCACCCGGTACGGGGTGCGCACCTCCATGCTGCACCAGGCGATGGAGTGGCCCGACCTGCGGGCGGCGACGGCCGCCCCGAGGCTCCGCTGCCGCCCTCACCTGCTGATCCGCTTCGGCTACGGCCCGGACGGCGGCCGCACCCCGCGCGCGGCCGGCGCATGGGCCGAAGGGACAGGATGAACGCGCACGACGGGCGGGCCGGGCGGCGTGCGGAACGCCTGCCCCGGCCCGCCCGGGTCGTCGAACCGTCGTCGCGCGGCCGCTCAGCCCGGAACGCGCAGATCCGTGAGTTCCCGTCCGGTGACCATGGTGGCCTCGATGCGGATGAAGACGTCCTCCTCGATCGGCATCCAGGAGCGCGGCCCGGTGCTCAGGAGACGCTGGTGCTCGACCGGATCGGTGACCACGGTGGCCCGGCCGGTGACGACCACGCTCCAGCCCGACCGGCTCTCCACGTCGAAGGCGTCCGCCTCGAAGGCGACCACGACCCCGTCGACGGCGCGCACGAGGTCCGATCCGGCGGAGGTGCGCAGCAGCACGGACGCGTCCGCCGCAAGGGCGAAGTTGACGGGCAGCACCGCGGGCAGCGCCCGTTGGGTGTAGACGACACGGCCCACCGGTACCTCGGCCATCAGGCGCAGGCACTCCCGCCGGTCCATCGAGCGAAAGCCATCGTTGTCGGACACCCTCCCATGGTCGCCACGCACCCGGCCTGCCGTTAGGGCCTGTTGGCCCACATCTTCGGCGGGTTCCGCCGGACGCCTCAAGTGCCGCCGCCTCGGGGGGCGGGACGGCCGGGTCGGTGGAATCCTTTGGTGCGCGGGTGCCGGCCGTGCCGATCGTGTCGTGCGGACGGGGCGGACGCCACTCGCCGGCAGAGCGAGCGGCCAACGGGCGGGACCGGACCCGGAAGGGAGCGGCGCGGTGGCCAAGGAGACCGACCCGGCGTCCAAGCGCACACGCGGAACCCCACCGCCGGGCCTGGACGGCGAACTGACGCAGGCACTGGTGGGCTCGCGCCGGTTCTTCACCCGGGCGGAGGTCTCCCCGGACCTGCGCACCCTGCACAGGACCGGCGGCCGTCAGGCGGACGACTTCTACCGGGACCGCTGGTCGCACGACAAGGTGGTGCGCTCCACCCACGGCGTGAACTGCACCGGATCCTGCTCGTGGAAGGTGTACGTCAAGGACGGCATCATCACCTGGGAGGCCCAGCAGACCGACTATCCCTCGGTCGGCCCGGACCGCCCCGAGTACGAGCCGCGCGGCTGCCCGCGCGGCGCCGCGTTCTCCTGGTACACGTACTCGCCGACCCGAGTCCGCTACCCGTACGTGCGCGGTGTGCTGCTCCGGATGTACCGGGAGGCGAAAGCCCGGCTCGGCGATCCGGTCGCGGCCTGGGCGGACATCGTCTCCGACCCGGCGCGGGCCCGCCGGTACAAGGCCGCGCGCGGCAGGGGCGGCCTGGTGCGGACGAGCTGGGCGGAGGCGGTGGAGCTGGCCGCCGCGGCGCATGTGCACACCATCGAGGAGTACGGTCCCGACCGGCTGGCCGGGTTCTCGCCGATCCCGGCGATGTCGATGGTCTCGCACGCGGCGGGCGCCCGTTTCTACTCGCTGCTCGGCGGCGTGATGCTGTCCTTCTACGACTGGTACGCGGACCTGCCGGTCGCCTCACCGCAGGTCTTCGGCGACCAGACGGACGTGCCGGAGTCGGGGGACTGGTGGGACGCCGGCTACCTGATCATGTGGGGCTCCAACCTGCCGGTGACCCGTACCCCGGACGCGCACTGGATGACCGAGGCCCGCTACCGGGGCCAGAAGGTCGTCGCGGTCAGCCCGGACTACGCGGACAACGTGAAGTTCGCCGACGAGTGGCTGCCCGCGCGGCCGGGCACGGACGGGGCGCTGGCGATGGCCATGGGCCACGTGGTGCTCAAGGAGTTCTTCGCCGACCGCCGCACTCCGTACTTCGAGGAGTACGTGAGGCGGTACACGGACCTGCCGTTCCTGGTCGTCCTGGACGAGCGCGAGCCGGGCACGGACGTGGGGCCGGGGACGTACACGCCGGGCAAGTTCCTGACCGCGGCAGACCTCGGCGGGGAACCGGCCGCCGCCGAGCACGCGGAGTTCCGCACGGTCCTGCTGGACGGCGACGGCAGCCCGGTCGTCCCCGGCGGCACCCTCGGCGACCGGTTCGGCGAGAGCGGGGCCGGACGGTGGAACCTGGACCTGGGCGATACCGACCCGCTGCTGTCGGCCGAGGGCGGCGGCGAGTCCCCGGTGGCGGTCGAACTGCCCCGCTTCGACGCCCCCGACGGCGGCGCGGGCGTGCTGCGGCGCGGCGTCCCGGTGCGGCGGATCGCCGGACGGCTGGTCACCACGGTGTACGACCTGCTGCTCGCCCAGTACGGCGTGGTCCGCCCCGGACTGCCCGGCCGCTGGCCCGCGTCGTACGACGACGCCGACGAGCCGTACACGCCCGCCTGGCAGGCCGCGATCACCGGCGTGGACGCGGAGCGGGCCGCGCGCATCGCCCGGGAGTTCGCCGCCAACGCCGAGGAGTCACGCGGCCGTTCGATGATCGTGATGGGTGCGGGCACCAACCACTGGTTCCACTCCGACACCATCTACCGGGCGTTCCTCACCCTCACGACACTGACCGGCTGCCAGGGCGTCAACGGCGGTGGCTGGGCCCATTACGTGGGCCAGGAGAAGGTCCGGCCGCTCACCGGTTACAACGTGCTCGCGACCGCCTCCGACTGGAACCGCCCGGCACGGCAGATGATCCAGACGGCGTACTGGTACCTGCACAGCGACCAGTTCCGCTACGACCCGTTCTCCGCCGACACCCTCGCGGCGGCCGGCGCGGGCGGCCCCTTCGCCGGGAGGACCACCGCGGACCTGATCGCCGCCTCCGCGCGCATGGGCTGGATGCCCTCCTACCCGACCTTCGACCGCAATCCGCTGGACCTCGCCGACGAGGCCGAGGCCGCCGGACGCCCGGTCGCCGAACACGTGGTGGAGCAACTGACGTCAGGGCGGCTCGGGTTCGCGGGCGAGGACCCGGACGCACCCGCCAACTTCCCGCGCGTACTGACCGTCTGGCGGGCCAACCTGCTCGGCTCCTCCGCGAAGGGCAACGAGTATTTCCTCAAGCACCTGCTCGGCACCGACTCCTCCGTCAGCGCCGCCGAGGCGCCGCCCGGCGCGCGGCCCCGGGACGTGAGATGGCGCAAGGAGGCACCTGTCGGCAAGCTGGACCTGCTGCTGACACTGGACTTCCGCATGACCAGCACGACCGTCTTCTCGGACGTGGTGCTGCCCGCCGCCACCTGGTACGAGAAGCACGACCTGTCGAGCACCGACATGCACCCCTACGTCCACGCCTTCAGCCCGGCGATCGCCCCGCCCTGGCAGACCCGCACCGACTGGGACGCCTTCACCACCCTGGCCCGCGAGTTCAGCCGGCTCGCCGCCACCCGCCTCGGCGTGCGCAAGGACGTCGTCGCCGCCCCGCTGCTGCACGACACCCCGGACGAACTGGCCACCCCGCACGGCCGCGTACGGGACTGGAAGGCAGGCGAGTGCGCGCCCGAGCCCGGCCGCACCATGCCGAGACTGGTCACCGTCGAACGCGACTACGGCGCCGTAGCCGAGAAGATGACCGCGCTCGGCCCGCTCCTGGACTCCCTCGGCGCCTCCACCAAGGGCGTCACCTTCCGCCTGGAACGCGAACTGGACTACCTGCGGCACAAGAACGGCGCGGTGCGCGGGGGAGTGGCCGACGGGCGGCCCGCGCTCGCCCGGGACGTGCAGGCCTGCGAGACGATCCTCACCCTGTCCGGCACCACCAACGGCCGTCTGGCCACCCAGGGCTTCCACACCCTCGAAGCCCGCACCGGGGTCCGGCTCGCCGACCTGGCCGCGGAGCACGAGGGCAAGCAGGTCACCTTCGCCGACACCCAGGAAGCCCCCGTGCCGGTCATCACCAGCCCCGAGTGGTCCGGTTCGGAGGCGGGCGGCCGCCGCTACGCGCCGTTCACCGTCAACGTCGAACGCGGAAAGCCGTGGCACACCCTCACCGGCCGCCAGCACTTCTACCTCGACCACGACTGGATGGCCGCGCTCGGCGAGCAACTCCCCGTCTACCGGCCGCCGCTGGACATGCACGCCCTGTTCGGCGAACCACGGCTGGGAGAGACCGGCGAACTCGGCCTGACCGTGCGGTACCTGACCCCGCACAACAAGTGGTCCATCCACTCCGAGTACCAGGACAACCTGTTCATGCTGTCGCTGTCCCGCGGCGGACCCACCATCTGGATGAGCACCGAGGACGCGGCCAGGACCGGCGTGCGCGACAACGACTGGATCGAGGCGGTCAACCGCAACGGCGTCGTCGCCGCCCGCGCCGTCGTCTCGCACCGGATGCCGCGGGGGACCGTCTACATGCACCACGCCCAGGACCGCCTGATTGACGTGCCCCGCACCGAGACCACCGGCCGCCGCGGCGGCATCCACAACTCCCTCACCCGCCTGCTGATCAAACCCAGCCACCTCATCGGCGGCTACGCCCAGTTGTCGTACGCCTTCAACTACCTCGGCCCGACCGGCAACCAGCGCGACGAGGTGACCGTCATCCGCCGCCGCGCCGACCAGGAGGTGACGTACTGACATGCGCCCCATGGCCCAGATGGCGATGGTGATGAACCTCGACAAGTGCATCGGCTGCCACACCTGCTCGGTCACCTGCAAACAGGCGTGGACCAACCGGACCGGCGTCGAGTACGTGTGGTTCAACAACGTCGAGACCCGGCCCGGCCAGGGCTACCCGCGCCGCTACGAGGACCAGGACACCTGGCAGGGCGGCTGGACCCTGAACCGGCGCGGCAGGCTCACGCTGAAGGCCGGCGGCCGCTTCAAGAAGCTCATCAGCATTTTCTCCAACCCCAACCTGCCGAGCCTGGACGACTACTACCAGCCCTGGACGTACGACTACGAGACGCTGACCGACGCCCCGTTGCAGGAACACGTCCCGGTCGCCCGCCCCAAGTCCCTCATCACCGGCAAGGACATGAAGATCTCCTGGTCGGCGAACTGGGACGACGACCTCGGCGGATCCGCCCAGCACGGCGAGAAGGACGTCCTGCTCGGCGAGATCTCCGAGCGGATCCGGCTGGAGTTCGAGCAGACGTTCATGTTCTACCTGCCGCGCATCTGCGAGCACTGCCTCAACCCGTCCTGCGCCGCCTCCTGCCCCTCAGGGGCGATCTACAAGCGCACCGAGGACGGCATCGTCCTGGTCGACCAGGACCGCTGCCGGGGCTGGCGTATGTGCGTGACCGGATGCCCGTACAAGAAGGTCTACTTCAACCACCGCACCGGCAAGGCCGAGAAGTGCACCTTCTGCTTCCCCCGCGTCGAGGTCGGCCTGCCCACCGTCTGCTCCGAGACCTGCGTCGGCCGGCTGCGCTACATCGGCCTCGTCCTCTACGACGCGGACCGCGTCCTCGAGGCCGCCACCACCCCCGACGACACCGGCCTGTACGAGGCGCAGCGCCGCGTCCTCCTCGACCCGGACGACCCGCGGGTCGCCGACGCGTGCGAGCGGGCCGGCATCCCCCGGGACTGGATCGAGGCCGCCCGCCGCTCCCCGGTGCACGCCCTGATCAACACCTACCGGGTGGCGCTGCCGCTGCACCCGGAGTACCGCACCCTGCCCATGGTCTGGTACATCCCGCCGCTCTCCCCGGTCGTCGACGCCGTGCGCGAGACCGGGCACGACGCCGAGGACCACCGCAACCTGTTCGCCGCCGTCGACTCCCTGCGCATCCCCGTCGGCTACCTCGCCCGGCTCTTCACCGCCGGCGACCCCGCGCCCGTCGACGCCGTCCTGCGCAGACTGGCCGCCATGCGCTCCTACATGCGCGACATCAACCTCGGCCGCGAACCCGACCCCGCGATCCCACGGTCGGTCGGGATGGAGGAGGAGCAGATGTACGACATGTACCGGCTGCTGGCCCTGGCCAAGTACGACGAGCGGTACGTCATCCCGCCCGCGCACGCCGAAGAGGCCCACGACCTGGAGGAGTCGGTCACCGAGTGCAGCCTGGACTACGAGGGCGGCCCCGGTATGGGAGGCTCCGGACCCTTCGGCGAGACCTCCGGCGGCGCCGCGCCGGTCGCCGTGGAGAACTACCGGGCCCTGCGCGACCGGCAGACCTCCGACACCCCGGCCGCCCCCGTCGACAAGGACACCCGCGTCAACCTGCTCAACTGGGACGGCAAGGGCTCCCCGCCCGGCCTGTTCCCGCCCGCCGGCGGCGACGGTGAGGGTGAGCCGAAACCATGAGGAGGAAAACCGGGACCGCACCGGCCCGCACCGAGTCCTGGCACCCCCGCGCCTGGCAGGTCCAGTCCCTGCTGCTCGCCTACCCGGACGAGGAGTTCCCCGAGCGGCTGTCCCTGGCCCGCCACGCGGCCGCCGCCCTGCCCGACCGCGTCCGCGCCCCCCTGCTCCGCTTCACCGGGCACGCCGGGCACACACCGGCCGGAGAACTCGCCGCCGCCTACGTCGCCACCTTCGACCACCGCAAGCGCTGCTGCCCCTACCTGACCTACTACGCGCACGGCGACACCCGCAGGCGCGGAGTCGCGCTGCTCCGCCTGAAACAGACCTACGCCGCCGCCGGGCTGCGCCTCGCCGACGACGAACTGCCCGACCACCTCGCCGTCGTCCTGGAGTTCGCGGCCGCGGAACCGGCCACCGGACACCGGCTGCTCACCGAGCACCGCGCCGGTCTCGAACTGCTCCGCCTGGCCCTGCGCGCCGAGGACTCGCCCTGGACGGCCGTACTGGAGTCCGTCTCCGCCACGCTGCCGCCGCTGAAGGGCGACGAACAGCAGGCGGTCGCCCGGCTCGCCGCCGAGGGCCCGCCCGAGGAACAGGTCGGGCTCGCCCCCTACACGCCACCCCAGTTCATGCCCGGCCCGGCAGGAGGCCCGCGATGACGACCGCGCCCGCGCAGCCCCTCACCACGGCCGCCCAGACCGGCACCGGCAGCACCCTGCTGTGGGTGGTGGTGCCCTACCTCGCCCTCGCCGTCTTCGTCCTCGGGCACATCTGGCGCTACCGCTACGACAAGTTCGGCTGGACCACCCGCTCCTCGCAGCTCTACGAGAAAAGGCTGCTGCGGATCGGCAGCCCGCTGTTCCACTTCGGCATCCTCGTCGTGATCCTCGGCCACATCGGCGGGCTGGTCGTCCCCGAGAGCTGGACGCGGGCGGTCGGCATCGGCGAGACCACGTACCACTGGCTGGCCGTCGTCCTCGGCACCGTCGCCGGGGTGTGCACGGTCGGAGGTCTCGCCATCCTCGTCTACCGCCGCCGCACGGTGGGTTCGGTGTTCTCCGCCACCACGCGCAACGACAAGGCGATGTACGTCTCCCTCACCGTGACCATCGCGCTCGGCCTGTCCGCCACCGTCGCCGCGAACGTCGTCGGCGGGGGCTACGACTACCGGCAGACCATCTCCCCCTGGTTCCGGTCCGTCTTCGCCGTGCAACCGCGCCCGGACCTGATGAGCGGCGTGCCGCTGCTCTTCCAGTTCCACGCCCTCAGCGCCATGCTGCTCTTCGCCGCCTGGCCCTTCACCCGCCTGGTCCACATGCTCACCGCGCCGGTCGGCTACCTCACCCGCCCCTACATCGTCTACCGCAGCCGAGACCCCCGCCTCGGCACAAGACCACCGCGCCGCGGCTGGGAACGGATCGGATGACGGCGGGCGGCGCCACCGTAATTCGGTGGCGCCGCCTCACCGTGCTCCCCTACGGTGAGGCGCGCGACCAGCGGAGGGTTACGGCCGTCGCTGCCGGTCGGCTTCGGTGCGCTGAGCTCTCGTGAGCTCTCGTTGAGGAAGAGGAGGTGTGACCCATGGCTGTCTCGGTGATGGGCGCTGCCCGCAATCCCAGGATCATCCACTCCACCTCCGCGGCCACCGGCTGACACCACCTGCCACGCCCGCGCACACCCGCGCGGGCCGTCGGGGCCGCCCTCGTGAAGGGTTCCCCCTTGCGTTCCTCCGCTTCTTCCGTTCCGTCCGTCCCTTCCTTTCCTTCTTCCGTCTCGCCGCACCCTCTCGCCCCCTACGGCTGGGACGAGGGCTGGGAGACGGTCTTCACCCCGTACACCGCCGAAGGCCTGCTGCCGGGCCGGGTGATCCGCGTCGACCGGGGACAGTGCGACATCGTCACCACAGGCGGTGTGCTGCGCGCGGACACCGCGTTCGTCACCCCGCACGACCCGATGCGGGTGGTGTGCACCGGTGACTGGGTCGCCGTCGAGCCCGGCGGCAACCCGCGTTACGTCCGTACGACACTGCCGCGCCGCACCGCCTTCGTGCGCTCCACCTCCTCCAAGCGGTCCGAGGGGCAGATCCTCGCCGCCAACGTCGACCACGCGATCATCGCGGTGTCCCTCGCGGTCGAACTCGACCTCGGCCGTATCGAGCGCTACCTGGCGCTGGCCTGGGAATCGGGCGCGCAGCCGCTGATCGTGCTGACCAAGGCCGACCTCGTGCCCGACGCGACGGGGCTGGGGTACCTCGTCCAGGACGTGGAGACGAGCGCGCCCGGCGTGCCCGTGCTGCCCGTCAGCGCCCTCACCGGGGACGGGCTCGACGTCCTCCTCGCCGTCGTCTCCTCGGGCACGTCCGTGCTGCTCGGCTCGTCCGGAGCGGGCAAGTCCACGCTCGCGAACGTGCTGCTCGGCGACGACGTCATGGTCGTGCAGGCCGCGCGGGACGTCGACGGCAAGGGCCGGCACACGACCACCACCCGCAACCTCCTCGCGCTGCCCGGCGGCGGTGTGCTGATCGACACGCCGGGGCTGCGCGGGGTGGGCCTGTGGGACGCCGAGAGCGGGGTCGGACAGGTCTTCTCCGAGATCGAGGAGCTGGCCGGGCGGTGCCGGTTCCACGACTGCGCCCACGACAGCGAGCCCGGGTGCGCGGTGCTGGCCGCCGTCGACGCCGGCGAGCTGCCCCAGCGGCGGCTGGAGAGCTACCGCAAGCTCCTGCGCGAGAACCAGTGGATCGTCGCCAAGACCGACGCGCGGCTGCGCTCGGAGATCCGACGGGACTGGAAGCGCAAGGGCGCCGAGGGCCGGGCGGCGATGGAGGCCAAGCGGGGGCGGTGGCGCTAGGCAGCGTCTTTCCGATCGTCCGATCGTTGGTCCGGCCGTGCGGAATGGGGAGGTATCCGCTGCTGCGCGGGGTGGCAGCCGATCAGGCGACGGAGTGGGTGATGGTGCCGGTGTACTGGCCGACGGGAGCGTTGGCGGGCACGGTGATGACCACGGCCGGGTTCCAGCTGCAGCTCTCGTTGCCGCTCGACCCCGAGTAGGAGAACGCCGTGCGCGCCGCGTTCAGCGTGACCTGGCTGCCGGCACCGCTCTGTCCTGGATGGCACGTTCCGGGGGACGATTCGGCGGTGGCGGGCCCGGACCAGTACGCGATGTCGCCGGTGGGGATCGTGCCGCCCGCTGTGGTCAGCGCCGTGGCGGTCACGGTGACCGTCCACTCCGGCTCCTGCTGGCCGGTGACGGTGACGGTGCCCAGTCGGGCGCTGTGCGTGCTGCCGGCCGAGGCCACGCCCAGATTGGCGGTGGCCGGCACGCTGATCGTGAGGTCCGAGGCCGCCGGAGCACGGGTGGGGGGCGGCTCCGCGTCCGAGGGGGAGGGCTGGATGACCGCCGTGAGCAGGGCGGTGGTGAGCAGGATGCGAGTGTGCACGAATGTCCGTCGGTGCTGTGGTGTGTGGTCAGGAAGAGGTGTTCCGGCCGCGTCCGCGTACGGCGAGTACGGCCAGGCCGAGGGCCGCGAGGACGGCGCCGCCTGTCGCCCAGAGGCGGCGGTGGGAACCGACGGAGGCGATCATCGCCTGTACCGGCCGCCCGTCTCCGGCGTCGGGGAAGGAGAGGCGCCCGGTGGCGGTGTGCTCGACGAGTCCGCTGCGCAGGGTGACGTCAGCCGTCCAGGGCCCGTCGGGAATGCGGCTGCCGAGAACGAAGGCGATCTCGCCGGTGTCGCCGGGTGCGAGCGTGGGCCCCTGACTGCCGGCGAAGGGCCCTGCCGCCAGCCCGTCCGGGCCGCTCCTCAGCATCAGCCTGCCGGTGAGGTCCACGGCCCGCGCCCCGGTGTTGCGCACCCGGGCCCGGAGCCGGGTCAGGCCGCCGCGGTCGCGAGCGGGAACGAGGCCGGTGATCCGGAAGTCGGAGGCCGGTTCGCCGCCGGGACCGATGTCGAGATAGAAGTGCGTTCTCCCGAGGATCAGTTGGCCCACAGAGGTACCAGTGCCGCCGCCGCGGCGCCCGTAGGCGCCGACAGGACGCGTACACGGACACGCGCATGTACCAATCCCGCACAGGTGTCGCGCCGGGCGCGGTGTCCGATTTCCGCCAGCGGCACCCCCGCGCGCAGGCGGACACTGGACGGCGTGATGGACGAGGACAGCAGGTACGAGGCCGTACGCAGCCGGGACGGCCGGTTCGACGGGGAGTTCTTCTTCGCCGTCGAGACGACCGGCATCTACTGCCGTCCCAGCTGCCCGGCCGTCACCCCCAGACGGCACCACGTGCGGTTCTACGCCACGGCAGCCGCCGCGCAGGGCGAGGGCTTCCGCGCCTGCCGGCGCTGCCGGCCGGACGCGGTGCCCGGCTCCGCCGACTGGAACGTCCGGGCCGACGCCGTCGGGCGGGCCATGCGGCTGATCGGCGACGGCGTGATCGACCGGGAGGGCGTCGCCGGACTCGCCGCGCGGCTCGGCTACAGCGAGCGGCAGGTGCGCCGGCAGCTCACCGCCGAGCTGGGCGCCGGGCCCGTCGCGCTCGCCCGTACCCAGCGGGCGCACAGCGCGCGCGTCCTGCTCCAGACCACGGACCTGCCGGTCACCCGGATCGCGTTCGCGGCCGGATTCGCCAGCGTGCGGCAGTTCAACGACACGATGCGGTCCGTCTACGCCGCGACCCCCAGCGAGCTGCGCGACACCGCCCGCAGCGCCCGGGGCCGCCGTCCCGCGGCACCCACCGCGGGCATCCCGCTGCGGCTCGCCCACCGGGGCCCCTACCAGTCAGGGCCCGTCTTCGACCTGCTGGAGCACGAGGCCGTGCCCGGCGTCGAGGAGATCGGCGGCAGGCCCGGACGGCGGACCTACCGGCGCACCCTGCGCCTGCCGTACGGCACCGGGACCGTCGCCGTGGACGAGCGCTCCGGCGCGCCGCGGGCCGGGTCCGGTGCCCATCCCGGCGGCTGGCTGGAGGCCCGGCTCCACCTGACCGACCCGCGCGATCTGACCACGGCCGTGCAGCGGCTGCGCCGGCTGTTCGACCTGGACGCCGACCCGTACGCCGTCGACGAGCGGCTCGGCGCGGATGCGCGGCTGGCCCCGCTGGTCGCCGCCCGGCCAGGCCTGCGCTCGCCGGGTTCGGCGGACCCGCCGGAGACGGCGATCCGCGCGCTGGTGGGTCCGGCGGCCGCCGCGGAACTGGTACGGCGCTACGGCAAGGCTTTGGACGCGCCCAGCGGCACGCTGACCCACCTCTTCCCCGAGCCGGACGTCCTCGCCGGGGCCGAGCCGGACGGCCCCCTGGGCGCCCTGGCCGCCGCCCTCGCCGACGGCACGGTACGGCTCGACCCCGGCGCCGACCGCGACGACACGCACCGGGCGCTGCTCGCCCTGCCCGGCCTGGATCCGGCCACGGCCGCCGTCATCCGCACCCGCGCCCTCGGCGACCCCGACGTGGCCCCGCCCGGCGCGGACGCCCCCGAAAGCTGGCGCCCCTGGCGCTCGTACGCCCTGCGGCACCTGTGTGCCGCCGAAGAGCTGGAGACGACCCCATGACCACGCACACGACCCTAACCGGTACGACGTACTGGACCACCCTCGACAGCCCGCTGTGCCCGCTGCTGCTGACCGCCGACTCCACCGGCGCGCTGACCTCGCTGTCCGTGCCCGGCCAGAAGGGCGGTCGCGAGGTCCAGGCCGCCTGGCGGCATGACGCCGGGCCCTTCCGCGAGGCGGAGGAACAGCTGGAGGCCTACTTCGCCGGTGAACTCAAGGAGTTCCGGCTGCCGTTGCGCACCTCCGGCACCGCCTTCCGGGAGCGGGTGTGGGCCGCCCTCGACGACGTTCCGTACGGCTCGACGGCCACGTACGGCGAGATCGCCGCGCGGATCGGCGCTCCCCGCGCCGCTGTTCGGGCCGTCGGCGGAGCCATCGGCGCCAACCCGCTTCTGCTGCTGCGCCCCTGCCACCGCGTGATCGGCGCGGACGGTTCCCTGACCGGGTACGCGGGCGGTCTCGAACGGAAGGTGCGGCTGCTCGCCCTGGAGGGCGCGCTGCAATCGCGTCAGCCGTGGCGCTCGCGGGACACCCAGCCCCGTTCGTAGGCGTGCCAGCCCAGTTGGAGCCGGGTGCTCACCCCGGTCAGCTCCATCAGCCGCTTCACCCGGCGCTGCACGGTCCGCAGGCCCAGGTCGAGCTGCTTGGCGACGCTCGCGTCGGTCAGCCCGGCCAGCAGCAGCGACAGAACCTCCAGATCGATGGCGTCGGGGCCGTCCGGGCCCTCCTCTGTCACACCGGACTCCCCGAGCCGCAGCGGCAGCGCCTGCCGCCACACCGACTCGAACAGCCCGTACAGCAGCTCCAGCAGGCCGCTGGCGTGCACGACCAGAGCGGTGGGCTCCGGGGCGCGCGAGGTGAGGGGCACCATGGCGAGCGTGCCGTCGGCGATGACCAGTTTGGTCGGCACGGTCTCGACGACCCGCACCTGTTCGTCGCGGCTGAGCGCGGCGGTCAGCTCCGCGACGCCGTTCGGCCGGTCCAGTACGGAGCGCTCAAGGACCACCCGGTAGCGGACCCCGCGGGCGACCGCCTGCTCCTCGGCGTGGTTCTCCAGCGAGGAGACGGCGATCGGGTTGCCCGTGACCAGCGCGCACACCTCCTCGCTCGCCCCGAGCTGGAGCTGGAGGAAGCGCTGCGCGACCGCGGGGGCGCCGGTGACCACCTCGACCAGGTCGTGCACGGCGGGCTCGGAGGCCGCGGCGCGGAACTCCTCGGCGAGCAGCGCGGCGGCCAGTTCCGCCTTCTCCAGCTCGTGGCGCTGCTGGGTGAGCAGCGCGCCCAGTGCCACCCCGGGCGGCGCGGCCACCCAGCGGCCGGGCCGGGTGGGGGACTGGGCCGCGAGTCCGTGCCGCTCCAGGCGGCGCAGGGCGTGCTCGGTGTCCCGCTCGCCGAGCGTCAGCCGGCGCGCGAGATCGGGGACCTCGGCGGCGCCCACGGACACCAGGACCCGGTACGCCGCCTCGTGTGTCTCGTCCAGGCCTATCGCTGCCAGCATCAGCTGCTGTCCCTCCCCTTTCGGAGCCACGGCATCACGTTCCGCGGCGCGTCGGCGGTGGCGGGAAACAGCCACGGCGCAAACCCGCCGCGGCACATCATCGCCGTACCACCGGTCACTCTGACAAGGTGGCGCCACCGAAGCACCGACGGGTGCCCGGTGTCCGGCCACCGCCGTGGCCTGCGCGGATACGCGCCGGGTGCGGTGGTCGGGGCGTTCGGCGGCCCCTGCCCGCGGCGCCCGGTCCGGACACCGCGGGCCGCGTCGGGGGTGTTCCGGACGGCGGGATTTCGGCCGACCGGGCCATGATGTCGCCGGGCGGCTCATCCGTGGGGGGTGGAGCCGCCCGGCGACTTCGTCCGGATTTCCCGATGCCCCGTTCCCACCGGGCCCGTGCGGTGGACAATTGGCGGCATGAGCCAGCAGGGGGGAAGTCCCACCGGTCAAGAGGACGACTGGTGGGGCCAGTTGTACAACGACTCCGTCGGGGACACCGGCCCAGCGTCCGAGGGCGACACCCTGGACGACCGCTTCGCCTCAGCGACCGGAACACTGGGCGCCCCCTCCCGGGGCACACCACCACCCACTCCGGACAACGCCCCGGCCAACACCCGGGCCCCGGAACGGGACTGGTGGCGCGACACCCCCGACCCCACACCGCAGGCCCCGCCTTCGGGGACGGCCCGGTCCTCCGCCCCGGCTGAGGGCTCGGTGCCGGGAGCTGCCCGGGACTCCGATCCGGAGGAGTCCGAACGATCGCCCCGGCCGTCCGCCCCGGCCGACGCTCCGACAGCGGGGGCTGCTTGGGAGTCCGGGGCGATGGAGGCCCGACGGGCGCCGGGGGACGAGGCGGATTCGAGGGGGGCCGGGGACGACGGGCGACCGGCGTCGGGGTGGGCGGCTCAACCGCCCGCCTTCGCAGAGGGGCCGGGCGAGAGCCGGTCGTCGGGGCCCACCGAGTCGACGTCCTGGGGCGTCACCGGCTCCGGTTCGGGCGGCTCCTCGCCCGGGAACGCCGCCGACCCGGCCGGCCCCGCCGCGAGGCGGCCCCCGTCCTCGCCCCCTCCTCCGTCCGCGCCCCCGTGGCCGTCTTCGCTCCCTCCGTCGTCGCCTCCGCCTGCGCCTGCTTCTCCGTCCGCGCCTGCTTCTCCGCCTCCGTCCTCGCCTCCGCGGGGGTCCGTGCCCGCGCCTGCTTCTCCGCCTCCTTACTCGCTCTCCGTCTCGCCCGCTCGTTCGTCCTCGCCCCCGTCCTCGCCCCCTGCCTCACCTCCGTTGCCGTCCGCTTCTCCGTCCTCCGCCGTGCCCCCGCCGCCCTCCGCGCCTCCCTCGCCGCCGGAACCTCCGGCCGCCGGGGCCGTGGGCGGTTCCGGGCGTGAGGCGGCCCGTGGGGCGGCGTACGCCGCACCGGATGCCCGGGGCGCCGACCTCACCGTTCGTCACGTCGGAGCCCGGCCGCCCACCTACGCGGCCGAGCCCACCGCGTTGCCGATGGCGGAACCGGAGGGGCTGGACGACGTGGTGCCCGACACCGTGCTGGACGGGGCCGCGTACGGGAGCTGCACGTTGCGGGCCGTGTCGGTGCGGGGCGACTCCGCGAGGTACCGGGGCGAGTCGCGACGCGACGCGATGCTCACCGCGCGCTTCGGCGCGGGGGACCAGGCACTCGTGCTGGTCGCGATGGCCACCGGCGCCCGCGCCGCCCCGGGGGCGCACCGCGCGGCCGCCGAGGTGTGCCGGTGGATCGCCGAGGCCGTGGGCCGCAGCCACGCACGGCTGACCGAGGACATCCGCGCCGCCCGGCGCGGCGACCTGAAGTCCGGCCTGCACCGCCTCACCGACCGCAGCCTCGGCAGGCTCCGCGCGGATGCCGCCGGACAGGGCGTCGACCCGGGGCAGTACTCGGCCGGCCTGCGCTGCCTGCTCCTGCCCGCCGACCCCGAATGCCGCGTGCGCGTGTTCTTCGGCGTCGGTCCCGGCGGCCTGTTCCGGCTGCGCGAGGGCGAGTGGCAGGACATCGAACCCGGCGTCGCCGAGACGCCCGGCCACCCCGTGGTCGGCTTCGGCTCGCCGCCGTCCGAGACCCCGGACGGCGACCGGCTCACCATCGACCTCGGCATCACCACCCCGCCGAACCCGTACGACCCGGCCCCCGAACCGCCCCGCGAACCCTTCCGCTTCCGCGCCTCCGTGGCCCAACCGGGTGACACGCTGCTGATGTGCACCGCCGGTCTGGCCGACCCGCTCCGCGGCGAGCCCGAGCTGTGCGCCCACCTCGCCCGACGGTGGTCCGACCCCGCCCCGCCGGGCCTGGCCGCGTTCCTGGCGGACGCCCAGGCACGGGTCAAGGGATACGCGGACGACCGTACGGCCGCCGCCGTGTGGGAGGCGTGAGCGCCGGGGCTGTGCCTTCATGGAGGCGAAGGATCCGCGGCGGACCGAAGGGGTGCCGGAGAGCCATGGCCAAGCAGAGCGTCGCAGAGCAGTTCGTCGACATCCTCGTCCGCGCCGGAGTCAAACGCCTGTACGGCGTGGTCGGGGACAGCCTGAACCCGGTCGTCGACGCGGTCCGCCGCAACGCCGCCATCGACTGGATCCACGTCCGCCACGAGGAGACCGCCGCCTTCGCGGCCGGCGCCGAGGCGCAGGTCACGGGACATCTCACGGCCTGCGCCGGCTCCTGCGGGCCCGGCAACCTGCACCTGATCAACGGCCTTTACGACGCCCACCGCTCCATGGCCCCGGTCCTCGCCCTCGCCTCGCACATCCCCTCCGGCGAGATCGGCCTCGGCTACTTCCAGGAGACCCACCCCGACCGGCTGTTCGCCGGTTGCAGTCACTACAGCGAACTGATCTCCAACCCCAAGCAGATGCCCCGGCTGCTCCAGACGGCCATCCAGAACGCGGTGGGACGCCGCGGCGTCAGCGTGGTGGCCCTGCCCGGCGACATCGCCGCCGAGCCCGCGCCCGAGCGGGCCGCCGAGACCGCCATCGTCACCTCCCGGCCCACCGTCCGGCCCGGCGACGCCGAGATCGACCGGCTCGTCGAGATGATCGACGAGGCGGACCGGATCACCCTCTTCTGCGGCAGCGGCACGGCGGGCGCGCACGCCGAGGTGATGGAGTTCGCCGAGCGGATCAAGTCCCCGGTCGGGCACGCGCTGCGCGGCAAGGAGTTCATCCAGTACGACAACCCGTACGACGTCGGCATGAGCGGACTGCTCGGCTACGGTGCCGCCTACGAGGCCACCCACGAGTGCGACCTGCTGATCCTGCTCGGCACGGACTTCCCGTACAACGCCTTCCTGCCCACCGATGTGAAGATCGCCCAGGTCGACGTCCGGCCGGAGAACCTCGGCCGCCGCTCCCGCCTCGACCTCGCGGTGTGGGGCGACGTGAAGGAGACCCTGCGCTGCCTCGTGCCGAGGGTGCGGGTCAAGACCGACCGGCGTTTTCTGGACCGGATGCTGAAGAAGCACGCGGACGCGCTGGAGGGGGTCGTCAAGGCGTACACGAGGAAGGTGGACAAGCATGTCCCGATCCACCCCGAGTACGTGGCCGCCGTCCTGGACGAAGTGGCCGACGACGACACCGTGTTCACCATCGACACCGGCATGTGCAACGTCTGGGGCGCCCGTTACATCTCGCCCAACGGGCGCCGCCGCATCATCGGTTCCTTCTCGCACGGCTCGATGGCCAACGCCCTGCCGATGGCGATCGGCGCGCAGTTCACCGACCGCCGCCGCCAGGTCGTGTCCATGTCCGGGGACGGCGGGTTCGCCATGCTGATGGGCGACTTCCTGACCCTGGTGCAGTACGACCTGCCCGTGAAGGTCGTCCTGTTCAACAACTCCTCCCTGGGGATGGTGGAGTTGGAGATGATGGTGGCGGGCCTGCCCTCCTACGGGACGGCCATGAGGAACCCCGACTTCGCCGCCGTCGCCCGCGCCTGCGGCGCCCACGGCGTCCGGGTGGAGAAGCCGAAGCATCTCGCGGGCGCCCTGAAGGAGGCATTCAGCCACAAGGGCCCCGCCCTCGTGGACGTCGTCACCGACCCCAACGCCCTGTCGATCCCGCCGAAGATCAGGGCCGAGATGGTGACCGGGTTCGCGCTGTCGGCCTCGAAGATGGTCCTGGACGGAGGCGTAGGCCGCATGGTGCAGATGGCCCGCTCCAACCTGCGCAACGTGCCCCGGCCGTAGTGAGCTGCCGCGTCGCGCCGGCCACCGCACTGACCGAAACCGAGGCGCCGTGAGAAAGCGTCGTACTTCGGCCAAGTTCGACTGGAGTTGTCCGAACGCCCGGGCATCGGGCATCCGGCATGACTGACGTGTGCTCGATGGGGCATGGATCTCCGTGAACGTGTTCGAACCGGAGGGGAACCGACATCGGCACGCGGACGGGGGACATGGAGACGCAGGCGCGAGGGGGCGGTCCCACCATGGGCGGGGCCTTTTCGGCTCGGACGGCGGAGGAACAGACGGAAAGAGCGGCGGGCGGCTTACCCGGCCGGCCCGCGCCGCCCCAGCTCAGGTGCAGGCTGGGACGGGCCGATCTCAAGGCGGTGCCCGAGGCGCGACGGGCGCTGCGCGCACTGCTGCGCCACTGGGGCGGGCCGGGCACGTCGGACGTCGCGGAACTGCTCACCAGCGAACTGGTCACCAACGCGCTCGTCCACACCGACGCCGACGCGGTCCTGACGGCCACCGTGTCCACGCACGGACTGCGCGTGGAGGTACGGGACTTCGTCGCCCGACGGCCCCGGCCCAGGGCCCAGGGGACGGGCGAGAGTACCGGCGGGCGTGGCCTGGTCCTGGTGCAGTCCCTCGCGGACACCTGGGGCGTGTGCATGCACGGCGTCGGAAAGTCCGTCTGGTTCGAACTGGGCGCCCAGGCCGCGTGAAACGGGTGGGGCGCGGCCCGCACGGCCGCGCCCCACCCGTCACCGGTCGGATCGACCGGCTCCTAGCCGAACTGCTGCTCCAGGTCCTTGAGCTTGCGCTCCAGGGAGTCGAGACGCGGCAGCGCCATTGTGTCGTCCTCCGCGGTGAGGTCGACGGCGCCGCTCTCGGAACCCTTGCGGACGGGCTGCAGGGACGCGCGCGTGAGCACCGGAAGCTCCGCCGCCGCTATGGCAGGCTCCGTGGTGACCTGGCTGGAGCCGCGCTCCAGGGCCTGCTGCTCCGTCTGCCGGCCGCCGCGCCCGGCGAAGCCGCGGTGACCCCGGCTGAGCGCCTTCAGCTGCGCCCGCTCCATGCGCTCCTGCTCGCGCCGCAGCCGCCGGTTCTCCGTCTTCTGGCGCTCGTCCTCGCGCACTTCTTCGACCGCCTCGTCCAGGCTGCGCACGCCCTCCAGGAGCATCAGCGACCAGGCCTTGTAGGTCTCACGCGGCGCCCGCAGCCAGCGCACTATGCGGATCTGCGGCAGCGGGCGCGGCACCAGGCCCTGCTCGCGCAGGGCGGCCCGGCGGGTCTGCTTCAGCGCGCGGTCGAACAGGACCGCGGCCGAGAGAGACATGCCCGCGAAGAAGTGCGGCGCCCCCGCGTGGTCGATGCCCCTGGGCGCGTGCACCCAGTTGAACCAGGCCGCGGCGGCGGCGAACATCCACACGAGTATCCGGGAGCCGAGCGCCGCGTCACCGTGGCTGGCCTCGCGCACCGCGAGCACGGAACAGAACATCGCCGCGCCGTCCAGGCCGAACGGCACGAGGTACTGCCAGCCGTCGCTCAGGCCGAGGTTCTGCTCGCCGAAGCCGACCAGGCCGTGGAAGGAGAGCGCGGCGGCCACCGCCGCACAGCAGAACAGCAGTACGTAGGAGGCCGTGCCGTAGACGGCCTCCTTGCGCCTGCGGCGCTCCTCGCTGCGCTCCCACGAGTCGTCCGCGCTCGCGTTCTCCCCGGAGGAGCGCTTGCCGCGCACGAGCACCGCAACCGCCGTCAGCACGCCCAGGAGCAGCACGGCGCCCGGAAGCAGCCAGTTCAGCGATATGTCGGTCAGTCTCATCTGGGGTCCCTTGCATTGGGATAGGGCGTAACGCCCGCCATAGTGACCCAATCCCATCGGCCCTCAGGGGTTTTCGGGGCAAGAGGCCGCCAAGGAGGTGCAAGGGGATGCCCGGGGCGGCGTTCTGCTCGAACTGCCGCTTGAGGGGCGGGAGTTGAGTTCGAATAAGACTACCCATACGGATGGTTCCGCGGATAGTTCCCGCGGCAGGTGAGGATTTTGTGAATCACCTGTGACCTTGTGGGTGTCCCAGTCGCAGGTGATCTTACGCGATCGCGGGGCGTCCTTCGGACCACAGGGGCGGGTTCGTCCCGGTGTGACGGCGGTTCAACCCGCGGCGGCGGCCGTCAGTTTGGCGATCCGGTCCGCGTCGCGGGTACGCGGGCAGGTGACGCAGAGGTCCTCGGGGCGCACGGTGTAGAACATGCAGCAGCTCGCCCGGTCGCGGGTGGGCAGGGACTCGCCGTCCGGCCCGGTCAGCTCCCGGAAGGCGGCGGAGCCGACGTACGGCCGGGTCGCTCCCGGCAGCAGCAGTTCCAGTTCGCGCATCGCCCGCCGCTGCTCGCCGAGCAGATGGGCGACGTACCAGAGCCCCTCGACGATCTCGTCGGTCGCCATGCCCCACAGGGCGCGCCCGCGCCGGCGCATACGGGGGCCGAACCCGGTCAGTACGGGCTCCAGGTGCTCGGCGACGGCCGCGCGCAGTTCGGCTCGCAGCGCCTCCTCGTCGGGCGCGACGCGCGCGCCGGGCAGTGCGGCGGCCGGGTCGCCCGGCAGGCAGGCGAAGGCGGTGGGACGTACGGCCATGCGGCCGGCGGCCCGGTCGTAGGAGACGTGGGTCACGGGGAGGCGGGGCACCCGGCGGTGCAGGAACCACGGCACGGTGAACAGCAGGCAGGCGGGCCAGGCGTAGCGGTGCAGTCCGAAGCTCGCCACGACGTCCGGGCGGGCGGGTGTGCCGTAGTCGCGCAGCACCTGGGCGTCGTCCCAGGCCAGGAAGGCGTCCAGGGCGGTCCCGCCCGCCGCGAGGGAGGCGGCCGGGGTCCAGCCGCCGCCGTCCGGGACGGGCTCGCCGGGGCCGGGCTCCGTCACCGTGAGGCCGGGGAAGACCTCGGTGAGGCGGGCGTAGGCCTCCGCCACGGCCGAAGAGGGCACAGGCATGCCGGATCCACCGTTTTCGCATCGACTGTAGGCAAGGCTTACCTTACTTCAGTCGATCGAATTGTGAAGCCTTGGCCTACAGTGCCTAAGGTGCTTGACGGCTGGGCGACAACCCGCCGTAATGACCACAAGCACCTCAAGCATCTCAAGCACCCCAAGCCCGGAGGAGAACCGTGAAGCAGGGCGCGCAGGACTCCACCGGCATCCGGACCCCCGGCGCCGGCGGGAGCGCCGTGCCCCGTGTGCCGCGCCAGCCGGAGGCCGGGGACCTGCGGCGCGAGCCGGAAGCCGCTGATCCGTGGCGAAAGCAGGAGGCCGCGGCCGCCGCGGACCGCCCGGCGGAGGGCGTCCGCGGCGAGCACACGCACGGCGAACCGCCCGTGCCGGGCCCCCGGCCCCTGGTGCGGCGCTCCTCCGTGCGCGGTCAGATCCTGCAGGCCCTGCGCACCGCCCTGGTGGCGGGGGAACTGACACCCGGCGAGGTCTACTCGGCGCCCGCGCTCGGCGAGCGGTTCGGGGTGTCCGCGACCCCCGTGCGCGAGGCGATGCAGCAACTCACGCTGGAGGGCGCCGTGGAGGTCGTGCCCAACCGCGGCTTCCGGGTGGTCGAGCGAGGCGGCCGCGAGCTCGCCGAACTGGCCGAGGTGCGGGCCCTGCTGGAGGTGCCGGTGATGCTGCGGCTGGCCCGCCGCGTGCCCGTCGAGCGCTGGGCCGAGCTGCGGCCGCTCGCCGAGGCCACCGTGCGGGCCGCGTCCTCCGGCTGCCGGGCGACCTACGCCGAGGCCGACCGAGCCTTCCACCGCGCGGTGCTGTCCCTCTCCGGGAACGAGCAGCTCGTCCAGATCGCCGAGGACCTGCACCGCCGCGCGCAGTGGCCGCTCGTCGGCGGCGCCGTCCGCCCGGCCCGCGCCGACCTGCTCGCCGACGCGGCCGAACACACCGCCCTCCTCGACGCCCTCGTCGCCCGCGACGTGGAAGTGGTCCGCGCCCTGGCCACCGAGCACTTCGCAGGAGCGGGCTGAGCGGACTGAGCGGCCGAGCGGGCGGTCGGGCGGTGCGGGCCGGGTCGGGCGCGCGGTGGCAAGGTGGCGGCAGCGCGACGTCAGTCGTCGCCGCCCGGCTGCGTGGCCGTCTTCGAGTAGGCGTCGTGCCAGGCCGCCTTCGCGCCCGAGTCGCCGATCCGGTACACGTCGACCACCGCACCCGCGGCCACCACCACGGACAGGACGGCCGCGGCGATCCGGAGCACCGAGCCCGCGCGCGCCCCGGTGTGCGGCGCGGGCGTCCGGCGGGACATCCACCAGACGCCGGCCGCCAGCACGAACAGGCCGAGAGCCCACGGGAGCAGTCCGTCACCCAGCTCCGCGTGCCGGCGCACCAGCGCGTCCCCGTTCACATGGCGTTCCAGCCACTCCCCGGCCTGAGTGGTCAGCGGCACGCTCACCAGCGTGACCAGGGCGAGCAGCGGCAGCACGGGACCGAGGCGCCGGGCGGCCTGCGGCCACAGGGCGCAGAGCACGAGTGCCAGGGCGCTGAGGGGAACCAGGACGACGACTGCGTGGACCAGCAGCACATGAGCGGGAAGTCCGTTGACCAGGCCCATCGGGCGATCCTCCAGAGCGAGCGTGGGGGGTGCGCGAACACCGTCGACCGGCCGTCCGCGCGTCGGGGCCGGTCAGCCTGGCACAGCAACCTCTCAGCTTCCTCTGAGAACACTCGCCCCATGGGTCTCTCAGGCCGTCGCCGCACCCGGCGCCGGCGGCGCCGGCGCGAGCTGGTGGGCCAGCCAGGTCGGTACGCCGCCGAGGAGGCGGAACAGGCGGCGGGCCTCCTCGCGGAGGCGGGACGCCTCCGGTTCGGTTTCCGTGTCGGCCAGGGAGACCAGAGCCGGCGCGGTGCCGACGAGGTAGCCCAGTTCCTCGCTGATGCGGAGCGACTCGGCGAAGCCGTTCCGGGCCTCGGTCAACTCGCCGTCCCGCAGCGCCAGTCCGGCCAGATGGCGCCAGGTGAAGGAGAGCAGCAGCGGATCGCCGTGGGCGAGCGCGCCCGCGTGCGCGCGCCGGAACGCGGCGTGCGCGGCCTGCGGTGACCGGGTGAGGTTCTCCGCGATCAGACCGCGCCGGAAGTCCAGCAGGGCCCGCCCCGGCGCTCCGGGCGGCACCAGGGCCGCGGCCCGGCCGAGCGCCGACCGGGCCTCGTCCGCCCGGTCCCGTACGCCGTGCAGCGTGGCCGCGTAGGCAAGGTACCCGCGTTCACAAGCGGCGGCGCCCCGCTCCTCGTCGGTGTCCGCCAGCGCCTCCGCGGTGCGCAGCGCGTCCTCGGCCTCCTCCCAGCCCGCCTCGGTGTACAGGCAGCGTTCGACCAGCAGCGCCGTTCTCTGGAGCGCGGCGGCCGCGGTGGCCGACTGGAGCAGCGCCGCCGCGTCGGCCCAGCACGCGCGTGAGCGCAGCCGCCATACCGCGGTCTGGAGTGGATCGTCACCAGGGGTCGTTCCGTTACCAGACATGGCGGTATGCGCCACGTTGCCCTCCCCGAGCACGCCATCGAGCCTTGAGTGGTGGCGGCATCTCAGCACGAAATCCGTGGCCCGGCCAAGAGGATGGGTGAAAAATTTCACAAAGTCGTGGGACGGAGGGGGCGCAGGTGGCGTGCCCCCCTCGTCCGCCGCGGCCTCAACTCATGCGCAGCGCCAGGAAGAAGTCCAGCTTGTCCTCCAGGCGGGACAGGTCACGACCCGTCAACTGCTCGATACGCCCGACCCGGTAGCGCAGCGTGTTGACGTGCAGGTGGAGCCGGGTGGCGCAGCGGGTCCAGGAGCCGTCGCAGTCGAGGAAGGCCTCCAGGGTGGGGATCAGTTCGGCGCGGTGCCGGCGGTCGTACTCCCGCAGCGGGTCAAGGAGCCGCGCGGTGAAGGCGCGGCGCACGTCGTCCGGGACGAAGGGAAGCAGCAGCACGTGGGAGGCCAGCTCCTGGTGCCCGGCCGCGCAGACACGCCCCGGGCGCGCCGCCGCGACCCGCCGGGCGTGCCGGGCCTCCTCCAGTGCCCCGCGCAGCCCCTCGGCGGAGTGCACGGTCGCGCTGACGCCCAGGGTGAGCCGCCCGTCGCCGTCGAGACCGGCCGACAGCGGGTCGCGTACGGACTCCAGCAGCGCGTCGGCGAGGATCCCGGTCTCGGAGCCGTCGTGCTCGGTCGAGACGGCGGGGAGCGGTACGAGCGCGATCGCCTCGTCGTCCGTGTGGGCGACGGCTGTCCGGGCGGAGGGCTCGGGACCGCTCCCGTGCGTCCCCCTGCCCGAAGAGCCGGAGGGAGCGTCGACGAGGATCTCCTCAAGGAGCGCCTGAGCGATCCGCCCGCCCTCGCCCCGCTCGTCGTCCCACTCGACGCTCGCCACGACCACCTGCCAGTGCGGCGCCGCCCCGAGACCGGGCAGCAGCACCGGCGCGGCCACCCTCAGCCGCGCGGCGACCTCAGCGGGCGGCGCGCCGGTCTGCACCAGTTCCAGCACCTCCTGGGCCAGGCGCCTGCGCACCGTGCGGGCCGCGTCGCGGCGGTCCCGTTCGACCGCGATGAGCTGGGTGACGCCCTGGAGCAGGTCCAGCCGCTCGTCGGGCCACTCGCCCGCGTCCGCCTCCACGGCCAGCAGCCAGTCCGACAGCACCGTCTCGCGCACGTCCAAAGCGGATTGCGCGGATTGCGCGGCCTGCGGCGAGCGGCCGCCGCCGCGGATGGGGAACAGGGAGTACGTCGTCGGGCCCAGCGCCACGCGGTGCGGGCCGCGCCGGCCGGTGCGGGCGGCCGACAGGTGCTCGGCGGCGAGCCGGGCGCACACGTCGGGGGCCAGCGCCGGACCCGGCACCCTGGGCCCGGCGATGAGCCGGCCGGTGGGGGAGAGCAGCCAGGCCCGCAGGTCCAGGTCGGAGCCCAGCAGGTCGAGCACCACGTCCGGGCCGCCGCCCGCCGGGCCGGCCGTCATCATCCTGCGGTGCCGCTCCACCACGGCCGCGAGGTCACCGGCGCGCTCGCCGGACACCTGCCGCACGACGTGCTCGGTGATCGTCGCGAACGCCACCGACTCGTTCACCGCGAACAGCGGCAGACCGTGCCGGGCGCAGGCCGCCACGAGGTCCTCGGGCACGGGCCCCAGCTCCGCCTCGCCCGCCGCCAGGGCGGCCACCCCGGCCCGTACCAGGATCCGCACGAACGGCTCGGAGTCGGCGGCGTCCCGGCGCCAGGCGAGTCCCGACAGCACCAGCTCACCGCCGGAGAGGTAGCGGCTGGGATCGCGCAGGTCGGTGGTCATGACACCCCGGACGGTGCGGTCCAGCTCCTCCTCCCCGCCGAGCAGCTTCAGGCCCAGCGCATCGGTGTCCAGCAGTGCGCGCAGCCGCATTCTCGTCGCCGCCGTTCTGTGTCTCGAAAAGTACGATGGATCATGTGGCGGGGGCCCGTCCGCGTGGCCGGGCGACAGCTCCGCCAGGAGGTGAGACCGCGTCCCCTCGGCCACCGCTGTTTCCAGGGGAACGGAAGAGGTTTCTGAAGGCCTCGTTTCATACGAATCTACAAGATGCCCGCGCTGGCCAGCCAAACCCTTCATGGTTTCCGTGACTCACGGGCCGGAGCGGTGAACTGTGTACTGGTCCCACTCCGCGTAAATAGGGACAGGAACGAGCCGGGCCCGCCGCACACGGATTGGCTCAATCCGTACTCACGACGACGTGCGACGACTCAAGAGACGAAGAAGAGAGCCGGTCATGGACTTCCTTCGCCCCGCCAGCTGGGAGGAGGCGCTCGCCGCGAAGGCCGAGCACCCCGCCGCCGTGCCGATCGCGGGCGGCACCGACGTGATGGTCGAGATCAACTTCGACCACCGGCGGCCCGAGTACCTCCTCGACCTGAACCGGGTCGCCGACCTCCAGGAGTGGGAGGTCGGAGAGGACGCCGTGCGGCTCGGCGCCTCCGTTCCGTACACGAAGATCATGGAGAACCTGCGGGCCGAGCTGCCGGGCCTGGCCCTCGCCTCGCACACGGTCGCCTCCCCGCAGATCCGCAACCGCGGCGGGGTCGGCGGCAACCTCGGCACCGCCTCCCCGGCGGGCGACGCCCACCCCGCCCTGCTGGCGGCCGGCGCCGAGGTCGAGGTGGAGTCGGTCCGCGGCTCCCGCCGCATCCCGATCGACGACTTCTACACCGGGGTCAAGCGCAACGCCCTGGAGCCCGACGAGCTGATCCGCGCCGTCCACGTCCGGAGGGCCGACGGACCGCAGCAGTTCTCCAAGGTCGGCACCCGCAACGCCATGGTCATCGCCGTGTGCGCCTTCGGTCTCGCCCTGCACCCGGAGACCCGCACGGTGCGCACCGGCATCGGCTCCGCCGCGCCCACTCCCGTCCGGGCGAAGACCGCGGAGGAGTTCCTGAACGCGGCGCTCGACGAGGGCGGCTTCTGGGACAGCGGGGAGATCATCACCCCGTCGGTCGCCCGGCAGTTCGCGCAGCTCTGCTCCGCCGCCTGCAACCCGATCGACGACGTCCGGGGCACCGCGAGCTACCGCCGCCACGCGGTGGGCGTCATGGCCCGCCGGACGCTCACCTGGACCTGGGAGTCGTACCGCGGCGCACGAGGCACCGCCTGTCAGAAGGGGGGCGCTGCGTGATGCGCGTCAACTTCATCGTCAACGGACGGCCGCAGCAGGCCGACGACGTCTGGGAGGGCGAGTCCCTGCTGTACGTCCTGCGCGAGCGACTGGGGCTGCCCGGCTCCAAGAACGCCTGCGAGCAGGGCGAGTGCGGCTCCTGCACGGTGCGCCTGGACGGTGTGCCGGTGTGCTCCTGCCTGGTCGCCGCCGGGCAGGCCGAGGGCCGCGAGGTCGTGACCGTCGAGGGCCTGGCGGACTTCGCGGAGCAGCGGTCCGGCGGCACGCGGGCGCGCGGTACGACGCTGGAGGACGCCCAGCGGTGGCAGGCGCGGGGCGCGCAGAGCGGCGTGGGCGGCGAACTCTCGCCGATCCAGCAGGCGTTCATCGACGCGGGCGCCGTCCAGTGCGGGTTCTGCACGCCGGGACTGCTGGTCGCCGCCGACGAGATGCTGGAACGCAACCCCGACCCGACCGACGCGGACATCCGCGAGGCGTTGTCGGGCAACCTGTGCCGCTGCACGGGCTACGAGAAGATCATGGACGCGGTCCGCCTGGCGGCCGCCCGGCAGTCCGAGGGGGTCTGAGATGGCCTCCTCCGAGACCTCCACCACGTCCGGCCGGGGCGGTGGCCCCACCGGCGTGCCCACCAAGGTCACCCAGGGCTCCCGGACCAGGGGCGGCATCGGTGAGTCCACGCTCCGCCCGGACGGCATCCTCAAGGTCACCGGCGAGTTCGCGTACTCCTCCGACATGTGGCACGAGGACATGCTCTGGGGCCAGATCCTGCGCTCCACGGTCGCCCACGCCGAGATCGTCTCGATCGACACCGCCGAGGCCCTCGCCATGCCGGGCGTGTACGCCGTGATGACGTACGACGACCTGCCCACCGAGGTGAGGAACTACGGCCTGGAGATCCAGGACACCCCCGTTCTGGCCCACGGCAAGGTCCGCCACCACGGTGAGCCCGTGGCCGTCGTCGCCGCCGACCACCCGGAGACCGCCCGCCGCGCCGCCGCCAGGATCAAGGTGGAGTACCGGGAGCTGCCGGTGATCACCGACGAGGCCTCCGCGACCGCGCCGGACGCCGTCCTCGTCCACGAGAACCGCACCGACCACCACATGGCCCACGTCTCCCACCCCAACATCGTCCACCGCCAGCCGATCGTCCGCGGCGACGCCGAACGGGCCGCGAGGAGAGCCGACTTCGTCGTCAAGGGGGAGTATCACTTCGGCATGCAGGACCAGGCCTTCCTCGGCCCCGAGTCCGGGCTCGCCGTGCCCGAGGAGGACGGCGGCGTCCACCTCTACATCGCCACCCAGTGGCTGCACAGCGACCTGCGCCAGATCGCCCCGGTGCTCGGACTGCCGCCGGAGAAGGTCCGCATGACGCTGGCCGGCGTCGGCGGCGCCTTCGGCGGGCGCGAGGACCTGTCGATGCAGATCCACGCCTGCCTGCTCGCACTGCGCACCGGCAAGCCCGTCAAGATCGTCTACAACCGGTTCGAGTCCTTCTTCGGGCACGTCCACCGCCACCCGGCCAAGCTGTACTACGAGCACGGCGCCACCAAGGACGGCAGGCTCACCCACGTCAAGTGCCGGATCGTGC
This sequence comes from Streptomyces sp. NPDC087787, assembly GCF_044743035.1. Classification (NCBI taxonomy): domain Bacteria; kingdom Bacillati; phylum Actinomycetota; class Actinomycetes; order Kitasatosporales; family Streptomycetaceae; genus Streptomyces; species Streptomyces sp. NPDC087787. The sequence goes on from NZ_JBIUVQ010000030.1 coordinate 49,813, forward strand.
TGGACGGCGGCGCGTACGCCTCCGCCTCCCCGGCGGTCGTCGGCAACGCCTCCTCGCTCGGCATCGGCCCCTACGAGGTCGACGACGTCGACATCGAGGCCATCGCCCTCTACACCAACAACCCGCCCTGCGGCGCGATGCGCGGCTTCGGCGCGGTCCAGGCGTGCTTCGCCTACGAGGCGCAGATGGACAGGCTCGCCGACGCCGTCGGCATGGACCGGGTGGAGTTCCGGCAGCTCAACGCCATGAGCCAGGGCACGATCATGCCGACCGGGCAGCCGGTCGACTCCCCGGCCCCCGTCGCCGAACTCCTGCGCCGGGTCAAGGCGATGCCGATGCCGCCGGAGCGCCAGTGGGAGAGCTCCGAGGGCGCCGACGTCCGGCAGCTCCCCGGTGGCCTGTCCAACACCACGCACGGCGAAGGCGTCGTCCGCGGGGTGGGCTACGCGGTCGGCATCAAGAACGTCGGCTTCTCCGAGGGCTTCGACGACTACTCCACCGCCAAGGTCCGCATGGAGGTCGTCGGCGGTCAGCCGGTCGCCACCGTGCACACCGCGATGGCGGAGGTCGGCCAGGGCGGCGTCACCGTCCACGCGCAGATCGCCCGCACCGAACTGGGCGTCACCCAGGTGACCATCCACCCGGCCGACACCCGGGTCGGCAGCGCCGGTTCGACGTCCGCTTCCCGGCAGACGTATGTCACCGGCGGCGCCGTCAAGAACGCCTGCGAGCTGGTGCGCGAGAAGGTCCTGGAGATCGGGCGCCGCAAGTTCGGCTCCTTCCACCCCGCCTGGGCCACCGCCGAGCTCCTGCTGGAGGGCGGCAAGGTGGTCACCGACGGCGGCGAGACACTCGCCGACCTGGCGGACGTCCTGGAGGACGAGGCCGTCGAGGTGGAGGAGGAGTGGCGGCACCGGCCGACCGAACCCTTCGACCTGCGCACCGGTCAGGGCAACGGCCACGTGCAGTACTCCTTCGCCGCGCACCGCGCCGTCGTCGAGGTCGACACCGAACTCGGCCTGGTGAAGGTGATCGAGCTGGCCTGCGCCCAGGACGTCGGCAAGGCACTCAACCCGCTGTCCGTCGTCGGGCAGATCCAGGGCGGCACCACCCAGGGCCTGGGCGTGGCGGTCATGGAGGAGATCGTCGTCGACCCGAAGACGGCGAAGGTGCGCAACCCGTCCTTCACGGACTACCTCATCCCCACCATCCTCGACACACCGACCATCCCCGTCGACGTGCTCGAACTCGCCGACGACCACGCGCCGTACGGGCTGCGCGGCATCGGCGAGGCCCCGACCCTGTCGTCGACACCCGCCGTCCTGGCGGCGATCCGCGACGCGACGGGACTGGAGCTGAACCGCACGCCGGTCCGGCCGGAACACCTCACCGGCATGTGAGCCCACGGCGTCCGAACCGCCGAACCGCCGGGGGGACTTCGCCTCCCCGGGGACCCCAACTGTTCGGGCGAGGGCCCCCTTGGCCCGGCCGTCAGTGGGCCCGAGGGCCGCTCGCCGCAGGTGCGCTCTCCGCACGACCGCCGCAAGGAGACCGACAGAGATGCTGGACATCGCCGAGGAACTGGATCGGTGGGTCGCGCAGGGACGCGACTTCGCCGTGGCCACCGTGGTGGCCGTCGGCGGCAGCGCACCGCGCCGGCCGGGTGCCGCCCTCGCGGTGGACGCCGAGGGCACGGCCATCGGCTCCGTCTCCGGCGGCTGTGTGGAGGGCGCCGTGTACGAGCTGTGCCGGCAGGCGCTGGAGGACGGCGAGACCGTCCTCGAGCGCTTCGGCTACAGCGACGAGGACGCCTTCGCCGTCGGCCTGACCTGCGGTGGCGTCATCGACATCCTCGTCACACCGCTCCGGGCCGCCGATCTTGCCCGTACGGTGGCCGCGTCCGCGCTGGCCGCCGCCGCGCGCGGGGAGGCGGCGGCCCTGGCGCGGATCGTGTCCGGTCCGGCGGGGATGCCGGGCCGGGCCCTGCTGGTCCGCCCGGACGGCTCCTGGGAAGGCGGCCTCGGCGGCCATCCGGAACTGGACCGCACGGTCGTCGGCGAGGCGTCCGCCTTCCTGGACGCCGGGCGCACCGGCACTCTGGAGATCGGCGAGCAGGGCTCGCGCTGCGGCGCCCCGCTCACGGTCCTGGTCGAGTCCGCCGTGCCGCCGCCCCGGATGATCGTCTTCGGGGCGATCGACTTCGCCTCGGCGCTGGTGCGCATCGGCCGGTTCCTCGGCTTCCACGTCACCGTGTGCGACGCCCGGCCCGTCTTCGCCACCCGGGCGCGCTTCCCGGAGGCCGACGAGATCGTCGTCGAGTGGCCGCACGAGTACCTCGCCCGCACCGGCGTCGACGCCCGTACGGTGCTGTGCGTCCTGACCCACGACGCCAAGTTCGACATCCCGCTGCTCGAGCTGGCGCTGCGCCTCCCGGTGGCCTACGTCGGCGCCATGGGCTCCCGCCGCACCCACCTCGACCGCGACCGCCGCCTGCGCGAAGCCGGCGTGACGGAACTGGAGCTGGCGCGGCTGCGGTCCCCGATCGGCCTCGACCTCGGCGCCCGTACGCCCGAGGAGACGGCCCTGTCGATCGCCTCAGAGATCGTCGCGGCCCGGCGCGGCGGCAGCGGGGTGTCCCTCACCGGAGCGCACACCCCGATCCACCACGACGGCGTGCGGACGGCCAACGGACGGATCAGCTCAGTCGCCTGACGCTGTGTCAGCTCTGTGAGGGGAGCCTGAGCAGCCGGTTCAGCGCCCGCCCGAACACCGCGCGGGCCGCGCCGCGCAGGGGCTCGTCGAACAGACCCGGCAGGAACCGGACCCGCAGCTCCTCCCGCCACACCACCCTCGCGCGGCCCCCGGGACCGGGCCGGACCTCGAACTCGGCCCAGCCCAGCACCACCCGGCCCCGCTTCTCCACCCGGCACAGCCCCGGCTCACCGTCGGCCGGCGGACGCCAGACGGTGACCTCCATCGGATCGTCGAAGCCGAGCGGGCCGACCCCCGAACGGGCCACGAACACCGTGCCCTCGCGGGTCGGCGCGGGCGTGACCACGTGGATACGGGTCAGCGGCACCGTGTCGGCATGCCGCGACCACCGCGTGATCCGCCGCCACGCCTCGTCGAGGGGGAGCGGCGCGGTGCGTTCGAGCGAGAAGTTCACCACGGCACGATCGTAGGCAATCGGGGACGCCTCACCGCACGTTCGCCACCCGCTCACACGGTTGGCCGAGCGCCCGCGCGCACCGCGGACCGGCCGCCGTGCGAAAGGTGAGGGACCGTGGTTACCGGGACTTTTGCAGAAGGCCCCGGTGTTCACGCCGGGGATGAATGCGTCTCGGGACTGCTCTGACCCGCGCCTTGGAGCGGGCGTTTTTGCTGTTCGATGTACTGGCGGACGATCGCCAAGGGTGCTCCGCCGCAGGACGCGGAGAAGTACGAGGGCGACCACAGGTGCCCGTGCATGAGGGCGCGGTTGATCTGGCCGGTGAACTCCTGGCGTGTCCGGCGGGCGGAAACGCCCTTGAGGCTGTTGACCAGCTTGGAGACGGCGACCTTGGGCGGATAGTGCACCAGGAGGTGGACGTGATCGCGTTCG
>NZ_JBIUVQ010000031.1:0-47821 GCF_044743035.1 Streptomyces sp. NPDC087787
CGGAGCACTCCGGGCGGGCAGTCGGCGACGAAGCAGGAAACCCCACGGCGCGAGCCGTAGGAATCCCCCGCCTTAAGGCGGGGGAGGAAGTCAAGTCCGAGCTCTTGCGCCAGTGGCGACTGGGACGCCTGTCCCGGTCGTGATTTTGCCACGGGCGTTCGGCGGGCATCTCCGAGGCGGCAACGCCTCCCGGAGCGAGCCGTAAGAGGGAGCACACCTAGGCCTTGCGGGCCAGCCCGGCGGCGATGAGACGCTCCCAGACAGTGAGTTCTCGTTCGCCGGTGCCGCTCCACGGGCCCTCCACCGTGCCGGGACGCCACAGGGGAGCGGGAACGATCCCGGGTTCGAGGATCTCCAGGCCGTCCAGCAGGGATTCGATCTCCTCGTCGGTGCGCCACCGGCCGCGCCCGAAGGTCCGCTGCAGGACCTTCTCGGCCTCCGCCGTCTCCGGGTTGTTGCCGGAACGGAAGTGACTGACGAAGAAGTAGCTCCCCGAGGGCACCCGGTCCCGCCAGTAGCGGACGATTCCGGCCGGGTCCTCCTCGTCGTTGACGTGGTGGAGGATGGCGCTGAACACGACGGCGACGGGGCGACCGAAGTCGATCAGCTCCAGGGTGTCCGGGTGGGTGCGAATGGCCTCCGGGTTCCGTACGTCGACCGGGACGACCCGGGTCCGCTCGTTCTCCTCCAGCAACGCCCGCCCATGGACCAGCACTTGGGGATCGGTGTCTACATATATGACCCGGGACTCCGGAGCATGGCGCTGCGCGACCTGGTGGACGTTGTCGGCGGTCGGAAGACCACTGCCCAGGTCGATGAACTGCCGTACGTCGGTGGTCGTGACGATCTCCTCGACCGCCCGGGTCAGCGCCGCGCGGTTGGCGAAGGCGATGGCCACCGACCCGGGAAGGTCACGTCTGAACACGTCGCCGATCTTCCGGTCCACGGCGTAGTTGTCCTTGCCGCCGAGCAGGTAGTCGTAGACGCGGGCGATGCTGGGCTTGCTGGAGTCGATGGAGGATCCGTCAACCGTCATGACGACCATCCTGCCCCCAACGCCACCCGCTCACCACGGCTTTCAGGAGACGAGGCCGACGTCCTCACGGAGGGGGCCGTGTGTCAGGCGGTCAGTTCCGTCTGGGGCGGCGCTGCCGCGACCGGGACATGGCGGATGTACCACTCGGTGGCGAAGAGGCGTTTGCGTTCATCCGGCGAAAGGCCGGCGATCACGCCCGGGAGGGCTCCCCTCTCCACCTCGGAGCGGTGGGCCAGCACCGCGGCGATCTTCTGCTCCATCCAGGGGCCGACATCGACGGTCGCGGTGACGTGTTCGTCCGGAACGCTGAACCTCGCCTTGCGCGCGCCGATCACGTCTCTCAGTGCCGGCACGGCGGAGTGCGGGTGCGTGGCCAGGTACAGGGCGCTCGGCCGCCAGGGGGGACCGGTGTCCGGGTGGAGCTGCCCCAGTCCGGCCGCTTGGGCAGCGAGCACGGTCACCCGGTGGGTGTGGACGTGATCCGGGTGTCCGGGCAGCCCGCCGTACGCGTCATGAGTGACCATGATGTCCGGGCGGAACTCACGGATGTGCGCCACCAGCCGCCGCACCGCCTCGTCCAGCGGCGCATCGCACAACCGCGGACAGCCCGGGGCCGACCGCGGTACACGCGCGTCGGCGAAGCCGAGCAAGCGCGGGCTGCCGGCGTCGAGGATCCGGAGCGCCTCGGCCAACTCCCCGGCTCGGGGGGTGCCTGCGCCCCAGGTCGCCGTGACGACCGCGGTCCGCGCGCCCGCGGCCGCGTGCCGCGCGAGCACCCCGCCTGCCGACAACGACTCGTCGTCGGGGTGGGCGAAGACCGCCAGCAGGCTCGGCACGGGCATGGACGGGCCACCTTCCGGTGCGAGGGAGACCTGACTCTACGTCGGGCGAGCTTGTGAGAAGCCCCTCACGCCGCTTATGGTCTTCTTGACGATAAGTGAGGGAAGGGACTTCCTGCATGACCGCGAACACGGTGGGCAAGCGCGCCGCGACCGGAGCACTGATCGGGCTCGCCCTCGGCGACGCCCTGGGTTTCCCGACCGAGTTCAACGACGTGCCCTCGATTCTCGCCAAGTGCGGCCCATGGCGGGAAATGGAGCTGCCGAAGCGTGCGATCGTCTCCGACGACACGCAGATGACCCTCGCCCTCGGCCGCGCGCTCAGGACCGCCATGGACCGGGGCCTGCTCACCCCGAAGCGGCTGGAGCGGCCGCTGCGCGAGGAGTTCGTCGACTGGTACCAGTCGCCGGAGAACAACCGGGCCCCGGGCAGGACCTGCCTGACAGCCTGCCATCTGCTGAAGGTGGAGGGACGGGTCTGGCAGGAGGCCAGCCAGATCGGCTCGAAGGGCTGCGGAGCCAACATGCGCGTCGCCCCCATCGGGCTCGCCCCCGGACTCAGCGACGAACAGCGCTCCGGTGCCGCCCAGTTGCAGTCCGCGCTCACCCATGGTCACCCGACGGCCCTGGCAGCCTCGGACCTCACCGCGCACGCGGTACACCTGCTCGCTCAGGGCACCGACCCCGCGGGGCTCCTCGGCCGGCTGCGGTCGTACGCCGAAGACAACCGCACCCGCTACCACCACACCTGGCTCGGAGACCTGTGGACCCGCTCCCAGGACCCGACCCCCGAGCACTTCGTCGCGCGCGGCTGGGACGAGTGCCTGGAGATACTCGGACGGCTCCAGGAGGCCGTGCGCAGCGTCTCCCCGGAGACCGACCCGTGCCTGGCCACGGGTGCGGGCTGGGTCGCCGAGGAGGCCTTCGCCACCGGCCTGCTGTGCTTTCTGCTCTTCCCCGACGACCCGGTCACCTCCCTGCGCCGAGCCGCCTGCTCCTCCGGCGACTCGGACTCCATCGCCTGCCTCACCGGCGCCTTCGCGGGCGCCTGGCTGGGCACGGACGCCTGGCCCGCCCGGTGGGCGGAACGGATCGAGTACCGGGCCGATCTGCTCGCCCTGGGAGAGCTCTGGGACGCGTAGATGCTGCTGGAGCGCACGAGGACCCGTGACGCTTCGGCGTCCCGCGATGGTCGACGGAGCGTCCGCATGCGTCATTGGAGCACCCGTCGAGGCACCTCGGTTCCGCCGGCATCGGCCTGCGCCACCGACGTCATGTGCCGTGACACCTGGGCAGCGCGCCGGCCCGATCACCACGCCCAGGCGGGAATCGAGGACCAGTCCGACATGCCGGCGGTACAACGAATGGCTGTACGTCCCTCGCCCTCGGTTGTTTGATCCGGCCATCCGTCACTCGCTTGGATGCCGATGGTCGGCACCGGGTTGTCCGGATGAGCGAGAGGCGTTTCGGAGATGACAGGCAGGCGGTCGCTGGGGCGGCGGTTCGGGTGGTTGTGGGCCTCGTACGCGGTCAGCTCGTACGGCACCGGGTTCGGGTTCGGCGCGTTCCCCCTGATCGCGGTCCTCGTGCTGCGTTCCGGTCCGGCCGAGGTGGCGGCGCTGTCCGCCGCGGGGCGGGCCGTGGGGGCGCTGGTGGCGGTGCCGCTGGGCCCGTGGATGGAGTTCCGCCGCAAGCGGCCCGTCATGATCGCGACGGACCTGGTGCGGTTCGCGGCTCTGATGAGCGTCCCTGCCGCCTTCGCGCTCGGCCGGCTCAGCTTCGCCCAGTTGCTCGTCGTGTCCGTCTGCGTCGCCGCGGCCAACATCGCCTTCAGCGCGGCCGGCGGCGCGTATCTGAAGACGCTCCTGCCGCCGGAGGACCTCCTCGTCGCGAACAGCCGGTTCGAGTCCACGACGTGGTCCGCGACCATGGTGGGGCCACCGCTCGGCGGGGCCGCGATCGGGCTGTTCGGCCCGGTGACGACCGTGATGGCCGACGCGGTCAGCCACCTGCTCTCGGCGCTCGGCATCCGCGCCATCGGAGGGACCGAGCCGCGCCCCGCGCGGACCGGCGCCCCGCGGCTTCGAGCGGGCGATCTGCTCGAAGGATGGCGCCACATCCTCACCCACCCCGTGCTGCGCCCGCTGTTCTTCAACACGCTCGCGGTCAACGGCCTGATCATGGCCTCCGAACCCCTGCTCGCCGTACTGCTGCTGAACCGCCTCGGTTTCGCACCCTGGCAGTACGGCCTGGTGTTCGCGGCCCCATGCGTCGGTGGCCTCGTCGGCTCACGTCTGGCCCGCCGGCTCGTGGCGCGGTCCGGGCAGCACAGGGTGATGCGCACCTTCGGGGCACTGCGCGCCTGCTGGTCTGCCGTATTGGCGTTCGTCCAACCCGGCCTCCCCGGCATCCTCCTCGTCATCGCCGTCCAGCTCGGTCTCATCACCTGCTGCGCCGTGTACAACCCCGTGCTGTCCACCTACCGTCTCGACCACACCGGCCCGGACCGCGTCGCCCGCACACTGGCCGCGTGGTCGGTCAGCACCAGCACCGCCATCGCGGCCCTGACCGCCGCGTGGGGTCTGCTGGCCGCCGTCACCAGCCCCCGCATCGCGCTCGCCGCCGCCGGCGTGCTCCTCCTGGCGACCCCGCTGCTGCTCCCGCGCCGCGAGCACGCACCGCGGAACACAGTGGAACAGGCCGCGAGCCTCACCTGACGCGGCGCAACCAGGCGGTTGCTCGCGGAGGTCAAGTCGGTTGTCAGCTGGACGAGTGGACGAGCAAGGCGGTGCACGCTCCCACATCTTCCGCGGGTAAAGGGCGGGCGATGCTTTCGTTATGTACGCGTGAGTTGCGGGGAGGCGTCCGGCTGGCACACTCCTGCCTGCCATGAAGAGATCATTGATGAAGAAGCGCCTCAGACCCCTGCTGCCGGCCGTCGCGTGCCTGGCCTTCGCTGTCGCCGCGAGCGCGTGCGGCCCGGCCGACGAGGGGGCCACGTCGGGGAAGTCCACAACCGGGAGGCCGACTCCCCAGGAGACAGTGGCGAGTTCACCGGTGAGCGCATCGCCGACTCCGACCCCGGCCCGCACCACGTCCACGCCCATACAGAAGCCCACACAGAAGCCGACCCCGAAGCAGACACCCGCCAAGAAGACGGTCGCACCGCCCGCTCGCGCCGCCTGGCCACGTACCTCCTTCGCCGGGCTGACGTTCGAGATACCCCCGGGCTGGACCCTGACGAGGTACGGCAGCGAGGCCTGCGTACAGCCCGTCCAGCGGGCCGGGCTGCCCACGGCGTTCGGCTGCGCCGCAATCGCCGTCAAGTCCGGCTCCATCACCGGCAGCGAACTGCGTCCCTACCAGGCCCGTCAGTCCGGCGGCTGGTACGCGGCCAGCGACGTCCAGCCCTGCCCGGTCCGCCCGACCCTCGCGGACGGCTCCTTCAACGGCATCACCAGCGGCACGTCGTCGCCGCCGATCGAGTCCGGCCTGCGCCCGGTGGGGAGCCGCACGGCGGCCTACGACCGCTGGACGGCCGCCTGCACGAGCGGCTACCGCTTCTCACCCCAGGCGTGGTACCTGCCCGTCTCCCGGATACTGTTCCTCGACTACACGGGCCACGCGGAGACGGCCCGGGTACTGGAGTCGGTCCGCTTCCCCGGCTGATCGTCACCCCGGTCACCCTGACCCACCGCGGCTCACGGGAAAGCCTCGAAGCCCTGGAGCCATGCTCCGGGGCTTTCCGCCTGCCCTCCTACAGGACGTGCCGGTAACGAACCTCCGGCACCGACACTCCGTCGTAGTCATCAGCCTGAACGGCACCGTCGGCGGTGTAGTCGGCCCGCTCGTAGAAGCGACGTGCCCGAGTGTTGTCGGTGAGGACCCACAAAAGCATCAGGCTGAGGCCACGCACTCGAGCCTGAGCGTGCGCGGCGTCGAGGAGCGTACGCCCGATCCCGGTCCCAACGAGTGAGGGCTGCACGTACAGGGCGTAAAGCTCACCCACAGCCGTACTGGTCCCGTCGTCGCCGGAACGCCCAAGGCACGCCCAGCCCACCACTCGTCCGTGAGTGTCGACCGCCACCAGGTTGGTCGTGCCGGTGGTGCCCTCCTTCGAGCTCTCGAAGTGCCGACGGCGCTGCTGAACATCCGCCTCGACCGTCATGCCGTCGAGGAAGGACCGCGGCACGATCCCGTCATAGGCGGCCTGCCAGCCGGTCACTCGTATCACCGACACAGCCGGAACATCGGCTTCCGTCATAGCTCGTACGGTCAACATCCCGCAACCGTACGAGACCCGCCACCACGTCCGCCCGGGAATTACGGCAGCGCCCGCCCGCCGTTACGCCGGCCTCAAGTGCGGGACGTGAGCCAGTCGCGGTAGTGGGTGGGCGCGATGCGGGCGTCGCCCTTGGCGATGATGGCGTCGCCGTGGACGGCGGCGAACATGCCGGCGGTGTCATCGGTGACGACCCTGCGGCCGTCGGGGCGGGCGTTCAGAGTGACCTGGCCGAGTTCGTCGAGGGCGAAGACGTCGGGGCCGGCGATGTTGAGGGTGCCGTTCAGAGGAGGGCCGAGGGCGACGTCGGCGACGGCGTCGGAGACCTCCTGGGCGGCGATCGGCTGGACAAGGGTGCTGGGCAGGCGGACGGTGCCGCCCTCGGTGGTCGAGGACAGGACGGCGTCGATGAACTCCATGAACTGGGTGGCGCGGACGATGGAGTAGGGGATCGGCCCGGCCTTGAGAATGTCTTCCTGCAGGGTCTTGGCCTGGTAGTAGACGAGTCCGGGCACCTGGTCGGTACCGACGATCGAGAGGATGACGACATGCCCGACCCCGCCCTTGCGGCCGGCGGCCAGGATGTTGTCCATGGAGGTCCGGAAGAACGTCAGGGAAGCCTCGTCGAAGGTCGGGGAGTTCGTCACGTTGACGACGACGTCGGCACCGGCCACCGCCTCCTCCAGACCCTGGCCGCTGACCACGTCCACGCCTGTGGACAGCGAGAGCGGCGCCGCTTCATGTCCTGCCGCGTTGAGCTTCTTCACGACCTGCGAGCCGATCAGGCCGGTACCGCCGATCACCGCGCACTTCATGGGTCACCTTTCGTCGCGCACCACGGCGGGCCGTCACCTCGCACAGTGACCGCCCCACGCCGCCAACCACGGGCGCGTGATCGCGGGCGGATCACGGCCATGCCTCCAGGTTGCTACGTCGTCGTGCGCGGCGCACGCCGCCCGGATTCCCCGCTTACATGGCAACCCGCAGGCCAGAGGGCGCCGACCGGTTCTCCTCACGGTGCTTGTTCACCCTGATGGGTGCGCGGCAGCCCGACGGCCTGATGCTCGCGGCCGTCGAGGCGGCGGACATGAACCGAGACCCGCGGAGCGGGTCAAGGGGCCGCGGATGTGCCGTTGCGATCACGCGAATGATCGGTATGGAATGAATCGCCGAACGCGACCGAGTCGGTATGGCGGGCACCAGACCTTGAAAACCGTGATGCTCCGGGAGAGTCCATGGCCTCGAAGCCTCCTGTTCCCCCGTTCACCCGGGAGAGCGCGACCGAGAAGGTCCGCCTCGCCGAGGACGCGTGGAACACCCGGGACCCTGAGCGTGTGGCTCTCGCCTACACGGTCGACAGCCGCTGGCGCAACCGTGCCGAATTCATCAACGGCCGCGAGCGGATCGTCGCCTTCCTCACCAGGAAGTGGACCAGGGAACTGGACTACCGGCTCATCAAGGAGCTGTGGGCCTTCGAGGGGAACCGCATCGCCGTCCGCTTCGCCTACGAGTGCCACGACGATTCGGGCAACTGGTTCCGTTCCTACGGCAACGAGAACTGGGAATTCGACGAGCAGGGCCTGATGCGGGTCCGCCTGGCGAGTATCAACGACCTCCCTGTCAAGGAAGAGGAGCGCAAGTACCACTGGCCCCTCGGCCGCCGCCCCGACGACCACCCGGGCCTGAGCGACCTGGGTCTCTAGCCGACCTCCGGCATCCCCAGGCGTTTCCGGCAGACCGTGGAGCTGTGGCGAACCCTCATGCCCACGCGCAGGTAGAGGGTGAGCGCGCCGGTGTCGGAGTGCGTGCCGAGGGTGCACGTCCGCCGGCCTTGCCGATGGAAGGCGCGGAAGGCGTGCAGCAGGAGCAGGCGGGCGATGCCCTGGTTGCGGTGGTCACGGTGAACCGCGACCTGCTCGACGTAGCCCTCGCCGGTCTCCGGTGGATCCAACGCGACCACGGCGCCGACCAGTTGGCCGCCGTCGAAGGCCAGGGCGGACATCACGGGCGCGAATGCGGGGCGCTCGACGGTGTGCTGGGCCCACTCCTGGTAGGAGTAGCGCCGCTGCTGCCACTCGTCGAAGGCGTCCTCGATGAGCTGGTGTACGTGCTGCTCGTCGCCCGGGCGGAAGGGCCGGACCGTGATGCCCGCGGGAGGCTCCGGCACCGCGGGCTCGTCGGACATGACGAACTCCAGCAGCCATTCGGTCACCATCGGCTCATACCCGCGGGAGCGCAGCAGTGCGACGGCCTCCGGGTCGTCGTCCGGCACGGTCTGGACGATCTGCCCGATCCCTGCCCGGCGGGCACGGACTTCGGCCCAGTCCAGGAGTACGGCGCCGAGACCGCGGCCCCGGTGCAGGGGATGGACGTCGACCTCAGAGCGCCGGTCCACCCATGCGCGAGCGGTCAGTTGCCCCGTCCGGTCGTGGATCAGGAGCGTGTCCAGCTCCGGGACCAGCCCCGGCCGGGCGAGAACGGCGGCGATGCCGCCGGCGTCGGTCCGCACCCGGCCGTACAGCTCACGCTCGCAGGCCGAGACGAGGCGATGGACGGTGCCGATGTCATCGCCTGTCATCGGGCGTGCCCGGTAGCCGGCAGGCAGAGGTGGCACGAGTTCCGTCATGGCCGGCCACTCCCAGGACGTCGGATCCGCCACCGCCGGCGACGGCACGTACGCAGCACCGCGACAGTCTCCCGGTCGACCTGGTGAGAAGCAAGGGACCAATCCGCGCCGGACTTCGGAAGGCCGTCGGAGCGGACCATGGCAACTGGACAACCCGCACATCAAGGAGCTTGCGAGGAGGCGCACTTCAGGAATCAATCCGATTGCTCCTTCGCGGCCGGCTGCGCATCCTGCTGGAATGCGCTTCTCCATCAACGTTCCCAACATCGGAGACTTCGCGGACCCTCGCAACGTGGCAACCGCGGCCGCTGCCGCCGAACAGGCCGGCTGGGACGGGCTCTTCGTCTGGGACCACGTACTGCATCGGCAACACCAGGGCCGTCCCTTCGCAGACCCCTGGATGCTGCTGACCGCGGCCGCGCTCGCGACCTCCCGGATCCGACTGGGCGCCCTGTTGACGCCGGTCCCGCGTTACCGTCCGCAGCAACTCGCCCGCCAGGTGGCCACCCTGGACCATCTCAGCGGCGGCCGGGTGGTCTTCGCCGCCGGGCTCGGCGGCCCGATCGAGGACGAGTACCGTAGCTTCGGCGACGCCGCCGAGCCACGCCTCCTCGCCGAGCGGCTCGACGAGGGACTGGACCTGTTGAGGCGATACTGGTCCGGCGAGCCGGTGAACCACCGCGGCCGGCACTACGAGGCCAGGAACGTGGCGCTACTGCCCGCCACCGTTCAGCGTCCCGGTCCACCGGTGTGGATCGGCGGATTCTGGCCGCGTCGCCCACCCATGCGGCGAGCGGCGCGGTGGGACGGCGTGGTGCCGCTCTTCGAGACGGCCCGTCATGGCCATGTACCGGACGCGTCCGAAGTGCGCGAACTCGTCGGCTATGTACGCGAACACCGTACGGTCGGGGCCGAGTCGCCCTTCGAGTTCGTGCTGGGCGGTGCCACGTCCCCGGACGCGGCCAAGGCCAGGGACGTGATCGGCCCGCTGCGCGACGCCGGCGCCACCTGGTGGGACGAACGACAAGTGCAGACCGGCCCCGGCCTCGACCGCCTGCCACCAGTTCTGCGCCGCATAGAGGCGGGGCCGCCGGTGTTCTGATGAGCCGGGTGGTCGGGGCCACGGCGGAGCGTCCAGGATCCTGGCGAACGCGCCGTCAGCAGATGACAACGATCGTTGTCCGGGCTGAAAACGATCGTTGGTACGACGGGTGTCGTCCGCGTAGGCTGCACGCCACACCACAACTGATGAGAACCGGGAGACCACCGGTGAGGCCCAAGTCGTCCCTCCCCGAGACGCTTCAGCGATTAGACGCGCTCATCGAAGATCAGCGGTTGAACCGTGCGGAACTCCTCGACCCCCGCCGGCTGGCAGAGAGGACGGCTCTGCCGGAAAGCACCGTCCGTACGCTCCTCGCCCGGGGAACACCACCCCGTGAGGAGGTTGGCGCACGGGTCTGCGCACGGGTGAGGAAGCTCGCCGACGTCCACCTGGCCCGGACCGGGAGACGAAAGCCGGAGCTGGTCGCCGCCGTGCACCGGCAGTGCGGCATATCCGAGGTGTGGGCCCGGCAGATCATCGACGGCAGGAAGGTTCCCTCCGTCGAACTCCTCCACGCCCTGGTGAAGTTCTTCGACCTCGACGACGGGAGAGAGGCCTTCTTCACCGACGAGGCCCCCGACGCCCTCAACCGGGCACTGCTGCCGATCCTGGACACGTACGAGAAGCCCGAACAGGACCCCGTCCAGGCCCTGATGAAGAAGTACGGCGTGGTCGCCGCAGACATGCGCCACCACGGAAGCCTGACCGCCGAGCAGCTCGAGACGCTCCTTGCCGGCGTCATCAAGTCCGTCATGCCCCCACAGGAGGACAACGGCCGATGAGTACCCGCGCCATGAAGTCCCTGCTCACCACCCTCGGCAGGGAAGCATCCAGGACCGTCCGGCGGCCCGGCGAACCGAGGGCCGTCATGAACGCGTTCTGCCGGGCCATGAGCGCGCGCACGGGCCGTCCCGTCCAACTGGCCTTCCGCTCGTTCCCCGCGGACCTGCCCGTCCCGGTCTCCGGCATGAGGATCGACTTCGGGGAGCGCTCCGTCATCGTGGTCGAGCAGAGCATGCACCCCGAGGCCCAGCTCGTCATCCTCGGGCACGAACTGTGGCACGAGGAGAACGGTGACTGCGGCCACCACGTCGCCGGCATGAACGCGGCGGCCCGCGCCACCACCGGCGTGGCACCCGAAGCCGTGCGGCGAGCGGTCGAGCAGATCCTCACCACGGAGGAAGTCCCACGGGACGCCCTCCTGACCGTCGCAGCCCGGTCCGACTCGGTCGACAGTCAGGAAGTGGACGCCGAGACCTTCGGCCTGCTCTTCGGCCGTGAGGTCCGCACGTGGGTGACCGGCCGGTACGCGGAGAGCCCGGTCAGCGCGACCACCCTGGAGGGCCGCCTGAACCTGTCGCTGCTGAACCGGGGCGGGCGCCTTCTCCGATGAGCCCTCACTTTCATGTGCCGTACCTGCTGCCCACCGCTCTGCTCGCCATCGCGCTCGCCTTCAAGACGCCGACCTTCTTACGGGCCTGGCGCGACCCCGACGTCAGGGCGACCACCCTGCTGCTCACCTGGGCCACGGCCGTCCTCGTCGTGATCACCCCGATCAACATTCACCGGCTCAACGTGCTGACCGGCGTCCCGAACATCGCGGCGCCGTGGGCGTACTCGTTCCTCACCGCGTTCAACGCGACCGGCCTGACCATGATCATCCGGTGGCGGGAGGCACCCTCCGAAGGCCGGCGGCGGCGGATGATCCGCATCTACTGGATCTACGCGGCCGTCGGAGTCGGCCTCTGGGCGACGTTCCTCCTGGCCCACGCCCCCGAACCCCGCGTCTACGACCTCGACACCTACTACGCCTGCACGCCCTGGATGCGCGAGCACATCCTGCTGTACGTGCTCGCGCACATGGTGTCGGCCCTGGTCGCCACCTACATGCTGTGGCGGTGGCTGCCGGAAGTGACCAACCGGTGGCTGAAGACCGGCGTGATCTTCCTGCAACTCGGGTTCGCATCCGGGCTGGTCTTCGATGTCACCAAGCTGATCGCGGTGAGCGCCCGCTGGTTCGGAACCGACCTCGACCTGCTCAGCACCAAGGCCGCGCCTCCCTTCGCGCTCGTGGAAGCCATGCTGGTCGCCCTCGGCTTCATCGCCCCGCAGACCGGGCCCGCCCTGCAACGGTGGAGCCGGGACCAGCGTGACTACTGGCGGCTGCGGTCCCTGTGGCGCGTGGTCCGCGTCGTCAAGACCGCCGCGGCCACCGCCCGGCTCGGCTTCTGGGCCCCGGTCGATCTGCGCCTGGTACAGCGCCGGCAGCGCATCCATGACGCGCTGCGCCTGCTCGCCCCCTACCTCGACCAGGTCCTCTACCGGCAGGCGTACGAGGCGGCCGCGGCCGCCCACGGCGCCGACGAGGCCCACGGGATCGCCGGGGCCGTCGCCATCCAGGCCGCCACCGACGCGTACCGCGACCAGACCCCCGTCGTCGGCCGGCCCCAGCAGGCCGCACCCGACATCGCCGACCACATCGACGCCGTCTCCCGGGCCCTGTCCCGCCCCCGCCTCATCGGCAGCATCCGCCGGCGGGTGACCAGCACAGAGAGCGTGACCGCACATGCCTGACACAACCGCCCGCCGACCCACCGCCATCGTCATCGGCGCCAGCGCCGCGGGTCTTTTCGCCGCCGCCGCACTCACCGACCACGCCGACGTCACCCTCCTCGAACGGGACACCCTGCCCGACGGCCCCGGGCCCCGCCGCGGCGTTCCCCAGGCCAGGCATGCCCATCTGGTGTGGAGCGGCGGCGTACGGGCATTCAACGACCTGGTGCCCGGCCTCGTGGACGGCGTCGTCGCCGAGGGCGGCCGCCTGGTCCACATCATGGGCGACATGGTCTCCCGCGCCCCCAACGAGGTGTGGTTCCGCCGTTTCACGGCGACGCACCACCGCAACCTCGTCAGCTCCCGCGACCTCCTCGACGCCGTGCTGCGCCGGCACGTCCTCGCCGACCAGCGAATAACGCTCCGTCAGGACACCACCGCCCTGGCCCTCGTGGGCGACGCCGACCGTGTCACCGGGGTCCAGGTCCACACGGGAGACGACACGTCCTTCCTCACCGCCGACCTCGTCATCGACGCCTCCGGCCGCGGATCCCGCGCCCCCCAGTGGCTCGAGGACCTCGGCCTGCCCCGCGTCGCCGAGCGGGAAGTCAACGCCGGCGTCGCCTACGCCACCCGCGTCTACCGCGCACCGGGCACCACCGCCGACAGGGACTTCCCCCTCGTCAACGTCCAGGCCAACCCCGCACACGCGCCCGGCCAGGGCGGGATCATCCTCCCCGTGGAGGACGGCCGCTGGATCGTCACGCTCTCCGGCACCCGTGGCGGCGAACCCACCGGCGACCCCGACGCGTTCGTCGACTTCGCGCTCGGCCTGGGCGACCCCGTCATCGGGGAACTGCTCAAGACCGCCGAGCCGCTCGGCGACGTCGCCACCACACGCAGCACCGCCAACCACCGCCGCTACTACGAGAAACTCGCCCGCTGGCCCGACGGGTTCACCGTCCTCGGCGACGCCATCGCCGGATACAACCCCGTCTACGGCCACGGCCTCACCGTCGCCGCTCAGGGCGCCCTCGCCATCCGCGACACCCTGCGCACCACCCCGGTCACGGTCCACGGTCTCGCGCGCCGCCTCCAGCGCGTCGCGGCCCGGCCCGTCGCCGCCGCCTGGGACCTGGCCGTCGGCCAGGACGCGTTCTACCCCGGTGCCAGTGTCACCCCGCCCACCGCCGTGGAGCGTTACCTCGCCGCGTTCGTCGACCGGGCGGTGGCCACCGGCGCCCGCAACCCGCGCGCGCTCGGCGCCCTGCTGGACGTGATGAGCATGGAGAAGCCGGCGACCCGCCTGTTCTCCCCGGACATGCTCGTCCCGATGCTGCTCGGACCGAAGCGGCCGTTCCTGGCCAAGCCGCCCCTCACCGACGACGAGCGGTCGGCCGCCAACCCCTGACCCGGATCATCCTCGCTCGACCGGGCGACTCACTGGGGCCCCGTACGACTGGCGTACCGGGCCCTCCGGTTCCTCGAACCGGGCACGCGGGCTTGCCGTCACTGGCGGTGGGCGCGCCATTCCGGGGCGAGGACCGCCCACATCTCCTTGTCGTAACGGGTGCCGCCGTAGGGCCAGTACTCGCGCCGCACACCCTCGAGTGTCATGCCGAGCCGCTTGGCCACCGCGGAGCTGCGCCCGTTGTCGGCCCGGCAGTGCCACTCGGCCCTGTGCACGCCCCGGGAGGTGAACGCCCACTCCAGCAAGGTGCGGCACGCCTCCGTCACCAGGCCGTGCCCCTCCGCGGCCGGCTCCAGCCAGCAACCGATCTCGCACGAGCCGGAGACGGCGTCGAAGTCCACGAACATCACGCCGCCGACCAGCACTCCGTCGAGCCAGATGCCGTAGATGCGGGCGCCGTCCGCGGCCTGGCGCTCCGCGTAGCGGCGCAACGTGGCCCGCGCGCCGTCGAGATCGTCGGTGACGAACTTCGCCCCGACCCAGGGCCGGATGTGCTCGCGCGCCCGGTCCATATGGGCGGCGAACTCCTCGGCGTGCCATACCTCGAGCGGACGCAGAAGCGCGTCGTCCCGCAGCGGCAGGGAGAACATGGTGACCCCATTCACACAACAAGCGTTATGGTTATGTACGGTAGCAGCATGCCACGCACCAAGGGGGACCACGAGGCCCGCCGGCGCGACGTCTCGGAAGCGGTCTGGCGGGTGCTGGCCGCGCACGGCTTCGGCGGACTGACCATGCGCGCCGTCGCCGCCGAACTCGACGCGACCACCGGCCTGCTCACCCACTACTTCCCCACCAAGCGCGACCTCGTCGTGTACGCCCTGGACCTGCTCGAACTGCGCAGCGACGCCCGGCTTCGGCGTACCGCGGGGAAAGGCATGTCAGCGGTGAGGGCCGCGCTCCTCGACGTCCTGCCGCTGACGGACGAGTCCACCGTCGGCAACCGGATCTGGGTGTCCTCCTGGGACATCGCGCTCGCCGACCCGGAGCTGAGCGCCGACTACGCCGGCAAGTACGCGCGAAGCCGCGACAAGCTGCGCGACCTGGTCGCCGCGGCCCAGCAACTCGGCGAACTGCCCGCAGGAGACGCGGCCCGCGTCGCGGCCGGCATCCAGTCCTTCGTGCTCGGCCTGGTCGTACAGGCCCTCCTCGACCCCGAGGCGTTCCCACCCCACCGCCAGATCGCGCTTCTTGACGACTACCTGACGACGCTGGTCTCCCCGCCCCCGTCCGGTGACGGCCGGGCGGCCTCGTCCTGACGCGGCTTCACTCGGCTTCCCGGTGGGAGGCGAGGAACTCGGTCATTCGCTCCAGGCCCCGTTCGCCGAACATGGTCTCCAGGCTGGTGGCGGACTCCGCGGTGCCCGACGGGCAGGGCGTGGATGCGGCGGGGGACGAGTGCGCCGTCGGCGTCCGCGACGAGGGCGCGCAGGTTCTCGTCCCAGCCCTCGAAGTGGGACAGGACCGGGGCGGGCTCGACCGGGGAGAGCAGCGGCCGGACGCGCGACCAGGCACCGTCGGCCCCGATCAGGAGGTCGGTGGTGATGGCGGACCCGTCGGCGGCAGGGCTGCTCAGGTACGCGTAAAGGTCACGGGCCTTCGGCGTGATGCGCGCCGAAGGCCCGTGGGTGTGCCGATCCGGGGAACCCGACGACCGGTCACGGAACCAGCGTGACAGGGAGCCTCTCAAGTCCGCGGAAGGCGGGGAACGGGACCTTGAGCCATTCGGCCTCGGACGCCGGGAAGTCGAGGTCGATCTTCGGGAACTTCTGGAAGAGCGTGGTCAGCGCCGTCCGCATCTCCATTCTGGCCAACGGCGCACCGAGGCAGTAGTGCGCTCCGCTGCCGAAGCCGAGGTGCGCGCTCTGCAGACCCGGCCGCTTCACGTCGAAGGTGTCGGGGCAGGCGAACTTCTCCGGGTCCCGGTTCGCGGAGGCGACCGCGACCTGCACGAGGGAACCCTTGGGAATGAGCGTGCCTCTGATGTCGATGTCCTCCAGCGCATGCCGGAACGTCGCGTTCTCCACCGAGCCCTCGAAGCGGATGACCTCCTCGATGGCGTTCGGCAGCAGTTCCGGGTCCTCCAGGACCTCGTGCAGCTGGTCGCGGTGCGTCAGCAGGTTGAACACGGCGTTGCCGATGAGGTACGCGGTCGTCTTGTGGCCGGCGAAGAGCAGCACCCACAGCGTCGACAGAAGCTCGCCGTCGGTCATGGCGCCCTGCTCGTCCTGCGTCCGGATCAGATCACTGAGCAGGTCGTCGGACGCGTTCTCCCGCTTCCGCGAGATGAGTTCGGCGAAGTAGTCCCGCAGCGATCCCTCGGCCTGTGCCAGCTTTTCCTTGTCCGCCTTGCTGAATCCGGTCCGGGCGACGGTGGTGCACCATTTCTGCGCTTGCGCGCGCTCGTGCTCGGGAATTCCGATGAGATCGCAGATCACGATGAGCGGGAGCGGGAAGGCGAAGGACGACAGCAGGTCGATGGGCGCGTCGGTGGAACAGCGGTCAAGGAGTTCGTCGGTGACCTGCTGAATACGAGGACCCAAGGACTCGATACGCCGCGGACTGAACGCCCTGTTGACGATGCGGCGCAGCCGGGTGTGCTTGGGCGGGTCCGCGAAGAGCATGTTGTCGTCGAGCGCGATGGACGAGTCACCGAAGATGGTGTGGTACGCGTCCATTGCCGCGTACATGTCCTTGCTGATGCGGGGGTCCGTCAGGGCGGCCTTGGCGTCGTCGAACCGGGTGATCAGGTAGGTGGCCACCCCGTGTGGGGGAGTCAGGCGGCACACCGGGGCCGACTCGCGCAGGCACGCGTACACCGGATAGGGGTTGGCGCGGTACTCCACAGAACCGCGTGAGGCCGCCGCGATCGCGTCCGCTGTCGAGTTCGTCGTGTCCCGTTCGTCGAGCTGAGTCATCATCCCGGCCTTTCTGAAAGCTTCCGCCCCGGCCACGGGACAGCAGATGTGCGACTTACGATCCACCGGTCCCCGGAACGGTCCCGTGCATAAACGCGATTCGCCCGATCGCATCCCACTGGCCTCCCGCACGGTCGCCGGGCCCATTCGTACGGGCTGCGGCGGGGCGGATGTACCTCTGTTCGGGTGATCGCTGCTTATCGGCTCGCCGCGCATGGCAAAAAAACTGAGAGCGAGCCACGGAACCCCATCGGCCCCGTGCTGCGAAGACGCTGATCCGGAGGAGAGAACGCGATGAACGATCGCGGCAACGAGTATGTGCCCGTCCTGGTCGTGGGGGGCTCACTCGTGGGCCTGTCCGCATCCGTGTTCCTCGGACGCCTGGGCATCCAGCACTGTGTCGTCGAGCGCCACGCCGCCACGTCGGCGCATCCGCGCGGCCGCGGCAACAACATGCGGACGATGGAACTGTTCCGGACCGCCGGCCTCGAGCCGCAGATCCGGCAAGCCGCGACCACGCTGTCGAAGAACCACGGAATCCTGCAGGTGGACACCCTGCGCGGTACGAACCGGCGGTGGCTCTCGGCGCGGATCACGGGCAGGCCGCCCGAGGCGGACCTGTGCTCGACGATGCGCTGCGCCTGCAGCCAGAACGATCTGGAACCGGTCCTGCTGCAAGGCGCCCGCGACCTGGGCGGGGACGTGCGCTTCAGCACGGAACTGCTGTCCTTCAGCCAGGACGACGACGGGGTGCAGGCCGTTCTGCAGTCCAGGGACACCGGTGAGACGTACACGGTGAGGTCGGACTACCTGCTCGCCGCGGACGGTCCCCGCAGCCCCGTCCGCCAGCGGCTCGGGATCGAGCACTCGGGCTCGGGCGATCTGTTCCACAACGTCAGCGTCACCTTCCGCAGCAAGATGCTGCGCGAGGTCGCGGGGGAGCAGAAGTTCGTCGTCTGCTACGTCACCGACCCCACCGGCGAAGGCGTGCTGCTGCCCGTGGACAACGAGGAGCAGTGGGTCTTCCATGTGCCCTGGTTCCCGGAGCGCGGACAGACGCTGGAGCACTTCACCGATGCCCGGATCACCGACCACATCAGGGCGGCGGCCGGGGTGCGCGACCTGGACGTGGAGATCACCGGACGAGCACCGTGGCACGCGGCGGACCGCGTGGCGAACAGCTATCGGGACGGACGCGTCTTCCTCATCGGTGACTCCGCTCACGAGATGCCGCCGACCGGGGCGTTCGGATCCAACACCGGTATCCAGGACGCGCACAACCTCGCCTGGAAGATCTCCGGGGTCCTCCGGGGCTGGGCGGACCCGGCGCTGCTGGACAGCTACGAGGCCGAGCGCAGGCCGGTGGCACAGGCCACCAGCGCGCGGGCGACGATCCAGGCGGCTCGCGAACAGCACCCCGGCTACTCCGCCAGGACGGCGTCGAACGACACCGCGGACCTGATGACCGTGGCACTGGGATATCGCTACGCCTCGCGGGCGGTGGTGGGCGCGAACGCGGACGACCCCGTCCTCCCCGACGTCCTGAGCCTGAACGGCGAGCCCGGAAGCCGCGCCCCGCATCTCTGGGTCACACGCGACGGGGCGACGGTCTCCACCGTCGACCTGTACGAGCGCTCCTTCGTCCTGCTCTGCGGGGGTCCTGCCTGGCACACCGCGGCCCGCACCGTCGGCGCGCGGCTCAACGTACCGCTCGACGTCCACTCCATCGGCGACGGGGCGGAGTACGACCTGGACACCGGCGGCGACGCGGACTGGGCCTCGGTGCACGGCGTCGCACCGGAAGGCGCGGTGCTGGTACGTCCGGACGGCTTCGTGGCCTGGCGGGCCGAGGCCGGGACGGCGGACATGGAGAAGGAACTGACCGGCGCTCTCCTCCAGATCCTCGGGCGCTGAACCCCGCCGCGGCCCGGAACGCGGAGCCTCCTTCACAGGCACGACTTCTCGGGCGTCACCGGCGTCACCACAGAAACGGGAGCCTGTCCATGACAGATATACAGACGGCCGCGGGTACGGCCCCGCTGACCGGCATAGCCAACAGCGGGCCGACCGGGGCGGGCGAGGGCGACGCACGCCGGGCGCGTGTGGACGTGCACCATCACTACACCGCGCCGGAATGGCTCGACTGGGCGGAGAGACAAGAGATCGTCCAGCGGGGGAACCTGCCGCGGTGGACCCAGTGGGACCTCGGCACGGCTCTCGGAATGATGGACGCGGCGGGCATCCGGACCAGCGTGTTCACCGTCGCGATGCTGGGCCGCATCCAGGATCCGAAGGTCCGCAAGGAAAGCGCCCATGTCGCCCTGCAGGCCGCCGGCGACCTCGCCGCAAGCCATCCCGGCCGCTTCGCCTTCTACACCCCCCTGTTCCTCGACAGCCCCGAGCTCTCCATGTGGTCGCTCACCCACGGAATGGACGAACTCGGGGCTGTCGGCGTCAGTGTGCGCACCAGCGTCAAGGGTGTCTACCTCGGCCATCCCGACCAGGACAGAATCCTGGCGGAGCTGAACGAGCGCTCGGCCGTCGTCAGTACGCACCCGATGGACGTTCCCGGAGGCGGCGCGGAGCTGGAGGGCGTACCGCCGTTCCTGTGC
Source organism: Streptomyces sp. NPDC087787 (assembly GCF_044743035.1). Lineage (NCBI taxonomy): Bacteria > Bacillati > Actinomycetota > Actinomycetes > Kitasatosporales > Streptomycetaceae > Streptomyces > Streptomyces sp. NPDC087787. The sequence continues at coordinate 19,440 of NZ_JBIUVQ010000031.1, forward strand.
GACTTCCTGATGGACACCACACGGGCGGCGATCAGCCTCATCCTCAACGGGACCCTGGACCGCTACCCGGACATCACCTTCATCCTCCCGCACGGGGGCGGCTTCCTGCCGTACATCGCCGGTCGCGTCGAGGTGTTCAGCGACCACCTGACGCCCAAGGTGGAACGCGCCCGGGTCCGTGACTACCTGCACCGCTTCTACTACGACACGGCCGGCCCCATGTCCCCGTCGTCCACGCCGAGTCTGCTGTCCACCGTGGACCCCTCCCGCATTCTCTACGGCAGTGACTGGCCACCCACCCCGGCACACCTGGTCACGGATGTCACCGCACCCGCGCTCGACAACGACCCCGCCCTCGACGAACAACAGCGCCGCTGCATCAACCGCGACAACGCGCACCGTCTTCTTCCGGCGCTCGCCGCTCGCCGGTAGCGGCCTGCCGCCCGCGAACCGGGCGTCGCCGAGACCGCCCAGCACTCGTCGAGGCCCGGCAGCTCGCCCCCGCGAGCCTTGCGAACTCAGCGCAGGCTGAAGGCCGACATACGCAGCCCCATGCTCAGCACCAGGTAGACGTCCGCACGGCCTTTCGCGTCCGCCGCCAGCGGCGCCGTCACCGCCCTGTGGGTGTACGGGGACGATGTGCCGTCGAAGCGTGCCGAGCCGACGATCCTGCCGCCGGGCGAGCCGATGCGCACCGCGAGCGTGCCGGACGCCCCAGCCAGCTCGGCGGTCAACCGGGTGGCGCCGGAGCCCAGTTGCGTGTCCGCGAACTTCAGCCACGCCCCGTCGGCCGTCGCGGCCGCCGCCGTTCCCCTCGACTTCGACTCGTCCACCAGGCTGATCGCGCGGTAGTCGTCGAAGTTCTCGGCCCGTGTCGCCTTCCCGAGGTCCCGGGGCGGGATGGTCTCGCCCTGGACCTTGAGCGACGTACGTGCCCGGATGTCCGCCGACGACGCGCCGGCCATCACGTCGTACGTCCCCGTCTCCACCACCCACTTCGAGCGCGTGACGTCCCAGTGCGCGAGATCCGACGGCGCCAGCCTCAGCCGCACCGTCTTCGTCCCGCCCGGCTTCAGGGACACCCGCGCGTACGCCCTCAACTGCCTCAGCGGCTGCTTGTCACGGGACGTCCGCTGGTGGACGTACAACTGGACCACCTCGTCGCCGGCCCGCCGCCCCGTGTTCGTCACCGCCACCTCGTACCCGTCCGGGACCCGCTTCAGCCCGCCGTAGCGGAACGCCGTGTACGACAGTCCGTAGCCGAACGGGTACAGCGGCCGGCCCTTCAAGTACTGGTACGTCCGGTCGGACTTGATGATGTCGTAGTCGAGGATGGAGGGGAGGCCGGACGCGGACCGGTACCAGGTCTGGGTGAGGCGGCCCGCCGGGTTCGCGTCGCCGTACAGGAGATCGGCGAGGGCGTTGCCCGTCTCCTGGCCCGCGTGCGTGGTCCACAGCAGGGCCGGGACCTCCTTCTGCAGCGCTCCGAGGGTGGTGGGGTAGCTGTTCTCCACGACCACCACGGTCCGGGGGTTGGCCCGGCGGACCGCCTTGACCAGCGCCTCCTGGGAGGGCGCCAGGCCCATGTCCGTGCGGTCGTGCGCCTCGCGGCCGTTGATCGCGGGCATCGAGCCGACCACGACCACGGCCGTGTCCCTGCCCCTGACCGCGGCGACCGCCTCGTCGACGCCGCTGCGGACCACGTCCTTCGCGTAGTGCGCCGCTTGGTCCTTCGGTACGAGGCCGAGCGTGCCGTCCGCGCCGGCCGGGCCGAGGTAGAACGGGTTCGACCACCAGGACTCGCCGGTCTCGTACCCCGCGTACCGCAGCAGGTACGTCCCGTCGGCCTGCCGTTCCAGCTCGAACTGCTGCTGCACGAACCAGCCGTTGGGCTGGGTCTGGTCATTCACGAAATCCGACCAGTTGTAGCCGACGTACCTGCCGTTGGCCGCCGAGCGCAGGGTGACGATGCCCGAACCCCAGTCGAAGACGTCGAACTGCGCACGCACACCGGCGTCCGCCGTCTCCTTCAGGGCCGCCCCCGCCTCGCCCGTGCCCGCCGTCACGTACTTCCCGTTCGCCGTGTCCTTCAGGGCGATCCGGTCCACACCCTCGCTGCTCGTCACCGGAGTGCCGAGCTTGGCCGCGATGCCGTCCTTCGGCGTGACCGCGTAGGGGAGGGCGCCGGAGTACCAGTCGGTGCAGAGGGTGTCGGCGAGCGGGCCGACCACGGCGGCACTGGAGGACTTCTTCAGCGGCAGAGCTCCGTCGTTCTTCAGGAGCACCGCCGCCTCGGTCGCCGCCGTGCGCGCCAGCTTCCGGTGCGCGGGGCTGTCGATGACGGACTCGTCGATTGATCCGTATCTGCCGCCCCCCGGGTCGAACTCGCCGAGCCGGACGCGGATGCTCAGGATGTGACGGACGGCGGTGTCGATGTCCGAGGACTTCAACAGTCCGCTGGACAGCGCCGACTTGACAGCCGCCGTGGTCGGTCCGGGATCGGCGTCGTTGTCGGTGAAGCTGTCGATGCCCGCCTTCAGCGCCGCCGCGTCCGCCTCCGCCTGGGTGCCGTAGTAGCCCTGGCTGCCGGTCAGGTTGCCGGGCGCGAAGGCGTCCGTCACGTTCAGCAGGTCCCGCGAGGTCCAGGCGCGCACGGTGTCGTTCAAGGCGGGGTCCACGGTGGCTGGGCGGCCGTTGACGAGGTTGTAGGAGGACATCACCCCGGTTGCCGCGTCCGCCTCGATCGCGGGCCTGAAGGCCTGTTCGTCGTACTCCTTCAGCACGCGCGGGCGCAGTTCGGAGGATGTGGTGTCGCGCCGGTACTCGTTGTTGTTGGCGAGGAAGTGCTTGAGGGTGGGAGCCGTCTTGAGGTGGTCCGGGTCGCCGCCGGTCAGACCGGTGCCGTACGCGGTGGAGATCGAGCCGGTGAGGTAGGGGTCCTCGGAGTAGCCTTCCTCGTTGCGGCCCCAGCGGGGGTCGCGCAGCAGGTTCACCACGGGCGCCCACAGATTGAGGCCCCAGCCGGCCGGGCGTTCCCGCTGGAAGCCGCGCGCCTCGTCGCCGACCGCCGAGCCGACCTGCCGGATCAGCTCCGGGTCCCAGGTGGAGGCGAGTCCGACGTCCTGCGGGAACACGGTGGTCCTGCCGAGCCAGGCCACTCCGTGCAGGGCCTCGGTGCCGGTGCGGAACTCCCGGACACCGAGGCGGGGGATCGCGGGCTCGTACTGGTGGAGAAGGGAGATCCGCTCGTCGGGCGTCAGCCGGGAGAGCAGGTCGTCGACGCGCCGGTCGACGGGCAGGCGCGGGTCGCGGAAGGGGTACACGGGGTCGCCGGCGTGGGCGGGAGCTGTGGCGCTCAGGCCCGCGATCAGGGCGAGCGCCACGGCGAGGGTGGTTCTGCGTCTTCCTCTGGTGCCTTTCATGTCACGGCTCCTTCGGCAAGTGCTGCGCTGGGTGTGGAACTTCAGGGGACGTCGCGCGGCTTGGTGCTCGCGCGGTCCGTCAGCCGGGGCGGCAGCAGCGTCGCCTCGGGTACGGCCGTGCCGTCCAGCTTCTTCATCAGCAACTCCACGGCCAGCGCGCCAAGTTCGGCGGACGGCAGGGCGACCGAGGTGACGGGGACGCGGAGGGATTCGGCGAGCTCGTCGGGGCAGATCGCGGTGACGGACAGGTCACCGGGGACGCGCAGTCCGAGCCGTTCGAAGGCGTCGATCAGCGGCTCCAGGACGGCCTCGTTGTGCACGACCACCCCGGTCAGCGCGGGCTGCCCGCGCAGCATCTGCTCGGCGATGCGGCGGGCGGCCGCGGGTGTGGCCTCGCACGGGTGGACGGAGGACGCGAGCCCGTTGCGGTCGGCGGCGGCCGTGAACCCCTGTACCACCCGCTCGGCGAACGCCGTCTCCCGCACGTACACCTCGGGCGGCGACCCGACCAGCGCGACGACGCGGTGCCCCAGCCCCGCCAGCCGCTCCACGCACAGCTCGCCCGCCGCCCTGAAGTCGAGGTCGACGCAGGTGAGCCCGCCGGGCTCCAGGGGAAACCCGATCATCACCGAGGGCCGGTCGAGCGACCGCAGCAACGGCAGCCGTGGATCGCGCAGTTGTACGTCCATGACGATCAGCGCGTCCACCAGAGCGGTGTCCGCGACCCTGCGCAGTCCCTCGTCGCCCTCCTCCTGGGTGAGCAGCAGCACGTCGTGGTCGTGCCCGCGCGCGGTGGTCACCACCGACACCGAGAACTGCATGGCCACCGGGACATGGATGCCGGAGCGCAGCGGGACGACCAGCGCCAGGACGTTCGACCTGCTGCTGGCCAGCGCCCGGGCACCGGCGTGCGGCCGGTAGCCCAGCTCGCGGATGGACGCCTCGACGCGCCGGCGGGTCTCCTCGGAGATGGGGCGCTTGCCGCTGAGGGCGTACGAGACGGTGCTCGGGGACACACCCGCGTGCCGTGCCACGTCCGTGATCTTCACCATCGTCAGTCCAGCTCCAGTGGGGGAGGAACCATCAGGCCGCCTTCAGCTCCAGCGACAGGAATCCGGTGCCCGCGGGCGCCCGCGCGATCCGCTCCCCGCAGGCCAGCGCCCAGGGTGCGGCCGGGTCGGTGCCCGCGGCCCGCAGCGTGTCGCCCTCCCGGACGACGGTGAACGTGACATCCCCCACCGGCACGCTCACCCGCGCCCCGGGATCCAGCCCGTACGCGCGCAGGGTGACGCCGTCGGCGTACGGGTAGTCGGGCCGGTCGTCCACCGCGCCCACCGGGATCACCGCACCCGGCCTGACCAGCAGCGGAACGCTGGAGAACCCGTGCCGCTCGCGCACCCAGCGCGGGCCGGTCACGGTGTGCCCGTCGAGGAAGTGGGTCCACGTCCCCTCGGGCACGTAGTACGAGACGTCTCCCTCGTCGTCGAAGACCGGAGCGACGAGCAGATCGGGCCCGAGCATGTACTGCCGCTCCAGATGCGCGCAGCCGGGGTCGTCCGGGAACTCCAGCACCATCGCCCGCATCACCGGCACCCCCTCCGCGCGGGCGGCGCGGGCGGCCTCGTACAGGTACGGCATGAGGCGCATCTTCAGCCGGGTGAACAGCCTGAGGACGTCCACGGCCTCCTCGTCGAACAGCCAGGGCACACGGTACGACGAGGAGCCGTGCAGCCGGCTGTGCGAGGACAGCAGCCCGAAGGCGATCCACCGTTTGAGCAGCGCCGGGGTCGGGGTGCCCTCGAAGCCCCCGATGTCGTGGCTCCAGAACCCGAAGCCGGACAGCCCGAGACTGAGCCCGCCGCGCAGCGACTCGGCCATCGACTCGTAGGTGGCCTCGCAGTCACCGCCCCAGTGCACGGGGAAGCGCTGGCTGCCGGCGGTCGCCGAGCGCGCGAAGACGACGGCCTCGTCCTCGCCCCGGTGCTTGCGCAGCACCTCGAAGACGGTGCGGTTGTACAGGTACGTGTAGTAGTTGTGCATCCGCTCCGGGTCCGAGCCGTCCGCGTAGGCCACGTCGACCGGGATCCGCTCGCCGAAGTCGGTCTTGAAGCAGTCGACGCCCTGTGCGAGCAGCGCCTCCAGTTTGGACGCGTACCAGTCGCGGGCGGCCGGGCTGGTGAAGTCGACGAGCGCCATGCCCGGCTGCCACAGGTCCCACTGCCACACGCTGCCGTCGCGCCTTGTGAGCAGATGGCCCAGGGCCTTTCCCTCGGCGAAGAGGGGCGAGCGCTGCGCGATGTACGGGTTGATCCAGACGCAGATGTGGAGGCCTTTGGCCTTCAACCGGGCCAGCATGCCCTCCGGGTCGGGGAACACTCGCGGATCCCACCGGAAGTCGCACCAGTTGAACTCGCGCATCCAGAAGCAGTCGAAGTGGAAGACGGACAGCGGCAGTTCGCGTTCCCTCATGCCGTCGATGAAGGAGGTGACGGTGGCCTCGTCGTACGAGGTGGTGAAGGAGGTGGACAGCCACAGGCCGAACGACCAGGCGGGCGGGAGCGCCGGGCGGCCGGTGAGGGCCGTGTACGTGCGCAGGATGTCCTTCGGGGTGCGCCCGTGGATGACGTAGTACGTCAACTGCTGGCTCTGCACGCTGAACTGGACCCGGGACACCGCCTCCGAGCCGACCTCGAAGGACACCTTGCCCGGATGGTCGACGAAGACGCCGTATCCCGCGTTCGTCAGGTAGAACGGGGCGTTCTTGTAGGCCTGTTCCGTCGCCGTGCCGCCGTCGGCGTTCCACATGTCGACGACCTGGCCGTTCTTGACGAGCGGCCCGAAGCGTTCACCGAGGCCGTACACCGAGGTGCCGATGCCCAGACTCAGCTGCTCCCGCAGGTAGTGGGCGCCGGTGGCGTCGTGCATGATGCCCATGCCCTTGCGGCCGCTGCTGGTGAGGACGCGGCCGTGGGCGAGGAAGTCGACGTGCCAGGGCCCGGTGCGGGCGACGCGCACCGACAGGGTCCCGGAGGTCAGGGTGGCGTACTCGTCGTCGTACTCGACCTGCGCGGTGCCGCCTTCCGGCGGACGCCCCCCGGGACCCGGGAGGTCGTCCCGCCGTACCTCGAACCGCGGCCCTTGGGGCTGCTCGCCCTGGAAATGGGTGATCGTGAGGCCGATGACGTTCGGCATCGGCGCGTGGGCGCTGATCGTCACGACCGGTCCCTTCAGCAGGTCGCCGCGGTGGCGGATGGGCTGGGTCGGCGCGTGGATCTCCAGGACTCCCGCCGAGGCGGTCACGTCCAGGACCTCGACCGGGTGGGCCGCGGTGACGCCTTCGCGCAGCAGCCAGTAGCCGTCGGTGAACTTCAAGCGCGTACCCCCTACTTGACGGCACCCACGGCGATGCCGCGGGTGAGAGTCCGCTGGAAGACGAGGAAGAAGACGAGGGCGGGCAGGACGCCCAGCAGGGCCGCCGCGTTGGTCATCGTGGCGTCCATCAGACGTTGGCCCTGGAGGACGCCGAGCGCCACCGACACCGTCTGGTTGTCGTTGGAGATCAGCATGACCAGGGGGAGCAGGAACTCGTTCCATGTCCAGATGAAGAAGAAGACGAGCAGCACGCCGATGGTGGGGCGGCTGACGGGGACCACGATCCGCCACAGCACCTGCCACCTGTTCGCCCCGTCGATCCGGGCGGCCTCGATGATCTCGCGCGGGAAACGGCCCAGCACGGAGGAGAGCAGATAGGTGCCGAAGGCTGCCTGGAGCACCGTGAAGACGATGATCACGCTGAGCCGGGTGTCGTAGAGGCCGGCCTGCTTGCTCAGGTGGTACAGCGGGTAGACCAGCGCCTCCTGCGGCAGCATGTTGGCGAGGACGAAGAAGGCCAGCACCCAGGTGCGGCCCTTGATGCGCCCGATGCCGATGGCGTACGCGTTGAGGATCGACAGGGCCGCCGCCAGGACCGCGACACAGCCGCTGATCAGCACCGAGTTGACGAGCTTCTGGCCGTAGTCGACGCGCTGCCAGAAGTCCTTGAGGCCGTCCAGGTACAAGCCCCGCGGCAGGCTCAGCGGTCCGTGCTGGGAGTACTCGGCCGGCGACTTGACCGCGTTGACGGCGACGATCAGGAACGGCACCACCATGAACAGGGCCGCGATGCAGAGCGCCACGAGAACGGGGTAGCGGCGCAGGGCACTCGTCGTCATGTGCGGACCCCTTCCTCGGCGTCCTCGGCACGGGTCTGGAGCTTCAGGCCGATCAGCGAGAGCAGCATGATGATCACGGTCAGCACGGTGGAGATCGCTGCGCCGTAACCGACCTGGGTCTTCTCGAAGAACGTGGTGAAGGAGAAGTACGACGGGACGTCGGTCGCGCCGCCCGGACCGCCCTTGGTGAGCACGTACACCGCGCCGAAGACCTTGAGCGCGGCGATGCTGCACCAGGTGAGCACGACCGAGATCTCGGGTCTGATCTGCGGCAGCGTGATGTGCCAGAAGCGGCGCCACCAGCCGGCGCCGTCCAGTTCCGCCGCCTCGTACAACTGAGGTTCGACGCGCTGGAGCCCCGCCATGAAGACGACGAGCGGGAAGCCGATCTGCACCCACACCATCACCCCCATCACGCTGTAGAGGGCGATGTCCGGGTCACCGAGCCAGTCCTGCTGCCAGGAACCGAGCCCGCCCGCGTTCAGCAGCGCGTTCAGGGTGCCGTTGTCAGGCGCGAGGATCCAGCTCCAGACGATGCCGGCGACCGCGATGGGAAGCACCTGGGGGAGGTAGAAGCAGGCGCGCAGGACGGTGGCCGTCCGGCTGCCGAAGTGCTTGCCGATGTGGTCGAACAGCGCGGCGGCCAGGACCAGTCCGAGCATCGTCGGCACGGCGGCCATGGCGACGACCATGAACAGGCTGTGCCGGAACGACGCCCAGAACTCCGAGTCGTCCATCAGCTCGCGGTAGTTGGCGAGCCCGGCCCACCGGGGACTGCCGACCCCCTGCCAGTCGGTGAGGCTCACACCGGTGTTCATCAGGAACGGCACGACGATGACGCCGAGGAAGGCGAGGACACCGGGGACGAGGAAGAGGGCGTAGGACTGGTGCGGGCGGGGGCGGCGCGCGCTGCTGTGCCGGTGCGCGCCGCCGGCCCGCGAGCCCCGTTCGACGGTGGCCGTCACTTCTTCGGCACACCCTTGTCGTACGCCTTCTGCAGCGCGTCGAGACAGGCGTCCGGTGTCGCGCTGCCCGTGATCAGCTTCTGTGTCTCGGAGACGAGGACGTCGTAGAAGCCGGGGACGGGCCAGTCGGGGTAGAAGGCCAGGCCGTCGCGGCCGGAGACGGTGTTGAAGTCGGCGATGAGGCTCTTGGCCCGCGGGTCGGTGATGGCGGACGGGTCCGCCGCCACGGGTACGCCGCCCTTGTTCCCCAGCAGGTTCTGGATCTTCTTCGACATGGTGATGTCGATGAAGTCGTACGCGAGTTCCTTGTTCCTGGCGCCCCGGGGGACGACCCAGAGGTTCCCGCCGGAGCCGAGGGTGAGGTCGGAACCGGGCCACAGGACGGTGCCCCAGTCGAACTTGTTCTCCGCCGTGAAGCGGCCGTACCACCAGCTCCCGCTGAACAGGACCGGGTTCTTGCCCTGGATGAAGGCGACACCGGCGTCCTCCGCCTTGGTGCCGCTGGACGTCTTGCTGATGTAGCCCTTCCTCACCCAGTCGGCGAAGGTGGTCGCGCCGTACGTCCAGGCGGCGTCGTGGAAGTCGGTCCTGCCCCGGTAGAGCTCGTACGAGTCGACCCAGGAGCGGTCGGCCTTCGACAGCGCCAGCTGGTACAGGTACTGCTGGGCCATGTACTCGGCGCCGGCGTTGGCGAGCGGCGTGACGCCCTTGGCGACGAACGTGTCCATCGCGGCGGTGAGGTCGTCGAAGGTCTTCGGCTCGGCGACCCCGTACTTCTTGAAGAGGGCCTTGTTGTAGAAGACCATGGTGTATTCGGCGTAGTTGGGTATCCCGTACCACTTGCCGGAGCCCATGACGCCGCCCGTGTCGTACTGGCTGGTGGTCTTCACTCCCGCGCTGAGCTTCTTGTCCCAGCCACGCTTGGTGACCTCGGAGGTCAGATCGGTGAGGAGTCCCTGCCGGGAGAGCAGGCCCGCGGTGGCGTTGCCCTTGTTGTACTCCATGATGTCGGGCGCGTCGGAGGAGTTGAGGACCATGGGCGCGGTCTTCTGGATCTGTTCGAAGCCCTTCTCCTCGAACTTCACCTTCACGCCCGGGTGTTCCGCCTCGAACTCCTTGACGGCCTCGCTCCAGGCGGCGCCCATCGCGCTGTCCGGGCCCTCGTAGTGCCACAGCCGGAGCGTCCTGCCGTCCGCGGAACCGCCGTCCGAGCCACCGCAGGAGACCAGGAGCAGGGATCCGGCGAGGACCGCCGCCGTCGCCACCACACGCCTTCGTGCCGTCAACATCGCGTGCCTCCAGGGGAGTCGGATGGAAATCAGGGACGTCACACAGCATTCGTCGAATCGCTTCGATGCATGACGTCGAAGCGCTTCGACGGTGGAAGGTAGGGGGAGGCGGGCGGCGCGTCAATGGGGTGGGCGCCGATCGGCCGATATTCGCGATCGGCATCGCGGCGATGCCCAGGTTGGGCTGCAGCACATGGTCGTCGACCGGTTCGGCCATCGGTGAGGGCGAACGCGCACCGGAAGGATTCCGCGGCGGCCGCCCAGTCGCTGCGGGCGGCGGCATCGAAGCCGTGCAGCACGGCCCGGACGGCCTGCATCCGGGGCGGCGAGTCCGGCGCGGGCCCGGCCACCAGCGCGGCCGGGTTCATCGCGCGCGGGGACCGGGCGCCGAACGCCGAGAGCGACGCGGCTGGCATCGCCGGCTGGGCCACCAGCGCCGCGTCCACGCCGACAGCGGCCTCGGCGGTCCGCGGGACGAGGTCGTAGCCGTCGTTCAGCGAGCGGGTGTTCCACTCGATCTGTCCCTGCAGCGCGAGCGGTTGCGCCCGCGGCAGCGGATCGGTCAGGTCCGTCGCGGCGGCCCGGGCGAGTGCCGAGGCGCGTGACGCGTGCGCGCCCAGCCAGGCCGAGGACGCGGCCAGGTACAGCCGCCGCCCGCGGGCCTCACCCCCCCCGCGGTGATCTCGGCGGCGCGGGCCCACGCGGCGGACGCGGCCTCATGTCCGCCACGGGCCGCGGCACGCCCGAAGGCGTACGGCGACCTGGTCGAGGGCGCCGACCACGTCCTCGTCGGGCCGGTCGGCGGCGGCCAGGTGCCAGGCCCGCCGCTCGGGGGCGCCGGTCAGCGCCCCGGCCTGTTCGCGGTCGCCGCCGCGCGGAAGGCCTGGATCCCGCGGCCGTCCGGCGGCCGGACCCGGTCGTCAGGCCCTCGCGGCACGAAAGAGGCGGGTTGCCTGTTCGGCAACCCGCCTCGCATCATCGTGAGCGGTCAGCCCCGGACGATGTTCTGCGCCTGCGGGCCCTTCTGGCCCTGGCCGATGTCAAAGGTGACGTGCTCGCCCTCGTTCAGCTCACGGTAGCCTGCGCCCTGGATCTCGGAGTAGTGGGCGAAGACGTCCGGGCCTCCGTCGTCCTGGGCGATGAAGCCATAGCCCTTTTCGGAGTTGAACCACTTCACGGTGCCGCTGGCCATACTGATATTCCTTCGTCCATGCCTGGGAACAGCCCTTGATCACGGGCATCCCCGACTCCCGTGGCTGGGGAGCCATCAGCCGTTCTACCCCGCACCGCTCGGTATACCCGTCCGGAACACGCGCAGGAGCGGCGCCGGCGTCGTTGAGGCGGAGGCCCGGGCCCGGTGAGCCGAGAAGTCCGCGCAGCGCCCACAAGGACCGGCCGGGCCGGGATGCCGCAGGGCCGTGAGGGCTGTATTCCATACAAAATCCTTTGTCGCCCCCCATCGGCTTTTGTATGGGAGCGGACAGGAAAGCCCGGCGCGGGTTTCGCGGAGCGAGGGGAAGGTGACGTGACCTGCATCACATCAAGTCTGGCTCCCGCTTTGCCCCATCCATCCACCGCGGCCCGAAGCGGCAGGTCAGAGGCGACCTCGGGGTCGCATCGCGGTTTCCTGTAGCGGCACAGGCCGACGGACAGGGGGTAAACCAGGGCTTACGGCTTCTATTGCTCGGCCTCAAACGGGCGTGCCAGTCTTCCCGGCAATTCGGCGCCGCAAGCCAATAGCGCGTACTGCCGACGACAGCGCAGAACTCGACCAGCCCATTACACACACCAAGGCGGATGACCATGTGCAATCTGTGCGGTCCTGAATCCCCTGCCGATGCCGGAAGCGGGGTCGCGCGGCGCTCCGTGCTGGCCGCCCTCGGTATCACCCCGGTGGTCCTCGGCCTCTCCGGCGCGACAGCGGCGGCGGCGGACACCCGTGCCCGACCCTCGGGCCGGGGGCCCGGCAAGGGTTCGTCGAGTGCGCTGGAGCTGGTGCTGCTGGGTACCAAGGCGGGCCCTCCGGTGGACCCGCTGCGGGCGGGGATCTCGACCGCTCTCGTCGTGGACGGCGCGACGTACGTGATCGACTGCGGGCGCTCGGCCGTCACCCAGTACGTGCGGTCCGGCCTCACACTGGCGTCCCTGAGCGGCATTTTCATCACCCATCTCCACGCCGACCACGTCGCCGACTACTACAACTTCTTCCTGCTCGGCGGCAGCGTCCCCAACCAGGAGCACGACAACCTCACCCGCCCTGTTCCCGTCTACGGTCCCGGACCGGCCGGCGGGCTCCCGCCGAAGTTCGGCGGCGGACAGGCGCCGACGGTCAACCCGGGCAGCCCGACGCCGGGCCTGAAGGCACTGACCGACGACTGCCACGCGGCGTACGCCTACAGCACGAACGTCTTCCTGCGCGACATGGGCATCCAGGACATCCGCGCCCTTGCCGATGTGCACGAGATCGAGATCCCCGAGGTCGGTGCCACCTACGAGAACACCGCGCCCGCGATGAAGCCGTTCGTCGTGATGGAGGACGACCGTGTGAAGGTCTCCGCGATCCTGGTGCCGCACGGACCGGTGTTCCCCTCCTTCGCCTTCCGCTTCGACACCGACCACGGCTCGGTCACGTTCTCCGGCGACACGACCTACAGCGACAATGTGATCGCCCTGGCCAGGGGCTCGGACGTACTGGTCCACGAGGCGATCAGCGTCGAGGGGCTCGACGCCCCCGCGGTCTTCGTCGACCACCTGCTGCAATCCCATGTCGAGGTCCAGAAGATCGGTCCGATCGCCCAGCGGGCCGGGGTCGACATGCTCGTGCTTTCGCACATCTCCGAGGTCGCCCGCAACCCGATCGACGTCCACAAGTGGAAGAAGTGGGCACAGCGGGGGTACGACGGCAAGGTGATCGTCGGCGAGGACCTCCAGCGGATCAAGCTCGCCTGACCCCGGCCCGGGCCCCGCGCCGGTGCCTGGCGTCGCGTCGACCCGACGGGCCCGGCCCGGTACGTCCCCTGAGGGGGCGTACCGGGCCGGCGGCGCAGCGGGGCTCAGGTGATCGGGGTGGACACCGTTCCGATACCGTCGATGGTCACCTCGACCAGGTCCCCGGGCCGCAGGTACCTCCGCGGCGAGCGAGCCCTTCCCACCCCACCGGGGGTGCCGGTGAGAATCAGGTCTCCCGGGTGCAGCGGCAGCATGGTCGACACGTAGGCGACCAGGTGGGCCGGAGTGAACAACAGGTCCGCGATCCTGTGTTCCTGCACCCGGGTGCCGTTGAGCGTGGTGCGCAGCACGGCGGTTGCGGGATCGAACTCGTCGGGCGTGGTCAGGACCGGGCCGATGGGAGTGGAACGTGCCCAGATCTTGCCCTGCAGCCACTCCGTCGTGCGGTACTGCCACCCCCGCATGGAGATGTCGTTGGCCACCGTGAAACCGGCGATGTACTGGTCCGCCTCTTCCTCACGGACCTTGTACGCGGTCCGTCCGACGACGACGGCGAGTTCTCCCTCCCAGTCCATCTCCGGATCCTCCGCCACGGCCGGCACCGCGTCAGCCGGGCCGGTCAAGGTGTCGGCGAACTTCGCGAAGAGGGTGGGATGAGCGGGGAGTTCCCGGCCCATCTCCCGAATGTGGCTCGTGTAGTTGAGGCCCGCGCACAGCACCTTCGACGGACGCGGTACGACGGTCCGCACATCGACGTCGCCCCTGCGGTGCCGGCGCCCGGTGGCGTTGGCCGCGATCCGCCGCCAGTCCTCGTTTGCCAGCAGGGAACCGACGTCGGCGTGACCGGGGAGTTCGGTGAACTCGTCACCGTCCAGGCGGGCTGCGCATGTGCCCTGTCGGGTGCGCACGGTTGCCAGTCTCACTTCATTCCTTTCCGACGGCCGCGGGCCCGGGAATCACCAGGTCGAAGAATCCCCAGTGCGACCCGGCGGGCAGGGTGCCCGACAGCATCCGGCCGCACTTCTGCGTGACGATGTGCGAGGAGCCCCGATGCTGGCTTCCGGCATGGCTGTCGCGGAAGAACCGCTGCAACGTGCCGTTCCGCATGACCTGCGCCCCCGCGAAACGGTGCACGAGCTGACTGATCTCCAGCGCGGTCCGGGTGGCGAGGCTGCAGGCGAGCCGGGACATCGTCTCCTGCTCGTCGTTCAGCTGCGCTCCCGTCGCGAGCGTGGACTCGTTGTCGCGCCAGGTCTCGCGCAGCAGCGCCATCGTGCCCCGGACGTGCGAGAAGTGCCGGGCGAACTCCGCGAAGAACTCGTCACTGGTGACCGGGGAGCCCTCGGAAGGGTCCTTGCGCCGGGTCAGCTCGCGCAGCTCGTCGAGCATGCGCCGCCCCACGCCCTGGGACCAGGCCGCCTGGTGCAGGCCGGCCAGCAGGGCAGGGCTCACCCGGCTCATGCAGCGGCCTCGCCGGGCGTTCTCGGGGCCGATGCCGAAGACGTACTTGTCCTGGACGAGCACCTCCTCGGCCCGGTAGTCGAGGCTCGCGGTCGCGCGCAGCCCCAGCATGTCCCAGTTGTCACTGATCCGCAGGGCCGAACGGGGAACCAGGCAGACCAGCCGCTCTCCCGTGCCCTCCACGGTCACTGCCAGATTGAGGTGGGTGGCCATCGACACCCCCGGGGCGAACTTCCAGACCCCGCTCACCCGGTAGCCGCCGCCTTCCCGGACGGCCCGGCCGGTGAAAGCGGTCGACTGTCCGGCCACCAGCGGGTACGTGCCGTCGCCGAAGAGCTCGCCGACCGCCTCGTCACTCAGGTAGGTGGCCGCTGTCGCCGTCTCACTCGTCAGGGCGCGCACCAGCCAGCCCAGCGAGGCATCGGCGTGGGACAGCTTCTCCATCACGTGCAGGATCCGCAGGGGTGAAGCCTCCAGGCCGCCGAGTCCGGCCGGCATCATCAGCTTGAAGATCCCGCTGTCGCGGAGGGCGTCCTGCACCACCGGCGTCGGCCGCCGCAGCCGCTCGCTGTCCTCGGCCTCGCTCTGCAGGAGCCAGTAGATGTCCGTCAACTCCGCGAGCAGCCGGTTCGTTTCCTCGTTCACCTGTGTGTCGGCCATCACCGTCGGCCCCCCTCGGACTGCGCGCCCTCACCGGCGTCGCGCTCGGCGGCTTCGGCCAGAGCACCCCACTGGCCCCGGTAGAAGAGCAGGGGCCGGGTGTCGTTCTGCTGGCCGTAGGACAGCACACGCCCGAGCACGAGGACGTGGTCGCCGCCGTCGTACCCCGCCCACGGCGTGCACTGGAAGTACGCCAGCGAGCCGTTGATCCGTGGTGCCACGTCGTCGCCGACCCATTCGATGCGGTGCGTGTCCTGCGGCTTGCCGGCGAACTGCAGCGCGGTGGCGAGCTGGTCGTCCCCGAGCACGTTGACCGCGAAGGGCCGCTCGAGCAGGTAGCTCAGCGCCCGCGAGGTCCGCTGCATGGAGACCAGCACCAGGGGCGGGTCCAGGGACACCGACGTGAAGGAGTTCACGGTGATCCCGTAGTAGCTGTCGCCGGACCGATAGGTGAGGACGACGACTCCGGTGGCGAAGTTTCCCAGCGTGTTGCGCAGCTGACGGGGATCGGCGAGCGACGGTACCGCCGCGCTCGACGCGAGGGTCCTGGCGTCAGCGGCTTTCTCGTAGATCTCCGAGTCCCACATGATCTCGGTCATCCCGAAGCCTCCTGGATGAGTCGTGGGGTCCGGCCCTGGTCCAGGGCCGGTGGGGGGCCGGCAGCCACGTGCCGTGGGCCGTGGCTGCCGGCAGGGGTCAATGGGCCTCTTCGAGAGCTTCCTCGCCCGCGACGAACGTGGTGCCGGTGCCCTCGGGCAACCAGTGCCGCAGCACCGGGTAGAGGGCGACGGCAAGCACCAGGGACACCAGGAACCCGAGGGCGAGGACGTCGGTGGCCATCAGGACCACGCCGACCGCCGCGGACAGGACCAGCGTGACGACTCCGGCCCAGTTCCACTTCTCGACCCGGTGGGTGGCGCTGTCGAAGCGCGCCCGGCGCACCAGGTAGTAGTCCGCGATCATCACGCCGCACATGCCGAGCGTCATGGCGCCCAGGTACGCCAGGTACTGGGTGAACTTCTCCAGGATTCCGGCGGAGATCATCACCAGGGCGATGATGTTGCCGACGACCACCATCGCCGCCCGGCCCGGCTTTCTGCCGGTGAGGGAGTCGATCAGGTTGACCAGCGAGAGCGATCCGGAGTAGGCGTTGATCGCCTGGGCCTTGGCCTGGGCCGCGTAGATGGTGACGAAGCCCATCCAGCCCGCGAAGATGACGAAGAAGGCCCCCGTGTTCTGCATGACGAACGCGTTGCCCGCGACGGCGGCCGCCTCCGGGGCCATGCCCTTGTTGTGGACCATCAGATAGTCGATGACCTGGGGCATGCCGCCGATCACGACGAGGGAGCCCAGGACGGTCATGACGATGTTCTGGGTGATCGGGCCGGCCACGGCCAGGACCGTCACGTCGCGCCGCGTGCGGCAGTAACGCGCGAAGTCCGTCGTGACCAGAGCGATGGTTCCCGCCGTCGCGCCCATGACAGAGACGGCGGACTCGAATCGCGGCCACAGGCCTCCGGGGACGACTCCCGCGTAGGTGAACACGTCCATGGGGTCGGCGCCTTGGATCACATAGATGTCCACGATCATGTAGATCGTGACGAGCAGTGTGACGGCGATCAGGACGCCGGTGGCTCGCAGGGCGAGCTTGATGCCGAAGATGGCGAGCCCGATCCACAGCAGCGTCATGCAGCCGTAGATCAGGATGCGCCATCCCCACGAATCGGGCAGGCCGAACATCAGCAGCGTGCCCTGGTAGAGGAGGGCGGCCTCGACGGCGAGGAAGCCGAGGATCATGAACGCGAAGATGACCGAGCCGATCGCCGAGCCCCTGAAGCCGAATCCGAAGAACCGGGAGGTGATGGTGCTCGACATACCTGTTTCGAAGGCCATCCGCCCCAGGGCCTTGCCGAGGCCCACCGCGAAGGCCGCGACGAGGACACCGACGAACAGGCCCACGGTGAAGCCGGCGAGCACGACGGTGAAGCCGGCGATGGCGAAGACGACGAGGGCGGTGGCGACGCTGACCGGGCTGAGGGCGAGTTGGTAGCCGCTCCTGCGCTCTGCCGCCGGCACACTGACCAGGGCATGGTCTTCCGCCGCAGCAGCCAGTGACGAATCAGCCCGTCTGGGATTCCTGGTGTATGAAGACACGGTGGTTCCTGTCCTTGTGAGAAATATGGCTCCTGCGGCGGAATGTCGATGGCCGGACCCGCCCGAGGTCGCCGCGAGGGGTCAGTCCGCGCTGCAACCCGCTACGGCGATGGCCTCGATCTCGAGGAGGATCTCCGGCTTGGCGAGGGCGGAGACCTCGACCAGCGTGCAGGCGGGGAAGTCGCCGGAGAAGAACTCCTGACGGGCCTTCCAGACCTCGGCGTTGTCACTGATGTCCGTGACGTAGATGGTCATTTTGACGACGTCGTCCATGACCGCGCCCGCCGCCTCGACCAGGTCCCTGATCTTCTGGAAGACGACCTTGGCCTGTTCGTAGGACGTCTCGCCGAGGACGGTCTCCCTGTCCTGGCCGCGGGCGGTCATTCCGGAGACCATGATGAGGTCGCCGATCCTCAGGCAGTTCGACCACATCTTGTCCGCCGGCTCCCGCACGGCGGTGGAACGGATACGCTGCTTCTTCATCGCTGTTGTCCTCAGAGGTCGATGCGGTTGTCCCACGCGGACGTTCCGCCCCAGTTCACGCACACGCTCTGGCGGCGCATGAATCCCTTCCAGGCATCCGAACCGGCTGTACGGCCACCGCCGGTCTCCTTCTCGCCGCCGAAGGCGGAACCGACATCGGCCCCCGTCGTGCCCATGTTGACGCGCACGATTCCGCAGTCACTGCCCCGAGCCGACAGGAACGTCTCGATGTTGGTCAGGTTCGTGCTGTGCATACCGGAGGCGAGCCCCTGCGCGACGCCGTTGTGGATCTCGATGGCCTCCTCCAGATCGTCGTAGGTCAGCACGGAGACGATCGGCACGAAGGTCTCCGACTGGGCGATCTCGAAGTGCGGTCGGACACCCGTGACGATGGCCGGCTCGACATACAGACCCGGGCGGTCGATCACGTTCCCGCCGTACACCACGGTGGCGCCCTCACGTTCGGCACCGGCAAGGACCTTCTTGTAGTCCTCCACCGCACGCTGGTCGATCAGCGGGCCGACCACGGTGTCCGGGTCGCGCGGGTCACCGATGGCGATCTGCCCGAAGGCCTTCTTCAGCAGCTCGACCAGTTCGTCCGCGATGCTCGTATGGGCGATGACACGGCGGGTGCTCGTGCAGCGCTGGCCGGTGGTGCCGACCACGCCGAACGTCAGTGCCCTGGCGGCGAGTTCCAGGTCGGCGGTCTCGTCGACGATGCAGCCGTTGTTGCCCGAGCACTCCAGCTGGTACCGGCGGCCCAGCGTCGAGCCGACGATCTCGGCGACCTTGCGCCCCACGCTGGTGGAACCGGTGAACGAGATCATGGCGATCCGCGAGTCGGAGACCATTTTCTCGGCGACGGCGTTGTCGTCGGGGATGAACAGGGAGAACACGCCCTCGCAACCCAGCTCCGCCGCGGCCCTGTTGACCAGCTTCTGCACGGCGACGGCGGTCAACGGCACCTTGGGACTCGGCTTCCAGATGACCGTGTTGCCGGCGATCGCGGACAGGAACCCGTTCTGCGCCCAGACGGCCGCCGGGAAGTTGTACGCGCTGATCAGCCCGACGACGCCCAGCGGCAGCCACTGGTCGTACATGCGGTGCTCGGCGCGCTGGGACTGCTGGGTGAAGCCGTACATCATCCGCGCCTGGCCGGCGGCCAGCGTCGACATGTCGACCGCCTCGCGCAGTTCGCCCTTGGCCTCCATCGTGGACTTGCCGGTGTCCAGCGAGACGACAGCGGCCAGGCTCTCCAGGTTCTCCTCGATCAACTGGCCGATCCGGCGCACGAATTCACCGCGCCGTGGCGGCGGTACCATCCGCCACTTCTTCTGCGTCTCGACGGCCGCGGCCACGAGCGTCTCGTAGTCCTGGCCGTGCGAAGCCGCGATCCGGCCCACGACCTCGCCGTCGGCGGGACACTGCGCCTCGATGACCGGCCGGCCCTCGACGGTGCCCCAGCCGAGCGAGTCCGCGTAGGTGCCGGAATGCACCTGGTCCAGACCGAATTCAGCCAGCACCTCGTGTGTGTCGAACAGAGTCTTGGTGGTATCGCTCATCATCGCGCTCCCTCAGCGTCGCGAGTTCGGCAGTAATACGTCGGACGGGCCCGCGCCTCACTCCTTGGCAAGGAAGTCGCCGATCGTCTCGTCCGTGTGGTACTCGGGCTTCTCGTAGTAGTGCGGGCCGTCGTAGATCTCGATCAGCACGCTGCGCTCGTGCGCCAGGGTCGGACCGTGCGGGTGGTCCTTCGGGTTCATGTAGAACGACCCGGGACGCAGCCGGAGGCCGGAGTCGGTGTACTCGTAGTCGCCCTCGAGGCAGTACATGAACTGGTTCGAGGCGTGCGTGTGCTTGGTCGGGATGGTGCCGCCCCGCTGGTACTCGAGGATCGCGATGCTGGCGCCGGTGTCGGGGTTCTTGTGGAGGAAGTACTGACGGAACCCGTAGTCGGGATAGTCGATCCAGTCCTCGTCCTTGAGGTCGGCGGCATGGATCAGGACCTCGAGCGACTTCATGGTCGCGGGGTTGATGTCCACTGTTCACTCCGATCCGGGGCGGCCTGCGGCCACCCACGCGTCGTATTCCTGGCGGCTTTCTGGTGTGGCGGGGAACAGCCCGAAGAGGGACCGGCCCCGTTGGAGCTCAAGAGCCGCGAACTCTTCGTACGCGGTGGCGTCGGCGGCTTCCGCGGCGACCTCGGAGGCCAGTTCCCGGGGAATGACCACGACGCCGTCGCCGTCGCCGAGCAGCACATCGCCGGGGTAGACAGCCACTGAGCCGCACCCGACGGGTTCGTCGAGCGCGACCGGGTGCAGGGCGATGGGGGTCGCTCGGGGCGCGTTGTCCCGCTGGTAGCAGGGCAGGCCCGTCTGCCTGATGGCCTCCGAGTCGCGGTAGCCGCCGTCGGTGACCACGCCGGCCGCACCGCGGTGCTTCAGCCGCGCGGCCATCATGTCGCCCATGGACGCGGCGGCCGTGCAACCGAACGCGTCGATCACGAGCACCGCGCCGGGCGGGCACTCCTCGATCGCCCGCCGGTGCAGGTTGTCGCTGCTCGAGTAGGTGGCGAGGGTGTCGAGGTCCTCGCGTGCGGGGATGAACCGCAGGGTGTAGGCCGGGCCCACGAGCGGCTGCTGGCCGGCCGTCAGTGGCCGTACCCCGGCCATGATCACGTTCCGCAGGCCGCGCCGGAGAAGCATGTTGGCCACGGTGGCCGAGCCCGCCCCCGCCAACTGTGCCCGGACCGCCTCGGGCAGTGGTCCGGCGAGGTCCGCGTTCGCCGCGGCGGTCACTGGAAGAACTCCAGGGGCGGGCGGTTCCCCCACTGGGTGGTGTCGCCGGCGGTGCCGTTGAACTTGGTCGGCCGGTGGTCGCGGTCGACGATGTCGCCGTCGGTGTAGTGCTCGATGCGGAAGCCGAAGGGGTCCTTCCAGTAGTCGAAGATCTGGCTGCCGAGCAGGTGGCGGCCGACTCCGACGTCGAGGGAGTATCCCTGCCGGATGAGGTAGTCGTGCGACGACATGACGGCGTCCATGTCGGTGACCTCGAACGCGCTGTGGTGGATTCCGGCCCAGTCCGACTGCAGGACGAGCATGAAGTGGTGGTCCACGAGCTGCTCGCCCAGGTCCAGCCGGACGAAGGTGCCGACGACGGGCCCCTCCTCGCCCGGCGGGACGAAGTAGTCGGAGGGGAGGAAGTTGAAGCGCTCGTCGAGCCAGGCCATGGTCTCGTCGTGGTTCTTCACATGAAGCACGAAGTGACCCAGGCGGGCGATGGTGCACGGCGCGACGGGCTGGCGGACGGCGGCGTTCACCCGGTTCTTGTCGCGGATGTTGTTCATCGCGAAGGGTTCCCGGTCCGGGATGGGCTCGGCCTTGCGCCGGCCGTGGATCGCCCGGATCTCGAAGCCGTCGGGCGTGGTCATCGCGACCTCGTGGCCGCCGCCGGGCTCCGCCGACTCGCGGACCGGGGAGGATCCCGGCAGCGCGGCGAGCTCGACGAGGTCGTCGTAGCCGGCGACCTCGATCGAGGCGCCGACGAAGTGCTGCTTGTCGGCCTTGCGGGTCACATGGATGTGATGCTGGGTGCCCGTTCCCCGCATGTACAGGGTCCGGTCGTCACTGCCCTCGGCCGGCACCATGCCGAACGCGGTCAGGAACTTCTCCATCACCTCGAGATCCGGTGCCTCGTAGGTGACTTGGGCAGCATCGATAGCCGTAGCCACAGGTCCTCCTGGGGTGGGTGGGAGCACGGCGACGAGTACGCTCCGGCGTCGCCGAAAGATCGGAACTCCCCTTCTGCGGGGAGCCGCGCGGGGCCGTCAGCCCTTGAGGATGCTGACGTCGTCGGGATTGCGCAGGTCCGGAACGGTCCAGCCGTTCAGGTCGTACTCGTCCATGGCGCTCTGCGCGAACTCCTTGCAGTAGTCGAGCAGGCCGCTGCCCCGTGCGCCGAACAGGTTGGTCTGACGCGTCACGTCGTTGCTGCCGATGTAGTTGATCTCGTACAGCTCGTGACGGGCTCCGAACTCCGTACCGATGGAGTCCCAGAGCATCTTCATGACCTTCACACGCTCCTCGGCGTCGATGCCGCCCGTGCCGCGCAGGTAGGTGTCCAGATAGCCCCGGATCTCCGCGGTCTTGAAGTCGTTGGCGTGGGAGTTGAGGTAGATCAGCCCGCTGGCCACGACCTGCTCGATGATGTTCTTGATCTTCGGCATGGCGAGCTGGTTCATCACGCGGTAGGCGCCGGCGAACTGCGGGTCGGGCTGGATCATGCCGCCCTTCCACGGCACCGCGCTCTTCGCCATCGCGTCCGACAGCGCCCAGAAGGTGTTGCGCCAGGCGATGACCTCGCCGAGCTGGGACATGACGCCGTGGAACGAGCCGGCCCCGGTGACGTCGAGGGCGCGGGACAGCATGCCGACGAGGAAGTCCATCTTGACGGCGAACCGGGTGCACCCGTGCAGGGAGGCGCGCTCCAGGTAGCCCGAGTGGATGTTGTACTTGTTGGCCTGTTCCAGGTCGTTGTAGATGAACGCGTTCTCCCAGGGGACGAACACGTTGTCGAGGACCAGGATGGCGTCGTTCTCGTCCAGCCGGCTCGACAGCGGGTAGTCGAACGGGCTGCCCAGCACCGCCGCGCGGTACTCGTTCGAGGTGCGGCAGAGCAGCTTGACTCCGGGAGCGTTGGTGGGCGTGATGAACACCGGCGAGAAGGCCGGGTCCTGCACGGCGACCTGGCCCACGTGACCGACGAAGGTGTGGTGGGTCAGGGCGGACCCGGTGGCCACCACCTTGGCGCCGGTGACGTAGAAGCCGGCGTCGGTCTCCTTGGTGACCCGGATGAACACGTCCTTGCCCGCGTCCGGACCGAGGCCGCGGTCGACCGGCGGGTTCATGATGGCGTGGTTGATGTACCAGGTCTTCTCCTGGGCCTTGCGGTACCAGGTGCGAGCGTTGTCCTCGAATCCCCGGTAGAACTCGGCGTTGGCGCCGAGCGTGCCGAGGAAGCAGCCCTTGTAGTCGGGGGAGCGGCCCATCCAGCCCCAGGTGATCCGCTGCCACTCGGCGATGGCGTCGCGGGAGGCCACCTGCTCCTCGACGCTCTTGGGCGCCTGGTAGAAGCGGTGGGTGAAGCCTCCCCACTCCGTGGGCGCGGTGAGGACGTCCTTGCGCGCGGGGTCGTGCAGGGCGTCGTACATGCGAGCGATCATGCGAGCGGAGTTGCGGAAGGCGGGGTGTTCGGCGACGTTCTCCACCCGCTCCCCGTAGATCCAGACCTCGCGGCCGTCGTCGAGGCTTTCGAGATATTCACTTCCGGTAAAGGGGAGATACTCGCGGCCGGCAGGGCTCTGTGCCGACTGATTCGCGTTTCCCGCCGTCATTGACCGGCCCCTTCTTGTCGTTCACGGAACCGGGCCGAGCCATCGGTTCGTGCAGCCAAGGCGTAGGCGGCGATCGCACGAGAAGGTTTCTCTCATCGATACGGCCCGCGCCGTCGAATTGCCGGGAAGACTGACACGGCCGCAGGGCGCGGGCAATAGAAAACGAAAGGGCCCGACGAGGCCCGAGTGTGTCGGCCGCCGGCCTTCGGGCCGACTGGCCCCGGAGCGCGGAACTGCCTCTGAACAGGCGCTTCAAGCCTTGGCGAGGGTGCTGCCGCGGAGCAGATGCCGGCCCGCATGTGGCGCACGTCACACGGGTTCGGCTGTTGATCGCGGAGATGTGCTCTTGATTTCATCCTCCCTTTCCATATGGGCCGCAGCAGGGGGGTGCATAGTTACGCGTATGGCTGCTCTCGCCGCCCGAGCGCGCGACGATGCTCGGCGACCGTCCGAGTGGCCTGCAGCCAGCGATCCATGAGCGGGGTGATCTCCCCTCCGCGCTTCCACAGCAGGGATGCCTGCATGGACCGGATCCATTCCGGGGGATCGAGAAGGGTGACCGAATCACTCGATCCGGCAATGCGCTCGGTCACGAGCGCGACCCCGAGTCCGGCCGCGACGAAGGCGACCGCCGTCTGTGGCGTGGAAACCTCGATGACCTCGAAGGAGTCGTCGCCCGACAAGGCCTTCTCGGCGGCGTCCGGCATACCCCAGAACGCGGAGAGCCGGGACGGCAGGATCCACCGGCCCCATCCCTTTCCGTCTGGACGGGACTCCATGGCGCGATACCTTGGCACAGCGAGCTTCACCTTGATGTCGATAATGGGGCACCAGTCACAGCCCTCGGCGACGAACCTGGAGAATTGCGTGGACCCGAACGGGACACAGCCCATGTCCAGGTCGCCGGACAGAACACCTTGAACAATAAGGTCCGGAGTGACATCCGCCAGTGTGACGCGCGCCCTGGGGGCCTGGTCGAGGAATTCCGCCAGTACGTCCGCGATGATTTCGTTGATGACCATGGGTTCCACGCCGATGTGCAGATCGCCGATGACGCCCCCTCCCATCAATTTCAGCGTGTCCACGACTCGGTTTCGGTCCGCTATCAGACGTTCGCCCCTGGACAGCAGGTGGAGGCCTGCCTGAGTGGGGTGCACGCCTTTCGCGGTTCGCTCGAGGAGGCTCACGCCGAGCTCCCGCTCCAGCTTCGCGATGGCGTGACTCAGCGGTGGCTGCGTCATGTGCAGATTCTTGGCGGCCTGTGAAACCGACCCGGCCTCGACGACGGCTCGGAAGTACTCGAGTTGGCGGAAATCCATGCTCTCTGGATGTCATGACTTCTGCGGAATGTCAATAGACGAGCGACCGGACCGGGAAGGCAGCGCGGACGGTGACTGAACGGCTTGCACGGATATCAACAAGGGGAAACGGCTTTGATGCTGAACGGGAAAAGACCGCACACCTGTTGTTGTCCGGCGGGCGCCGCGTGAGCGCGACGGCGATGAACCGCTGCAGGAACCGGCATGCCGCACCGGACGAACCAGGAGAGCGGGTTCGGGGAGGCGGACGTCAACTCTCGGCGCGACCAGCGGTGACGGGACAGAGCCATTCGCCGGACAGTTCCTGCGCCCGAAAGAAGGTGAAAGCCGCTGGGCCGGCCGGGCGGCGTGCGAGCCGGGGTAATGCTGTGCGGCGGGCCGAGAGCCGACGGCCGCGGCCCGGAACCCGGGGCTCGCGGCCGGGGCGAGGCTCGTAGGGCTCAATACGAACTGGTTCGCCGGGAGCGGCTGCAGGAAGCCGCAGGTGTCCGGGCTCGCCCCGGAGGCCGGACACGGGAGGTAACACATGTGCGGGATCACCGGCTGGGTGTCCTTCGACCGTGATCTGCGGTCCGAGAGCGCGACTTTGGACGCGATGACAGAGACCATGTCCTGCCGGGGTCCCGACGACCGCGGAACCTGGGCCGAGGGACCCGCGGCCCTCGGCCACCGCAGGCTCGCGATCATCGACCTTCCCGGCGGCCGGCAGCCGATGAGCGTCCGGACGCCCGAGGGCACGGTGGTGCTCGTCTACTCGGGGGAGACCTACAACTTCACCGAACTGCGGAGCGAGCTGGCCGGCCTGGGCCACCGCTTCACGACCGACTCGGACACCGAGGTGGTCCTGAACGCCTACCTCGAATGGGGCGAGGGGCTCGCCAGGCGGCTCAACGGCATGTTCGCGTTCGCGGTGTGGGACGGCCGCCACAACCGGCTCGTGATGGTCCGCGACCGTATGGGGATCAAGCCGTTCTACTACTACCCGACCTCCGACGGCGTGCTGTTCGGCTCCGAGCCCAAGGCCGTCCTCGCCCACCCGCTCGCCCGCGCCCGGGTCCGCCTCGACGGACTGCGGGAGATGTTCTCGATGGTCAAGACGCCCGGGCACGCCATGTGGGACGGCATGCGCGAACTGGAGCCCGGCACCGTACTCACCGTCGACCGGCAGGGGATGCGCCGACGCGTCTACTGGCAACTGGAGACCCGTCCGCACACCGACGACCGCGGCGCCACCACCGCCACCGTACGCTCACTGCTCGACGACATCGTCCGCCGCCAGCTCGTCGCCGACGTTCCCCGCTGCATGCTGCTGTCGGGGGGTCTGGACTCCTCGGCCCTGACCGCCCTGGCCGCCCGCCAACTGGCCGAGCACGGTGAGAAGGTGCGCAGCTTCGCCGTGGACTTCGCGGGACACGCCGACAACTTCGTCGCCGACGAACTGCGCACCACACCCGACGCCCCGTACGTGCACGACGTCGCCCGCGCCTCCGGCACCGAGCACCAGGACATCGTCATCGACGCGCGGGCCCTCGCCGACCTCGACGTACGGGCGGAGACGATCCGGGCACGCGACCTGCCCGTGGGCATCGGCGATCTCGACTCCTCCCTCTACCTGCTCCTCCGGGCGATCCGCGAGCACTCCACGGTCGCGTTGTCCGGCGAGTCGGCCGACGAGGTCTTCGGCGGCTACCTCCAGTTCTTCGACGAGAAGGCCCGGACCACCGACACCTTCCCGTGGATGGCCCAGGCCGAGCGCTTCGGCAGCGACTCCGGCGTCCTGAACCCCGCTCTCGCCCAAGCCCTGGACCTGAAGACGTACGTCGCCGACAGCTACTGCACCGCCGTCTCGGACATCCGCCGCCTCGACGGGGAGAGCGACTTCGAGTACCGGATGCGGAAGATCTGCCATCTGCACCTGACCCGGTTCGTACGGGTCCTGCTGGACCGCAAGGACCGCCTGAGCATGGCGGTCGGCCTTGAGGTGCGGGTGCCGTTCTGCGACCACCGGCTCGTCGAGTACGTGTACAACGCGCCCTGGTCGCTGAAGTCCTTCGACGGGAGGGAGAAGAGCCTGCTCAGGGAGGCGACCGCCGACCTGATCCCGCGGTCCGTGTACGACAGGACGAAGAGCCCCTACCCGTCGACCCAGGACCCTCAGTACGCCGTCGCCATCCAGGAGCACGTCAGGGACATCCTCGCCCGCCCGTCCCACCCGGTCTTCGACCTGCTCGACCGGGACCGGGTGCACCAAGCGGCCCACCGGGACGCCCCGCAGGTCACGCTGGCCTCACGGCGCGGACTCGAACGCACCGTGAACCTGGCGCTGTGGCTGGACATGTACAAGCCGGAGCTGCTGCTCACCTGACCGGGACCCCGTCCTCAGGAGCCGGGGACCGTTTCACGGAAGCGCTCCCATGAAGTTTGTTATTCACGGGAGTTGGGGGATTACGTGAACCTGTCACACATGGATACGCTGCTCAGGGGCGCGGGAGCGCTCCCACGATCCTGCGCACGCCCCTGGCACTCTCCGACCCGAGAGCACGGAGGACGACTGTGACACCCCCCGACCACGCCCGGCATCCCGGGAAATCCCCCAGCGGCCCTTCCGCACGCCGTACTTCACTCAGGCGCCGGGTCGCCGCCCTGGGCCTGGCGGCCGGTGTGGCGACGGCCGGAACGGTGCTGCTGACCCAGGTGCAGGCGGCCGCGGTGCAGGGCAGCCTGCCCGCCGGTACCCAGTTCTACAAGGACCCCAACTCCCAGGTGGTCAAGTGGGCGGCCGCCAACCCGGGTGACTCGCGCCAGCCCGTGATCTCCACCAAAATCGCGAGCCAGCCGCAGGCCGTGTGGTTCTCCGTGTACAGCCCCTCCACCGTCACCGCCGACGTCAGCAAGGTCACGTCGGCCGCGGCCGCCGCAGGCCAGGTCCCGGTGCTGGTGGCGTACACGATCCCCAACCGCGACTGCGGAGGCGCCTCCGCGGGCGGCGCCCCGGACCTCGCCTCCTACGACAACTGGGCCCGCGGCTTCGCGGCCGGACTCGGCAGCGGGCCGTCGATCGTCATTCTGGAGCCGGACTCCATCGCCCTCACCACCTGCCTCAACTCCCAGCAGCTGAGCGACCGCTACGCCTCACTCTCGCGGGCCGGAGCCGCCATCCACGCGGCCGCGCCCAAGGCCAAGGTCTACATGGACGGCGGTCACTCCACCTGGAACAGTGCCTCCGAGCAGGCGAACCGGCTGCGCAGCGCGGGTGTGCTGAACAATGCCGACGGCTTCTACACCAATGTCTCCAACTTCAACACCACCTCCGGCGAGGTGAGTTACGACAAGGCGATCCTCTCGGCGCTCGGCAACCCGTCCCATCTGCACGCCGTGGTGGACACCAGCCGGAACGGCAACGGCCCGGCGGGCGGCGGGGCCTGGTGCGACCCCTCCGGGCGCTCCCTGGGGAACTATCCCACCGCCAACACCGGAGACGCGGCGATCGACGCCTTCCTCTGGGTGAAACCGCCGGGTGAGGCGGACGGTTGTGCGGGCAAGGCGGGCACCTTCCTGCCCGACATCGCCTACGCGCTGGCCGTCAACGCCCCCAACCCGCCCACGAGCCCGCCGCCGACCACACCGCCCCCCAGCAGCCCGCCGGCCGGCGCCTGTGCCGTGAGCTACAGGATCAGCAGCTCCTGGGCGGGCGGATTCAACGCCGATGTGACCGTGAAGAACTCCGGCGGCGCCGTGATCAACGGCTGGACGCTGAAGTGGACCTTCCCGAACGATCAGAAGGTCGTCAGCGCCTGGAACGCCACCGCGACCCAGTCGGGCAACGCGGTGACCGTCACCAACCTGAGCTACAACGGCTCTCTGCCGGCGGGCGGCTCGACCTCCTTCGGTTTCCAGGGCAGTTCCGGCTCGGCCAACTCCGCCCCCACCGGCTTCACCCTCAACGGCACCGCCTGCACCGCGTCCTGACAACACACTCGGCGGGACTGTAAAACGTTCGGTGTAACTCCTGATCAAGGAAGATGCACCGATGACCAGTGAGAACGTGTCCGAGGCCCAGTCCGTCGAGATGCCTGA
>NZ_JBIUVQ010000032.1:0-46083 GCF_044743035.1 Streptomyces sp. NPDC087787
GTGCCGCTGCGCGTCGCGGTGATGGGCTGCGTCGTCAACGGTCCCGGTGAGGCCCGCGAGGCCGACCTCGGGGTGGCCTCCGGCAACGGCAAGGGGCAGATCTTCGTCAAGGGCGAGGTCATCAAGACCGTGCCGGAGTCGAAGATCGTGGAGACCCTGATCGAGGAGGCCATGAAGCTCGCCGAGCAGATGGAGCAGGACGGCGTCGCCTCGGGCGAGCCGGAGATCTCTGTCAGCGGCTGACCACCGGGGCGGCGACCGACCCCCCGCCGCGCCACACCGAAGCCCCGCCCCTGAAGGGCGGGGCTTCCTGGTCTCCGGGAAGCGTTTTCAGCGAAATGTTGCGACGGTTCGCCTCTCGCCGCCGTCCACGCCCTCTTCCCGCTCGCTTGTGACTGCTAACTTGCTGACGAGCGGGCTGAGAAATCGCTATCTCGGCACCGGACGACTCCAGGGGGATGCGATGACCACAGCGCGGCGCACCAAGGAGCGCGCCGGGAACGGCGGCGAGGGGCCCGCGAGACGGTCCTCCGGCCGGGGGCAGAAACGCGTCACCATCGCCGACGTGGCCCGTGTCTCCGGCGCCTCGGTGTCGACCGTCTCACGGGTGATCAACCAGGTCGGCACCGTCGCCCCGGACCTCGCCGACCGGGTCCGCGAGGCCATCGCCGACCTGGGCTACCGTCCCAACGCCGCCGCACAGGGCCTGGCCCGGGGACGGTCCGGCACGCTCGGGGTGCTCGTCCCGGACCTGGCGAACCAGTACTTCCACGACATCATCAAGGCCCTCTCGACGGTGGCCAGATCCAGCGGGTCCCGCGTCCTGGTCATGGACTCCAACGAGGACCCCGCCGCCGAACGGGAACTGGCCGAGGACCTCGTCCGGTACGCCGACGGCCTGCTGCTCTGCTCCCCGCGCATGCCGCGCGCCGACCTCGTCGCGCTGACCGGCCGCGACACCCCGGTCCTGGTCACCAACCGGCAGGAGCCGGGCCTGGGGCTGCGGGCGATCACCGTCGACTTCTTCCGCGGCGTCCTCGCCCTCTGCGGCCACCTCGCCCAGCTCGGGCACCGGGACGTCGTCTACGTCGCCGGGCCCGGCCGGGCCTGGGCCCACCACGAGCGGGTGCGCGCCCTCGCCGCCGCCGAGGACTTCGGGCTGCG
The DNA here is from genome assembly GCF_044743035.1 of Streptomyces sp. NPDC087787. Lineage (NCBI taxonomy): Bacteria > Bacillati > Actinomycetota > Actinomycetes > Kitasatosporales > Streptomycetaceae > Streptomyces > Streptomyces sp. NPDC087787. The sequence continues at coordinate 1,165 of NZ_JBIUVQ010000032.1, forward strand.
CGTGCGCACGGTCGACGGCGGCTCCACCGCCGACGACGGGTACGCGGCGGCCGACGCCGCCCTCGGCACCGGCGCGAGCGCCGTGATGGCCTACAACGACTTCGTGGCGCTCGGTCTGCTCGCGCGGTTCGCCGAACTCGGTGTGCGGGTGCCGGGCGACGTGTCGCTGACCGGGTTCGACGAGATCGACATGGCGCGCTTCTCGGCGCCGCCGCTGACCACGGTAGCGGTTCCCCGGGGACGACTCGGGCAGGCGGCCGGTGCGGCGCTGCTGCGGCTGATGGCAGGCGAGGACGACATCGAGTGCGAGTCCATCCCGGTTGACCTGCACATCCGTTATTCGACCGGCGCACCTTCTTGACAGATCCGATGGTGGGCAGGATTTTGTTCGGGCACAAGGCCGAGAAAGCGTTTCCTCACCGTCGCTGACGATATCGGGCCGACGCCCGCAGGGAGTTGCTGCTGTGTCCCGCACCGTCCACAGAGCCAGTCTTCGTATGCCGTCCGTTCAGCGCCTCGTCGCCGCCGGCTTGTTGCTCGCGGTCACGGTGGTCGGATGCAGCGCGCCGAGCAGTCAGTCGTCGGGGGACAAGGGGCAGTCCACCCGGAAGGTGCCGGACAAGCCCAGCAAGCCGGTCTCGCTGGAGATCCTCGACGTCGCGGGGAACCTCCAGCTGACCCAGGGCATGATCGACGAGTTCCAGAAGACGCACCCGGAGATCGTCAGCAAGGTCTCGTACTCCAAGGCGCCGGCTCCGGAACTCGCCGGCAAGATCAAGGCGCAGCAGCAGGCCGGCCGCGTCCAGATCGACATGGTGCTCACCGGCACCGACGGTCTCGCCGCGGGTCTTGAGCAGGACCTCTGGGCGGACATGTCCACGCACCAGGACGCCATCGGCAACCCCAACTACCTGCCGCCGGCGGCGGAGATGGCGAAGCTGGCGCAGGGCAGGGGCACGGCCGTCGTGTACTACCCGTCGGGGCCGCTGTTCGAGTACGACCCGGCCAAGGTGCCGAACCCGCCGAGGAGCCCGCAGGAACTCCTCGACTGGGCCAAGGCGCACCCCAAGCGCTTCCAGTACGCCGACCCGGCCAACTCGGGCCCCGGCCGCACCTGGCTGATGGGGCTGCCGTACCTCCTCGGCGACAAGGACCCGTCCGATCCGGAGAAGGGGTGGGACAAGACGTGGGCGTATCTGAAGGAGCTCGACAAGTACGTCGATGTGTACGCCTCGGGCACGTCCGAGACGATGAAGAACCTGGCCACCGGTCAGGTTGACATGATCATGAGCACCACGGGCTGGTACATCAACCCGCGTGCGCTCGGCACCGTGCCCAAGAAGATGAAGGCCGGCCACTTCGACGACATGACCTGGGTGACCGACGCCCAGTACGCCGTGGTCCCCAACGGCGTCAGCGCCGACAAGATGTCCGCGGTGCTCAACCTGCTCCACTGGATGCTCACCCCCGAGCAGCAGGCGAAGGCCTACGACGACGGCTACTTCTACCCGGGTCCCGCCGTCAAGGACGTGCCGCTGTCGATGGCGCCCGCCAAGTCCCAGCAGGTCGTCAAGGAGTACGGCGTCCCCGAGTTCGACACCTGGATCGACCAGTTCCCGAAGAAGCCGTCACTGTCCGCGCAGGCGCAGGTCAAGGCGTTCGACCTGTGGAACCGTCAGGTGGCCGGCCAGTGACGGGGGCGGCCCGCATCTCGGCCCTGCGGCTGGACGGAGTCACCCGCAGCTTCGGCGGGCACCAGGCCCTGCGGGGGCTGGACCTGGAGATCTCGGGCGGCGAGTTCGTGGCGCTGCTCGGCCCCTCCGGATGCGGTAAGTCCACCGCCCTCAACTGCCTGGCCGGACTGCTGCCGCTGACCGGCGGCCGGATCCTCCTCGACGGCGAACGCATCGACCGACTCGCCCCGGAACGGCGCGGGTTCGGCATGGTCTTCCAGAACTACGCCCTCTTCCCGCACATGACCGTCAGGAACAACGTCGGCTTCGGCCTGAAGATGGCCAAGGTCCCCAGGGCCGAGGCCGCCGACCGGGTCAACAGGGCGCTGGACATGGTGCAGTTGACCGCGCACGCCCACAAGCGGCCCGGCCAGCTCTCCGGCGGCCAGCAGCAGCGGGTCGCCATCGCCCGCGCCATCGTCCTGGAACCGCGGCTGGTGCTGATGGACGAACCGCTGTCCAACCTCGACGCCGCACTGCGCCTGGAGATGCGGGCGGAGATCCGCCGCCTGCACCAGCGGCTCGGACTGACCACCGTGTACGTCACGCACGACCAGGAGGAGGCCCTCTCCCTGGCGGACCGGCTCGTCGTGCTGCGCGACGGCCGCACCCAGCAGATCGGCACCCCGGAGGAGGTCTACAGCCGCCCGGCCAACCGCTATGTCGCCTCCTTCATGGGCTACCGCACCCTGCTCGACGCCACCGTCACCGGCACCCGCGGCCCCCATGTGGTGGTCGACATCGCGGGCAGCCCGCTCGTCGGGCTCGACCGTGACGGCGTCGCGGCCGGCGGCCGGGTCACGGCGGCCATCCGCCCCGAGGACCTGGACGCGGTGACCGGGGACGAACCCGATGGCACCTCCGGTGCACCAGGACTGCCCGCGACGGTCGAGGTCGTCGAGTACCACGGGCGCGAACTCGCCGTACAGGCACGGCTGACCGACGGGCGCCGGGTCCACTTCCGCACCGGGAAGCGGCTCGCGCCCGACGACTCGGTACGGCTCGTCGCACCGCCCGACCGGGTCCTCGTCTTCGCCGCCGAGGACGGCGACGGACAGAGGGACGACCGCGGTGACGGGCCGTCCCGCGGCCCCGGTGCCGAGGACGGGCCGTCCGCCCCCGAGGCCGGGGAGCCGGACTCCCGCGAACCGCGGAACCCGGCGGCCGCACCGGCGGACGAGGACGCGGCGCCGCCCGCGCACGAGCCGCGGGAGGCGCGGGAGGCGCGGGACACCCCGAAGCAGGTGGCCACATGAGCGCCACCGACACCCGCCCAGCGCCGCAGCCCGCGCCGCCGGAACCCCCGGCCGCCAGGCCCGCGCTGCGCCACCGCCTGGCCGAGCGCGGGATCGACCGGCTTCTGCTCCTCGCGGTCCCGGGCGTGCTCTTCCTCGCCGTGCTGTTCTGCTACCCGTTCTTCTACGGTCTCGGACTGTCCTTCCAACCCGCCCAGGGCGGAGGGCCGTTCGCCAACTACCGGCTCTTCTTCAGCGATCCGTACCTGCGCGAGACCCTGTGGATCACGCTCGGGCTTGCCGTGCCCGCCGCGCTCATCAACTGTCTCGCCGCCGTACCGGTCGCGTTCCGCACCCGCGGGGCGTTCCGCGGCCGCCGGCTGATCACCACGCTGCTGGTCATGCCGATCACCCTCGGGACGGTCCTCACCGCGCAGGGCCTGCTCGGCTACCTCGGCCCCAACGGCTGGTTCAACAAAACCCTGCTGGGGCTCGGCATCGTCGACGAGCCGCTCGCCCTCGTGCACAACTACTGGGGTGTGCTGGCCTCGTTGATCATCACCGGCTTCCCCTTCTCCTACCTGCTGACGCTGTCGTACCTGACCGGTATCGACCCCAGCCTGGAGCAGGCCGCGGCGACGCTCGGCGCGGACTGGCGCAAACGGCTGCGGTACGTGCTCCTGCCGCTGCTCGCGCCGGGTCTGGCCATCACCTTCTGCCTGTCGTTCGTCCTGGCGTTCGCGGTGTTCCCGTCCGCCCAACTGGTCGGTGACCCGCGCAAGTCCACGCACGTCATCTCGATCGAGGCGTACCAGGCGGCGTTCCAGAAATTCGACTACTCCCTCGGTTCCGCCATCGCCATGATCATGGCCGCGGTGATGCTCGCGGTCGTCGTCCTGGTGCTCGCCTGGCGGTCGCTGCTGTACCGAGGGGCGACGGGAGGCAAGGGCTGATGGCCGACCTCGTCCAGGAACCCGCGGCGGACGCCGTCACGGACCCGGCCGCGCCGTCCCGGTGGCGCGGGATCCGACCCGGCACCTGGATCGCCGCCGCCGTCTTCGGGTTCTTCTTCCTCCAGCTCGCCGGAGTCATCGGCGTCCCGCTCGTCGACTCCCTGGGCACCCGCTGGTTCACCAGCTGGCTGCCGGAGGGCTGGACGACGAAGTGGTACGGCTCCGCCTGGCGGGAGTTCCAGCTCGGCCAGGTCTTCTGGACGACGGCGCTGGTGTCCGTGCTCGTCGTCGTCCTGTCCGTGGTGATCGGGGTGCCGGCCGCCTACGCCCTGGCCCGGCGGGACTTCCCCGGCAAGAAGGCCGTGCTGCTGCTGTTCGTGCTGCCGATCCTGGTGCCGCCCCTCACCTACGGCATCCCGCTGGCCACCGTCCTGTACAAGTTCCAGCTCGCCGGGACCCTGACCGGGGTGGTGCTGGCGAACCTCGTGCCGTCGGTGCCGTTCGTCGTCCTGACCATGACCCCGTTCATCGAGCAGATCGACCCCAGGATCGAGGCGGCCGCCCGGATGTGCGGGGCCCGGACCGGCGCCGTCCTGCTGCGCGTCCTCGCGCCGCTGCTGGTGCCCGGCATCCTCGCCGCCTCCGTACTGGTCCTGGTCCGCACGGTCGGCATGTTCGAACTCACCTTCCTCACCGCGGGTCCGGACAGCCAGACCCTCGTCGTGGCGCTCTACTACGCCGTGTTCTCGGCCGGTATCCGCACCCAGCAGTCCATCGACGCGATGGCCGTGATGTACACGCTGTCGATGCTCGTGCTGCTGGTCGTCGCGCTGCGCTTCGTCAACCCCACCCAGTTGGTGACCCGTGTCAAGGACGACCGGTCCGCGTAGGCGGCGGCCGTCCCCACGAGCGGGGGGACGCCGTCCGGCGCTGTTCACCGCCGGGCGGCGTCCCCCGTTCCTGGCAGGTACAGTGCGGGAACCAGTAGATCCTCGTGGTGAGGCCCCGCCGACGTGTTGACCCAGACGACCACCACGGTCCTCGGACCGAGCGACCTCGACGCCGCGCTCGCGGTCCTCGGCCGCGAGCCGGTCGCGAACGCCTTCGTGGCGTCCCGCGTACAGGTCGCCGGACTCGACCCGTGGCGGCTCGGCGGCGAGATGTGGGGCTGGTACGAGAACGGCATATTGACGTCCCTGTGCTACGCGGGCGCCAACCTCGTCCCGATCTGCGCCACCCCCAGGGCCGTCCGGGCCTTCGCGGACCGCGCCCGCCGGGCCGGCCGCCGCTGCTCCTCCATCGTCGGACCGGCCGAACCCACCGCCCAGCTGTGGCGGCTCCTGGAACCCGGCTGGGGCCCCGCCCGCGAGATCCGCGCCCACCAGCCGCTCATGGTCACCGACCGCATGCCCGCCGGCATCGCCCCCGATCCCTACGTCCGCCGCATCCGCAAGGACGAGATGGAGACGATCATGCCGGCCTGCGTGGCGATGTTCACCGAGGAGGTCGGGGTCTCCCCGCTCGCCGGTGACGGGGGCCTGCTCTACCAGGCCCGGGTCGCCGAACTCGTCGGCTCAGGACGTTCCTTCGCCCGCCTCGACGAGTACGGCAAGGTGATGTTCAAGGCCGAGATCGGCGCCGCCACCCCCGAGGCGTGCCAGATCCAGGGCGTATGGGTGGCCCCCGAGCACCGCGGCCGCGGTCTGGCGGGCCCGGGCATGGCCGCGGTGCTGCGCTACGCGCTGGCCGACGTGGCCCCGGTGGTCAGCCTGTACGTGAACGACTTCAACACCGCGGCCCGGCGCACCTACCTGAAGGCGGGCTTCCGCGAGGTCGGCGCGTTCATGAGCGTGCTGTTCTGACCTGCGCCTGACTTCACTGTTCAGCGCCCTGTGCACGCCCTGTAGTCTCCGGGCATGGCGCACTTCCCCGATCACGGACACCGCCGCTGCGACGACGTCGTGATCGGCCCCCTCGACCTGCAGGCCCATGTCGACGAGGCGCTCTCCGTGCAGGCCGTCGCCTTCGGCCTCGGCGCCGACGAGGTGGCCGTACGCCGGCAGATCGTGCTGCGCCACATGACCTGCCGTGGGGCCCGCGCGCTCGGCGCCACCGCGGCCGACGGCCGGCTCGTCGGCTTCGTCTACGGCATGCCCAACGACCGCACCCACTGGTGGTCCACCGTCGTCCAGCCCTATCTGCGCGCCCGCGGCCACGACGACTGGCTCGACGACTCCTTCGTGATCACCGAACTGCACGTCCACCCGAGCCACCAGAACCGCGGCATCGGACGGGCCCTGATCACCGCCATCACCGACAGCGCCAGCGAGCCCCGCTCGATCCTCTCCGCGATCGACACCGACAGCCCGGCCCGCGGCCTCTACCACTCCCTGGGCTACGAGGACCTCGCCCGCCAGGTCCTCTTCCCCAGCGCGCCGAAACCGTACGCCGTGATGGGCGCCCCGCTGCCGCTGCGCCGCCGTCCGGACCCTGCGCCGGGTCGGCTTTAACCGATTTCCACCGGCGCGGCAAGCCCGGCTAACCTCCTAGCCATCAGCTTCCCTCACTCCCGGCCCCGCCCGGGCGGGGGGCCACCACGGCAGGAGTACGAGAACCATGGCCAACGCACCGGTCCAGCGCATGTCCCAGTTGTTGGCGAAGACGCTGCGCGACGACCCGGCGGACGCCGAGGTCCTGAGCCACAAGCTGCTGGTCCGCGCGGGTTACGTACGGCGCACCGCCGCCGGGATCTGGACCTGGCTGCCGCTCGGCAAGAAGGTCCTCGCCAACGTGGAGCGGATCGTCCGCGAGGAGATGGACGCCATCGGCGCCCAGGAGGTGCTGCTGCCCGCGCTGCTGCCCCGCGAGCCGTACGAGGCCACCGGCCGCTGGGACGAGTACGGCGCCGAGCTGTTCCGCCTGAAGGACCGCAAGGGCGGCGACTACCTCCTCGGGCCGACCCACGAGGAGATCTTCACGCTGATGGTGAAGGACCAGGCGACCTCCTACAAGGACCTGCCGGTCATCCTCTACCAGATCCAGACCAAGTTCCGCGACGAGGCCCGGCCCCGCGCGGGCATCCTGCGCGGGCGTGAGTTCCTGATGAAGGACTCCTACTCCTTCGACCTCGCCGACGAGGGCCTCGCCGAGTCCTACGCCCTGCACCGTCAGGCCTACGAGCGGATCTTCGCCCGCCTCGGTCTGGACTACCGGATCTGCGCCGCGACCGCGGGCGCGATGGGCGGCTCCAAGTCCGAGGAGTTCCTCGCCCCGGCCGCCGCGGGCGAGGACACCTTCGCGGACTGCCCGAACTGCGACTTCGCCGCCAACACCGAGGCGATCGAGTACGAGCTGGTGCCGGTGGACGGCTCCGCCGTGCCCGCGGCCGAGGAGATCCCCACCCCGGACACCCCGACCATCGAGACCCTCGCCGCCTCCCTCGGCGTGCCGGCCTCCGCCACGCTGAAGAACCTGCTCGTCAAGATCGACGGGGAGATCGTCGCCGTCGGCGTCCCCGGCGACCGCGAGGTGGACCTGGGCAAGGTCGAGGCGCACTTCGCCCCGGCCGCCGTCGAACTGGTCACCGCCGAGGACTTCGTGGGCCGGCCCGACCTGGTCCGCGGCTACGTCGGTCCCCAGGGCCTGGGCAAGGTCAAGTACATCGCCGACCCGCGCGTGGCACCCGGAACGGCCTGGATCACCGGCGCCAACAAGGAGCACACGCACGCGAAGAACGTGGTCGCCGGCCGCGACTTCGAGGTCGACGAGTACGTCGACGTCGTGGTCGTGCAGGACGGCGACCCCTGCCCGAAGTGCGGCACCGGCCTCAAGCTGGACCGGGCCATCGAGATCGGCCACATCTTCCAGCTCGGCCGCAAGTACGCCGACGCCCTCAAGCTCGACGTCCTCGGCCAGAACGGCAAGCCGGTCCGCGTCACCATGGGCTCCTACGGCATCGGCGTGTCCCGCGCGGTCGCGGCCCTCGCCGAGCAGCACGCCGACGACAAGGGCCTGATCTGGGCCAAGGAGGTCGCCCCGGCCGACGTGCACGTGGTCGCCGCCGGCAAGGCCCTGCAGACCGAGGTCGCCCTGGAGGTCTCCCAGAAGCTCGCCGCGGCGGGCGTCCGCGTCCTGGTCGACGACCGGGCCGGCGTCTCCCCGGGCGTGAAGTTCACCGACTCCGAGCTCATCGGCGTCCCGCAGATCCTGGTCGTCGGCCGCCGCGCGGGCGAGGGCGTCGTCGAACTGAAGGACCGCCGCACCGGCGAGCGCGAGGAGCTTTCGATCGAGGAGGCCCTCACCCGCCTCACGGCGTAGCGGCACGGGCCCGCGGGGCCGGGTGCGCAGGCCGCAGGACACGGCGTGCCGCACCGGGTCCCGCGCCCACCGATCCTCCTCCGGCCGGACGCGGACGCCGGTCAGAGCCAGGTGGCGAATTCCAGGAGGAGTTCCGCGTCCTTCGGGCGGCCCACGCGGCGGGCGCGGGCGCCGGATTCCACGGCTCGGAAGAGGGTCCAGCCGCGCAGGCGGTCGCGGTCGACCTCCAGGGACTCCGCCAGCCGCTTGATGCGGCGCCGGGTGATGGCGGCGCCGGACGGCGAGGCGATCAGGTCCTCCACCCGGTCCCGGACCAGCCGCGCCAGGTCGAAGGCGGCCTCGCCGACCACCGGGTCCGGGCCCACGGCCAGCCACGGCATCCGGTCCCCGGCGAGCACCTTGCTCTGCCGGAACGTGCCGTGCAGCAACCGCCGTTCGGGCGGCGCGGCCAGCAGTTCCGTACGGGCCGCGAGCGCCGCCTCGACCAGCGGCGCCACCTCCGCGTCGGCCTCCGCGCCCGCCCGCATCGCCTCGGCCTGCCGCCCGGTCCGCTCCTCGACCGTCTCGAAGGAATGCCCCGCGGGCGGCTCGACCCACAGCCGCCGCAGCGTGCCCGCCGCCTCCAGCAGCGCCCTCGCCTCCGGCAGTGACCGCACCGACACCTCCGGGTGCAGCCGCTCCAGCAGCAGCACGCCCTCGCCCGGAACAGGGCCGGCCGGAGTGTCCTCCAGCAGCTGCACGGCGCCCCGCCCGCCCCAGTGCGCGAGCGCGGCCCGCTCGCTCTGTGGACGGGCCCGGGCAGGGGCCAGCTTCAGCACGGCCGGCGTCCCGTCCGCCGTCCGCACCAGCACGACGAGGCTGCTGCGTCCGCCGGGCATCTGCACCCGCTCGACGGTCAGTTCGCGCAGTTCCACGGCCTGCCGCGCCAGTCCGGGCAGCTTCTCCAGCCAGTCGTCCCCGTCCGGCGCGGTCTCACCCAGCGCCCGCACCAGCCGCCGCGGCGGTTCGAAAGCCATGCGCGAGTCGTTCCTTCCTGACTTCCTGAACGCGTTCGCCGCGTTCGCCGCGTTCGCCGCGTTCGCCGCGTTCGCCGCGTTCGCCGCGTTCCCCGTGGTCCTCGCGGTCGCCGTGCGTCTGTCGCCGTGCGCCGTGGGCGCCTCCTGTGCCGTTCCGTTCCTCCCGTCCGTGCCCGCCAGCGGGATCCCTACGGCGTCGGTGACGTCGAGACCGTGGGCGTGCCCGCCGCGCCGGCCCGTTCGGCGAGACCAGGGAAGGCTACGCTCTCCCCGCGCCAGCGCACCGCCCGGACCGCCGCCTCGCGCAGCGCCCCGGCGGCCTCCCGCCGCCGCTCGCCCCCGCTCGCCCGGACCAGGTCGGAGTACACCCCGGCCACACGTTCCTCCAGCTCGGCGGCGAACCGTACCGCAGCCGCCGAGTCCGGCACCGGAAACGGCAGAGCGTAGGCGGCCGCCGCGGCCACCGGCTGCCCGCCAAGGTCCCGCACCTCGCGCACCAGGGCGTCCCGCCGCGCCCGATGGGCGTCGTACGCCGACCGCGCCTCGGCCTGCCGGCCCTCGCCGATCCGGCCCCCGACGACGCCGTACCCGTACACGGCCGCGTGCTCGGCGGCGAGCGCCGCCTGCAGGGCCGTGAGCCGTCGCCGGTCCGTCACCTGGCTCACTTGTCACCTTCCGTCAGGAGATACGCGTGGGCGGCCCCGGCCGCCGCCACCGAGGCGAGCAGGCGGGCCAGTTCGCCGGGCACCTGGATCAGGAGGGCGGTGCGCCGGTCGGACAGGGAACGCTCGGCCGCGGCGAGCCCGGCCAGGGCGGACTTCGCGGTCTGCTGGGCGGCGGGAGAGCCGGAGGCCTCGGCTCCCGCCGGTGCCTGCGACCCGTCGGGCGAGCCGGAGCCCTCGGGTGCCGCCGAGCCCGTCGGCGCTGCGGTCGAGCCCGACGGCGGCGCGGTCGGCGCCGTCGCGCCGGGCGAGGCCTTGGCCGCGCCGCCGAACGCCTCCACGTGCGCCGCGATCTGCGCGCGCAGTGGCCGCAGGCGCTCCGCCAGCGCCGGATGGGCGGCCATCACCGCGTCGTACCGCCGCGCCAGCTCCTCGCTGTCACGTGCCGCACGCGCGCGTACCCGCTCGTCGGGCGACGGGGACTCGCCCGCACCGCCGGAGTCGGAACCGGTGGAGCAGCCCACGAGCAGGGCGGCCCCCGCGGCCGAGGCGAGCAGGCTCCTTCTGCGCGGGCCTGTCAGGACGCGCGGAGATGAGGGGAACGGCACGGCAGACGTCCTCGGGTGCGTACGAAACGAAATGGACGGGAGGGCAGGGGCGGCTCGCCCGTGATCACGGTACCCGCGCCCCGCGCACGCTTCACCCAGCGGCACCGCCGCTGCCCAGGTGGACGGCAACACCCCTGCGGACCGGATACCCTTTGACCAGACACGCGACCAACCCACAACAGCACACGCGGCCGAGGAGTCACCCGGATGAGCACCACCCAGAGCGAGAGGCTGCGGGAACTGCTGGAACCGCTCGTCACCTCCCAGGGCCTGGATCTCGAAGAGATCGCCGTGGACTCCGTAGGACGCAAGCGTGTGCTGCGCGTCGTCGTCGACTCCGACACCGGGGCCGACCTGGACCGGATCGCCGATGTGAGCCGTGCGCTCTCGGCGAGGCTGGACGAGACGGACGCGATGGGCGAGGGCGAGTACACCCTCGAGGTCGGCACCCCGGGCGCGGAACGCCTCCTCACGGAACACCGGCACTACGTGCGCGCCACGGGCCGGCTGGCGAAGTTCCAGCTGGCCGAGGGCGGCGAGCTGGTGGCCAGGATCCTCGAGGTCGACGACGAAGGACTCGACCTCGAAGTGCCCGGAGTGAAGGGGCGCAGGCCCACGACCCGCAGACTCGGCTTCCCGGACGTCGTCAGGGCGCGGGTGCAGGTCGAGTTCAGCCGCAAGGACCAGAAGGAAGAGGAGGCGTAGCCGTGGACATCGACATGAGTGCCCTGCGGGGCTTGGTACGAGAGAAGGAGATCTCCTTCGGCCTGCTGGTCGAGGCGATCGAGTCGGCCCTCCTCATCGCCTACCACCGCACCGAGGGAAGCCGCCGCCACGCGCGCGTGGAGCTCGACCGGCAGACCGGGCATGTGACCGTGTGGGCGAAGGAGGACCCCCAGGACCTCGAGGAGGGCCAGGAGCCCCGCGAGTTCGACGACACCCCGTCCGGCTTCGGCCGTATCGCCGCCACCACCGCCAAGCAGGTCATCCTGCAGCGGCTGCGCGACGCCGAGGACGACGCGACGCTCGGCGAGTACGCCGGCCGCGAGGGCGACATCGTCACCGGGGTGGTCCAGCAGGGCCGCGACCCGAAGAACGTGCTGGTGGACATCGGCAAGCTGGAGGCCATCCTGCCGGTGCAGGAGCAGGTCCCGGGCGAGACCTACCCCCACGGCCTGCGGCTGCGGTCGTACGTGGTCCGGGTCGCCAAGGGCGTCCGCGGCCCCTCGGTGACGCTGTCCCGCACGCACCCGAACCTGGTGAAGAAGCTCTTCGCCCTGGAGGTCCCGGAGATCGCCGACGGCTCCGTGGAGATCGCCGCGATCGCCCGTGAGGCCGGTCACCGCACCAAGATCGCCGTACGGTCCACCCGTTCGGGCCTGAACGCCAAGGGCGCCTGCATCGGCCCCATGGGCGGCCGGGTGCGCAACGTGATGGGCGAGCTGAACGGCGAGAAGATCGACATCGTCGACTGGTCGGACGACCCGGCCGAGATGGTGGCCAACGCGCTGTCGCCGGCCCGTGTCTCCAAGGTGGACGTCGTGGACCTGGCCGCCCGCTCGGCCCGCGTCACCGTGCCGGACTACCAGCTCTCGCTGGCGATCGGCAAGGAGGGCCAGAACGCCCGGCTGGCGGCCCGGCTCACCGGTTGGCGGATCGACATCCGCCCGGACACCGAGCAGCCGTCCGAGCGGGCACCCGAGTAGCCGTCCGGGCGCGACCGCGGTCGGGTTCACCCGGACGCGCGGGGCAGTTCACCCGTACGGAGGGAATGGATCCGAGCCGCAGGTCGCTCGGAATACGACAACAGCCGTTCGATCTCTGCCCCGCAGGGGTGAGGTCGGTGCGGGGAGGTAGACTTAGCTGTGTCTGGCCGGACGCGTGCCCGCGCATGCCCTGAGCGTACCTGTGTGGGATGCCGGGAGCGAGCGGCCAAGATCGAACTGTTGCGGACCGTGGTGGTCGGGGGCGAATGCGTCCCCGATCCTCGCGGTACGCTGCCCGGCCGGGGTGCCTATGTGCACCCCGCCCCGGTCTGTCTCGACCAGGCGGTGCGCCGCCGGGCGTTTCCGCGGGCGCTCCGCGTCCCGGGACCGCTCGACGTAATGGCGTTGCGCCGGTACGTCGAGCAGGCACAAGGTTGCTGAGGCAACACGGCAAGGAAAACGTGCCGTACGGAAGTCCCCGTGCGGCCTGGTACCTCGCGAGTCGAAAGCAGGTCGAGATTGCGATGAGCACTCGATGAGTACGCGATGAGTACGCCCATGAACTAGCGACGGTCCGGCCGCAACCCGGACCTCAAAGGAGCGAAGTGGCTAAGGTCCGGGTATACGAACTCGCCAAGGAGTTCGGTGTGGAGAGCAAGGTCGTCATGGCCAAGCTCCAGGAACTCGGTGAATTCGTCCGATCGGCATCCTCGACGATCGAGGCGCCCGTAGTACGCAAACTGACTGACGCCTTCCAGCAGGGCAACGGCAGCGGCAGGTCCGCCGCGAAGCCGGGTGCCCCGAAGAAGGCCGCCCCCAGGCCCGCCGCGCCCTCGCCGGCGCAGGCCGGGGGTCCCTCTCGCCCCGCCAAGCCGGCGGGCGAGCGTCCGATCGCGCCCAAGCCGTCGGCAGCGCCCAGGCCCGCCCCGGCGCAGCCCGCGGTCCCGTCGGCGTCCGCGCCGGCTCCGGGCCCGCGTCCGGTGCCGGGTCCCAAGCCCGCGCCGCGTCCGGCTCCGGCCGCGCCCACCACGCCGGAGTTCACCGCTCCGCCGTCGGCTCCGGCTCCGGCCGCGCCGAAGCCCGGTGGTGCCCGTCCGGGTGCCCCCAAGCCCGGTGGCCGTCCCGGCCCGGGTCAGGGTCAGGGTCAGGGCCAGGGAGCGCGTCCCGGCCAGGGTGCCGCGCGCCCCGGTGGCCAGGGTGCGCGTCCGGGCGGTCGTCCGGCCGGCCCGCGTCCGGGCAACAACCCCTTCACGTCCGGTGGCTCCACCGGCATGGCGCGTCCGCAGGCGCCGCGTCCGCAGGGCGCGCGTCCCGGCGGCCCCGGTGCCCCCGGCGCCGGTCCCCGTCCGCAGGGCCCCGGTGCCCAGGGCGGCGGTCCGCGTCCGCAGGCTCCGGGCGGTCCGCGCCCGACCCCGGGCTCGATGCCCCGTCCGCAGGGCGGTCCGCGTCCGGGCGGTCCGCGCCCGAACCCCGGCATGATGCCGCAGCGTCCCGCTGCCGGCCCGCGTCCCGGCCCCGGTGGCGGCGGTCGTGGTCCGGGTGGTGCGGGTCGTCCCGGCGGTGCCGGTCGTCCCGGTGGTGGCGGCGGCTTCGCCGGTCGTCCCGGTGGCGGCGGCGGTGCAGGTCGTCCCGGTGGTGGCGGCGGCTTCGCCGGTCGTCCCGGTGGTGGCGGCGGCTTCGGCGGTGGCGGCGGTGGCCGTCCCGGCTTCGGCGGCCGTCCGGGTGGTCCCGGTGGCCGTGGTGGCACGCAGGGCGCCTTCGGCCGTCCCGGCGGTCCCGCGCGCCGTGGCCGCAAGTCGAAGCGGCAGAGGCGCCAGGAGTACGAGGCCATGCAGGCCCCGTCGGTCGGCGGCGTGATGCTGCCTCGCGGCAACGGCGAGACCATTCGCCTGTCGCGCGGTGCGTCGCTCACCGACTTCGCCGAGAAGATCAACGCCAACCCGGCGTCGCTCGTCGCGGTCATGATGAACCTGGGCGAGATGGTCACGGCCACGCAGTCCGTGTCCGACGAGACGCTCCAGCTCCTCGCCGACGAGATGAACTACACGGTTCAGATCGTCAGCCCCGAGGAGGAGGACCGCGAGCTGCTCGAGTCCTTCGACCTGGAGTTCGGCGAGGACGAGGGCGGCGAGGAGGACCTGGTCGTCCGCCCGCCGGTCGTCACCGTCATGGGTCACGTCGACCACGGAAAGACCCGACTGCTCGACGCCATCCGCAAGACGAACGTCATCGCGGGCGAGGCCGGCGGCATCACCCAGCACATCGGTGCCTACCAGGTCGCGACCGAGGTCAACGGCGAGGACCGGGCGATCACCTTCATCGACACCCCGGGTCACGAGGCGTTCACCGCCATGCGTGCCCGCGGTGCCCGGTCGACGGACATCGCCATCCTGGTCGTCGCGGCCAACGACGGCGTCATGCCGCAGACGGTCGAGGCGCTCAACCACGCCAAGGCGGCCGACGTGCCGATCGTGGTCGCGGTCAACAAGATCGACGTCGAGGGCGCCGACCCGACCAAGGTGCGCGGTCAGCTGACCGAGTACGGCCTGGTGGCCGAGGAGTACGGCGGCGACACGATGTTCGTCGACATCTCCGCCAAGCAGGGTCTGCACATCGACTCGCTGCTGGAAGCGGTGGTCCTGACCGCCGACGCCTCGCTCGACCTGCGCGCCAACCCGCAGCAGGACGCGCAGGGCATCGCGATCGAGTCCCGCCTCGACCGCGGCCGCGGTGCCGTGGCGACGGTGCTCGTCCAGCGAGGCACGCTGCGGGTCGGCGACACCATGGTGGTCGGCGACGCGTACGGCCGCGTCCGGGCGATGCTCGACGACAACGGCAACAACGTGGCCGAGGCCGGTCCGTCGACGCCGGTGCAGGTCCTGGGCCTGACCAACGTCCCGGGTGCGGGCGACAACTTCATCGTGGTGGACGAGGACCGTACGGCCCGTCAGATCGCGGAGAAGCGCGCCGCCCGTGAGCGCAACGCCGCGTTCGCCAAGCGCGTCCGCCGCGTCTCGCTCGAGGACCTGGACAAGGTGCTCAAGGCCGGCGAGGTCCAGCAGCTCAACCTCATCATCAAGGGCGACGCGTCCGGTGCGGTCGAGGCTCTCGAGTCCTCGCTGCTCCAGCTCGACGTCGGCGAAGAGGTCGACATCCGTGTCCTGCACCGCGGTGTGGGTGCGGTCACGGAGTCGGACATCGACCTGGCCATGGGCTCCGACGCCATCGTGATCGGCTACAACGTGCGCGCCGCAGGGCGTGCCGCGCAGATGGCCGAGCGCGAGGGTGTGGACGTCCGGTACTACTCGGTCATCTACCAGGCGATCGAGGAGATCGAGGCGGCCCTCAAGGGCATGCTCAAGCCGGAGTACGAGGAGGTCGAGCTCGGCACGGCGGAGATCCGCGAGGTCTTCCGTTCGTCCAAGCTGGGCAACATCGCCGGTGTGCTCATCCGCTCCGGCGAGGTCAAGCGCAACAGCAAGGCGCGCCTGCTCCGCGACGGCAAGGTCATCGCGGAGAACCTCAACATCGAGGGTCTGCGCCGCTTCAAGGACGACGTCACCGAGATCCGCGAAGGCTACGAGGGTGGTATCAACCTCGGAAACTTCAACGACATCAAGATCGACGACGTCATCGCGACGTACGAGCTCCGCGAGAAGCCGCGGGCGTAACGCCGCAGACACCCCGTGCCGGCCGGCGGGACCACTCCCGTCGGCCGGCACGGCCGTGTCCGGGGCCGCGAGCCGTGCCCGGGGGCCGGCGGGAGAACCTGCCCCACCCGGGCCGCGGAAAACCCCGTCGAGTCACCGGCGGGGTTCGCGGTACCGTTCTTGATGTCCCTGCCCACCGAGAAGGCAGGACCGTCGAACCCGTACCGGCGGGCAACCCGGGCACACACATGTACGTGGGGACTCTGTCCTTCGACCTGCTCCTCGGCGACGTCCACTCGCTGAAGGAGAAGCGTTCCGTCGTCCGCCCCATCGTCGCCGAGCTCCAGCGCAAGTACGCGGTGAGCGCGGCGGAGGTGGACCACACGAACCTCCACCGGCGGGCCGTCATCGGTCTCGCCGCGGTCTCCGGCGACGCGACGCACCTGACCGACGTGCTGGACCGGTGCGAACGGCTGGTCGCCGGCCGTCCCGACGTGGAGCTGCTGTCCGTCAGACGCCGCTTCCACGGCGAGGACGACTAGGCCGCGCCCCACCGCACCATCCACACCGCACCAGCAGAAGAAGAAAGAACGGGAGACGGACCAGTGGCCGACAACGCGCGGGCGAAAAGGCTGGCGGACCTCATCCGAGAGGTGGTGGCCCAGAAGCTGCAGCGCGGGATCAAGGACCCGCGGCTCGGCTCGCACGTCACCATCACGGACACCCGGGTCACGGGTGACCTGCGGGAGGCGACGGTCTTCTACACCGTCTACGGGGACGACGAGGAGCGGAAGGCGGCGGCCGCCGGCCTGGAGAGCGCCAAGGGCATCCTGCGCTCCGAGGTCGGCCGGGCGGCCGGGGTGAAGTTCACCCCGACCCTCGCCTTCGTCGCGGACGCCCTGCCGGACACCGCCCGGAACATCGAGGACCTCCTCGACAAGGCCCGTGCCTCCGACGAGAAGGTGCGCGAGACGTCCGCCGGTGCCTCGTACGCCGGTGAGGCGGACCCGTACAAGAAGCCGGGGTCCGACGACGGGACGGACGACACCACCGCATGACCAGCAAGCCCACCCCGCCCGACGGCCTCGTCATCGTCGACAAGCCGTCGGGCTTCACTTCGCACGACGTCGTGGCCAAGATGCGCGGCATCGCCAGGACCCGGCGGGTCGGCCACGCGGGCACCCTCGACCCCATGGCGACCGGTGTGCTCGTGCTCGGCGTGGAGAAGGCCACCAAGCTCCTCGGCCATCTCGCGCTGACCGAGAAGGAGTACGTCGGCACCGTCCGGCTCGGCCAGAACACGGTCACCGACGACGCCGAGGGCGAGATCACCTCCTCCACGGACGCCTCCAAGGTGACCCGGGACGCCGTCGACGCCGCCGTCGCCAAGCTGACCGGCGACATCATGCAGGTGCCGTCCAAGGTCAGCGCCATCAAGATCAACGGCGTGCGGTCGTACAAGCGGGCGCGGGAGGGCGAGGAGTTCGAGATCCCGGCCCGGCCGGTGACGGTCTCCTCCTTCACCGTGTACGACGTCCGCGACGCCGTCGCCGACGACGGCACCCCCGTGCTCGACCTGGTGGTGTCCGTGGTCTGCTCCTCCGGCACCTACATCCGCGCCCTCGCCCGCGACCTGGGCGCCGACCTCGGCGTCGGCGGCCACCTCACGGCGCTGCGCCGCACCCGGGTCGGCCCGTACAAGCTGGACTCCGCCAGGACACTGGACCAGCTCCAGCAGGAACTGACCGTGATGCCGGTCGCCGAGGCGGCCGCGGCGGCGTTCCCCCGCTGGGACGTCGACGCCCGGCGCGCGCGGCTCCTCATGAACGGCGTACGGCTGGAGGTGCCCGACGAGTACGCGGGCGCCGGTGCCGTCGCCGTCTACGGCCCCGACGGCCGCCTTCTCGCGCTCGTGGAGGAGCAGCGGGGCAAGGCCAAGAGCCTGGCCGTCTTCGGCTGAACGCGCCCGGCGGTGACCGTGGAGCGGCGAACACGGGGTGTTCCCCATCCGCCGCTCCACGGTTCCCTCCCCCCTCGGTTCCCCCACCCATGAGCTTTGTCCAGCGGCCCGGTTCCATTCACCCGACTGCACGGGCGCTCGGAGTGAACGGGGGGAGCGCAGGGGGGCGCGTTTGTCGCCCGGCCTGTTCCGCTGATCATCCGCGGCCTACGGTCGCAGCACTGGGCAGGCACGGCGGTACGGCGGGGAGGTTCGGGCATGGCGGGGCGGGACCTCCATGAATCCACACAGACGCGGCGACCACAGGGACCGGAGCGCGTGGTGGAATCGCGGGACCACGCTCTGGACCGCTCCCTGGTCCGCATCCGCGACCTGGCGGGACGGCCCCGCGGCACCGGCTTCGCGGCCGACCACCGGGGCACGCTGATCACCAGCCACGAGGCGGTCGACGGACTGCCCCAGCTCATCCTGCACGACCCCGGCCCGGGCGACCGCTCCCGCGTGGTGACGGCCGACGCGATCACCGCGCTGCCCGCCCTGAACCTGGCCCTGATCCGCACCGAGGGCCTCGGCCTGGAGCCGCTTCCCGTCACCGTGCGCGACGGCGTCCGCAGCGGCACCTACGTCCGGATCGCGGCCGACCACTGGCGCGAGGCACGGGTGCTCGGCACGGCCACGGTGACGTACACGGCCACGGACCGCTTCCACCTCCTCGACGGCGTCACGGAACTGGCGATCGGCACGGCGGGCCGCGAGGCGCTCCGACCGGGCGGCGGGGCCGCCGGGGGGCCGGTCCTCGACGCGGAGACCGGCGCGGTGGTCGCCGTCCTCGGCACGGCACTGCACTCCGGTCGCGGCGACGCCGGCTTCGCGGTACCGCTGCGCCGAACCGGCGAGGGCCCCCTCGCCGGCCTCCTCTCCCGCAACGAGGCCACGGTCTCCGCCTACGGACCCGACCTGAACCTGGCCGCGGTCCTCGAACTCACGGCCACCTCCCTGGCCCAGGACGGCCCCGCCGGAGCCCTGCCGTCCCTTATCCCGAGGGCGGGCGGGCCGGGGGCACCCGCCGGGCCGGTCGAACGGGCCGAGGTGGCGCGGGAACTGACCGCTTTCGGTGACAGCCCGGCCGCCGTGCTGGGGCTCGTCGGGGAGTCCGGAAGCGGCCGTACGACTCAGCTCGCGGCGCTGGCCGGCCACCGTGCCCGCGGCGGCTCGCCCGCGCCCACCCTGTGGCTGCGCGGGGCCGATCTGCTGGGCACCGACGCCTCGGTCGCGGACGCGGTGGGCCGGGCACTGGACCGGGCGGCCCGGATCGTCGCGGCCGCCCGGGCGCCCCTGACCACCGAACGCGCCGACCTCACCCCGGAACGCGTCGCCCGCCTCGCCCACGCCCACGGCCGCCCCCTCCTGCTCCTCCTCGACGACCCCGAGGGGATGCCGCCCGCCCTGGCCGACCGGCTCCCCGAGTGGACCGAGGCAACCGCGCAGTGGCTGCGCCGCACGGGGGCGCGGCTGGTGGTGGCCTGCCGGGAGGCGTACTGGGAGACGGCCGGAGCGTGCTTCCCGGTGGACCTGCTCCACACCCCGGTCACGGCGCCGGCCGGCCCGGACGGCGCCATCGGCCACCTGCCGCCCTGTCTGCCCCTCGGCGGCCTCACCCCCGCCGAGGCCCACGAGGCCTGCGCCCGTCACGGCATCCCGGACGGCGCGCTGGTGGACGCCGCCGCCCGCCACCCGCTCACCCTCAGGCTCCTGTCGGAGGTGCGCGCCGCCCTCCCCGACGCCGCCGGCCACCCCCCACTCGACCGTGACGACGTCCTCGCGGCCCACCTGGACCTGATGTGCCTGCGCATCGCCGTCCGCCTCGCCGCGGAGAACGGGCTGCGCGGCACCGCCGTACGGCGCCTGGCGGCGAAGGTCTCCGGCCAGGTGCACGAGGCCGCCCGCCGCAGCCTCGGCCCGGGGGAACTGGCCCCGGCGGCGTTCGAGGAGCTGTTCCCCCGGGGACCCACCCCGGCCCGCCTCGGCGGCGGCACCGGCTGGGCGGCGGCCGTCCTCGCCGAGGGGCTGCTCGTCCCGGCGGGCAGCGGCTACCGCTTCGCGCACGAGGAGATCGCCGACTGGATCCAGGGCACCCACCTCGACCTGGACGAGGCCCTGAGCGTCCTGGTCCACCGCCGGCACACACCCGGCGCGCCGCGGCCCCCGCAGCCCGTTCCGCACCACCGCGCCGGCCCCGTCGTCCACGCCCTGCTTCTCCTGGCCCGCCAGCACGGCACCCGCCGACTGGCCGTCCGGCTCGAGGAGTTGCTGTGCGCCCTCGACACCGACCCGCACTCCTGGTGGGCGTCGCGGCTGCTCGCCGGCGCACTGCTGCGCGTGGCGGACGCGACACCGTACCTCCGTGTGCTGCGGCTGCTCGCCGAGCGGATCGCGGTGTGGCAGCAGTGCGACCTGCCCGTGCCGACCGGCTTCGGACCGGGTTTCTGGACCGCTCTGCACCTGTCCGACGCCGACCGCTGCGACCTGCTCAGACGCCTCCTCATCGCCGACGGCGCACCGCTGGTCACACGAAGCGGGTCCCGCCGCCCGTCCCGCTACCTGGACGCCGTCGCGCGCCTGCTCACCGCCGACCCCGCCGCCGTGCAACGGCACCTCACCCGCTGGTTCGACGACGAGCGCCCGCTGCCCGCCGCGCCGCACGCCACCGTGGCCACGGCCGCCCAGGCCCTGCTCCACACCCACCGTGCCCGCGCCCTGGACGACCTCACCGACACGCTGGCCGGGTGCGCCCACCCGCGCGCCGAGGAGCTGCTGGCCGTGCTCGCCGAGGAGGAGCCGTCCGCGCTCTGCCGTGCGGTGGCCCGGTGGGCGCACGACGACCGTCCCGCGCTGAGGACGCAGGCCCTGGCCTACGGCCTGCGCACCGCGCCCCGGGCGCGCACCGAGGCCGACCGCGAACTGCTGTGCCAGGCCGCCCTCGCCCTGCTCGACCGCCCCGCCGACTCCGCGCTGCACGGCGGCGCGCTCGCCCTTCTCGTCCGGGATCCGCACACCCGCGCCCGCCATCTGCCGCGGGCACTGCGGCACTTCGCGGCGGGCGACCGGCACCTGCCGCCGAGCGCGCTGACGCCCGCCCTGGCCACCCACCCCGAGGCGGTCCTCGCCGCCATCGGTGCGTGCCTGCGCCGGGACACCACCGGCGGGCGCGGCAGCGGCGGCGACAGCGGCACCGGCATCGGTGAGGCCCTGCGCGCGCTCGGCGAGGCCGCCACGCCCGCGCTCGCCCGCCGGGTCGCCGTCGTGGTCCGCGAGGCGGTGACACGGCATCCGGAGAGCGCCGGGCCGGTGGCGGCGTACGTCGACCAGCGCCTGGACGACGACCCCGCCGCCCGATCGGTGCTGTTCCCCCTGGTCGCGGGCCTCCTCGACGGCGACGAGGGCGCGGGTGCCGGCGACCGGGCCCACGACGGCCGCGAGCGGCTGCGCCGCGCGCTGGCCGGCGTGCTCGCCACCCCCGGCGCCCCCGCCTCCCGCCCGCTGCGCCGGGAGCTGCTGGACTTCCTCCTGGCCCACGAGGACGCCCCGGCCGTCCTGGACGCGGTGCTGCGCGCCGCCGCCTCCACCGCCGAGGAGGACCTCCGCGGCCTGGTCCACCGCGTCGGACTGCTCCTCGTCCGGACCCCCGACGGCGCGGCCCTGTTCGACCGGAGCCTGGTGGAGCTGGGCCGGGACGTGCCCGGCCTCGCCGCCCGCGTGGCCTGCTGGCTGACCGACGCCCCACGGGACTGGGCCCCGTTGGTGGGTCCCGCCGCCCGCCGGACGATCGAGAACACGGCGGGCGTACCCGTCCCCGCCTGACGACGTGCGCCGGATCACAGCCCCCCATGCCGGTGCGGGCGGCGACCGCCGGGCATGGCACCCTTAGACCTGCGGACAAGCAGCAGAAAACAACTAGGGCAACCCGGAACAACACGGACACGGGTTCGACGAGGAGCGGTCACAGTGCAGCGCTGGCGTGGCTTGGAGGACATCCCCCAGGACTGGGGGCGCAGCGTCGTCACCATCGGCTCCTACGACGGAGTCCACCGCGGACACCAGCTGATCATCGAGCACGCCGTGGACCGCGCCCGAGACCTGGGCGTCCCTGCCGTCGTCGTCACCTTCGACCCGCACCCCAGCGAGGTCGTGCGCCCCGGCAGCCACCCGCCGCTGCTCGCCCCCCACCACCGCCGGGCCGAGCTGATGGCCGGGCTGGGCGTGGACGCGGTCCTCGTGCTGCCCTTCACCGCCGAGTTCTCCAAGCTGTCCCCGGCGGACTTCGTCGTCAAGGTGCTGGTCGACAAGCTGCACGCCAAAGCGGTCGTCGAGGGCCCCAACTTCCGCTTCGGGCACAAGGCCGCAGGCAACGTCGAGTTCCTGGCCGACCAGGGCAAGACCTATGACTTCGAGGTCGAGGTCGTCGACCTGTACGTCACCGGAGAGGCGGGCGGCGGCGAGCCGTTCTCCTCGACCCTGACCCGCCGCCTGGTCGCCGAGGGCGACGTCCGGGGCGCCGGGGAGATCCTGGGCCGCCCGCACCGGGTCGAGGGCGTCGTGGTCCGCGGCGCCCAGCGCGGCCGTGAACTGGGCTTCCCCACGGCCAACGTCGAGACCCTTCCGCACACCGCGATCCCCGCTGACGGCGTCTACGCCGGCTATCTGCACGCCCAGGGCGAGGTGATGCCCGCCGCGATCTCCGTGGGCACGAACCCGCAGTTCGACGGGACCGAGCGCACGGTGGAGGCGTACGCCATCGACCGCGTGGGCCTCGACCTGTACGGACTGCACGTCGGCGTCGATTTTCTGGACTTCGTCCGCGGCCAGGCCAAGTTCGACTCGCTGGAGGCCTTCCTGGAGACGATGGCCGAGGACGTCGAGAAGTGCCGGCGGATCGTCGCGGAGGACGCGAGGACGGCGTAGCCGGACCCCTGGGTCGCCCGGCCGCCGGTAACCTCCCCGGCGACCGGCGACCGGCGACCGGCGACCGGCGACCGGCGACCGGCGACCGGCGACCGGCGACCGGCGACCGGCGACCGGCGACCGGCGACCGGCCTACGCCTCTGCGCCCGCCTCCGTCTGTGCCTCAGCCACCGCCTGTGGCCCGGTCTCTTCCCCGGGCACGGTCATGGCGCGCGCCCAGTGGCATGCCACCTGGGCTTCCCCGCCCCCGTGCAGGATCTCCAGGTCCCGGCCGCGGCACGCGTCCGCCACGCCCGCCCGTTCCGCGTCGCCGTCCGCCAGGACCTGGCAGCGGACGTGGAAGCGGCAGCCGGAGGGGATCCGGGACGGGTCCGGGGGCTCACCCGTCAGGACGACCGGTTCTCCGGCCGCCTCGGGCAGGACCGACAACAGGGCCCGGGTGTACGGGTGCCGGGGAGCGGTCAGGACCTGCTCCACCTCACCGGTCTCCACGATCCGGCCGAGGTACATCACCGCGACCCGGTCGGCGATGTTCCAGGCCAGCCCCAGGTCGTGCGTCACCACCAGCGCGGACAGGCCGAGTTCGGCACGCAGTCGCAGCAGCAGGGCGAGGATCTCGCCACGCACCGAGGCGTCCAGGGAGGCCACCGGCTCGTCGGCGACGAGGAGTTCCGGCTCCAGGACCAGGGCTCCCGCGATGACCACGCGCTGGCGCTGGCCGCCGGACAGCTCGTGCGGGTAGCGCAGGAAGAAGCGCTCGGGCGGTCGCAGCCCTGCCCGTGCCAGCGCTCCGGCGACGGCAGCGCGCTCGTCCCCTCGGTATCCGTGGACGCGCAGACCCTCGGCCACGGCGTCGTACACCGTGTGCCGGGGGTTGAGTGAGCCGTTCGGGTCCTGGAGCACCAGTTGGGCCCGCTTGCGGTACGCCTTCAGCGCCCGGGAGGAGTAGTCGAGCGGGGCACCGTCGAACGTGACGCGGCCCGCTGTCGGCGGCACCAGACCGAGCAGGGAGCGGGCCAGGGTCGTCTTGCCGCAGCCCGACTCGCCGACCAGCGCCACGATCTCGCCGCGCCGGATGTCGAGGTCGACCCCGTCCACGGCGCGGGCCGCGGGCCCGCCGTGCCGACCGGGGAACACGACCCGCAGCCCTTCGACGCTCAGCAGCGCGGATGTGGTCATGGCGTGCCGCTCCTCACGTCGTCCTCCGTCGTCTCCGCTTTTGGCGTCTCCGCCTCCGCCTCCGCCCCCGCGTCCACGTGGACGCAGGCCGCCCGCCGTCGCGGACCGGCCTCCCTCAGGAACTGGTCCTGGGTGCCGCACAGGTCGAGGGCGACCGGGCAGCGCGGGTGGAAGGCGCAGCCTGAGGGAACGGCGGACGGGTCCGGCGGGTCGCCCGCCAGACCGCGCGGAGCGAAGCGGGACGCCGGGTCGCCGATCCGGGGGAAGGCGTCCGACAGGGCCTTGCCGTAGGGATGCCGGGCGTCCTCGTAGACCTGCCGGGCCGGGCCCTCCTCCACCACGCGGCCCGCGTACATGATCGCGAGCCGGTCGCAGGTGTCGGCCAGCACGGCGAGGTCATGACTGATCATGAGCAGGCCCAGGTCCTGCTCGCTCACGAGCCGTTCGATCAGGCGCAGGATCTGTGCCTGGATCATCACGTCGAGCGCGGTGGTGGGCTCGTCGGCGACCACCAGCCGGGGGTCGCAGGCCAGGGCCATCGCGATCATCACGCGCTGCCGCTGGCCGCCGGACAGCTCGTGCGGGTAGGCGCCGGCCCGCGCGGCGGGCAGCCCCACCTGCTCCAGCAGTTCACCGGTCTTCTTCCGCGCGCCGGCCGGCGTGGCCTTGCGGTGCAGCAGGATCGGCTCGGCGATCTGGTCGCCGACGCGGTGCACGGCGTTGAGCGAGTGCATCGCGCCCTGGAAGACGATCGACGCCCCCGCCCAGCGGACCGCCCGCACCCGGCCCCACTTCATGGCCAGCACGTCCTCGCCGTCGAGCAGGATCTCGCCGCCGACCCGGGTCCCGGCCGGCAGCAGCCGCAGCAGCGCCAGCGCCAGCGTGGACTTGCCGCAGCCGGACTCGCCCGCGATGCCGAGCTTCTCGCCGGCGCCGAGGGTGAGGTCCACCCCGCGCACCGCGGCCGCCCCCGACGCGTACGTCACTTCCAGGTCGCGCACTTCGAGGAGACTCAACGCGACACCCCCAGCCTGGGGTTGAGAACGGCCTCGACGGCCCGCCCGCACAGGGTGAACGCCAGCGCGACGACCGCGATGGCGATGCCCGGCGGCACCAGGTACCACCAGTCGCCGGAGCTGACCGCGCCGGCCTCGCGCGCGTCCTGGAGCAGCCCGCCCCAGGAGACGAGCGTCGGGTCGCCGAGCCCGAGGAAGGCGAGCGTCGCCTCCGCCAGGATCGCCGAGGAGATGATCAGGGTCGTCTGTGCGAGCACCAGCGGCATGACGTTGGGCAGCACATGCCGGGACATCACGTGCCAGTGGCCGCCGCCGAGCGCCTTGGCCCGCTCGATGTACGGCCGCGACTCCACCGCCAGCGTCTGCGCCCGCACCAGCCGGGCGGTGGTCGGCCAGGTGGTGACGCCGATCGCCAGGATGATCGTGCCCAGCGAGCGGGACATGACGGTGGCCAGCGCGATGGCGAGCACCAGCGTCGGCATCACCAGGAACCAGTCGGTGACCCGCATGATCACCGTGGCGTACCAGCCGCGGAAGTGCCCGGCGGTGACGCCGATGACCGCGCCGATCGCCACCGACAGCACGGCGGCGAGCAGCCCGACCAGCAGCGAGACGCGCGAGCCCCAGATCAGAAGGCCCAGCAGGTTCCTGCCGAACTGGTCGGTGCCCAGCGGGAAGTGGGCGCTCGGACTCTCCAGCGGCCCGCCGGGCGCGTCGGTCACGCTCTGCACGTCCGACCCGACGGTCAGCGGCGCGGTCAGCGCGACCAGCGCGCACAGCACGAGGGCGGCGAGCCCCACCAGGCCCGCCCGGTGAGTCCGGTACTGCATCCAGAAGCGGACGACCGAGGCCCGGCGGCGCTGCCTCGCGAGCGCGCGCGGGCCGGGGCCGGAATCGGGGTCGGGTGCCCGGTCCGGACCGGTGGTCGCGGTGGTGTCGGCGGTCATCGTCCCACCCTCGGGTCGAGCAGCGGATACAGGACGTCGGCAAGGGTGTTCATCAGGATCACCGCCGCGGCGAAGACGAAGAACAGCCCCTGCACCAGCGGCAGATCGGGCACGCTCAGCGCCTGGTAGAACAGTCCGCCCAGACCCGGCCAGGAGAACACGGTCTCGACGAGGATCACTCCCGCGACCGTCCGCCCCAGATTGACGAAGATCAGCGTCACGGTCGGCAGCAGCGCGTTCGGCACGGCGTGCCGCCGCCGTACGAGGTCGTCGCGAAGTCCCTTGGCCCGCGCGGTCGTCAGATAGTCGCTGCCCATCTCGTCAAGCAGCGCCGACCGCGTGACCAGCAACGTCTGCCCGTACTCGACCGCGACCAGCGTCACCACCGGCAGCACGAGGTGGTGGGCGACGTCGACGGCGTACGCGAGGCCCTCCTTGCCGCCCGACTCCATGCCCCCGGTCGGGAACAGGCCCGGGACCGGGCCCACGCCGACCGAGAGCACGATGATGAGCAGCAGCCCCAGCCAGAACGCGGGGATCGAGTAGAGCGTCAGCGCCAGCCCCGTGTTGACACGGTCGCCGAGCTTCCCGTGCCGCCAGGCGGAGCGGGTGCCGAGGAGAACCCCGAGGGCGGTGTAGAGCACGAAGGCCGTACCGGTCAGCAGCAGGGTGTTCGGCAGCGCCTCGGTGATCTTGTCGATGACCGGTGTGCGGAACTGGTACGAGGTTCCCAGGTCCCCGGTCAGCGCCTTGCCGCAGTAGTCCGTGAACTGCCGCCACATCGGCAGGTCGAGCCCGAACTCCCGCCGGTAGGCGGCGAGCTGCTGCGCGGAGACCGGCCGGCCGGCGGTCATGAACTTCACCGGGTCGCCCGGGATCAGCCGGAAGAGGAAGAAACTGGTGACGAGGACGGCGAGCAGGGACACGGCCGCACCGCCCAGCTTGCCCGCCGCGTACCGCAGATAGGTGGTACCGGTCCGCGCCCGGGGTCCGCGGCCCGCCGCCGGTCCGGACTTCCCCGGATCGGCGGCGGGCCCCTCGACCAGCGCGGGTGTCGCTTCAGCGGTCATGTGCGCTCACTGCCTATTCGCGGTCTTCTGCTGTCGCCCGGCGGCGCACCGCGAAGAGCGCCGCGAGGCCGCCGAGGACGACGACGCCGGCGACGATCGCGATGATGACGCCCGTCGACGTGGAACCGCCCGAGGAATCGCCGGAGTTCGCCGGAACGGCCGACCACCAGCTCCAGTAGCCGTCCTGGCCGTAGATGTTGCCCGCCTTGGCCGGCATGGTCGTGATCGACTCGATCTGGTCCGTGCGGTAGGCCTCGACGGCGTTCGGATAGGCCATGACGTTCATGTACCCGAGGTCGTACAGCCGCGACTCCATCTGCTTGACCAGGTCCGCCCGCTTGGCGGGGTCGTACTCGGCCAACTGCTTGGCGTACAGCTCGTCGTACTTCTTGTCGCAGATGAAGTCGTCGGTGGCGTCGGTGTCCTTCGGGGTCGCCGGGAGCGCGGCGCAGGTGTGGATGGAGAGCACGTAGTCGGGGTCCGGGTTGACGGACCAGCCGTCGAAGGCGAGGTCGTACTTGCCCGCGAGCCATGGATCGGTCACGTTGTCGAGGCAGTTGAGCTCGACCCCGATGCCGAGCCTGCCCCACCACTCCTGGAGGTACTTGCCGACCGCCTTGTCGTTGGGGTCGGTGGCGTGGCACAGCACGCGGTAGTTCAGCGGCTTGCCGTCCTTGCCGACGCGCTTGCCGTCCGCGTTCTTCCTGTAGCCCGCCTCGTCGAGGAGCAGGCCGGCCTTCGCCGGGTCGTACGCCAGCTCCTGGTCCGCCGACGGCTTCCAGAAGTACGACTCGTAGCGCGGCGGGATGTAGCCCTGGCCCTGCTCCGCGTGGCCCTGGAAGACCTTGTCCACGATGGTCTGCCGGTCCACCGCCATGAACAGCGCGTGCCGCACCCGCTCGTCCAGCAGGGACGAGTCGCCGTCACCGAACTTCTTGCCGTTCCTGGCCTGGGCGCCCGGGTTGGTGGCGAGGGCGTAGAAGCGGCGGCCGGGGCCCTCGTTGACGTGGATGTTCTGTGCGCCCTTGAGCGAGGCGGCCTGAGCGGGTGTCAGGGCCGGCGAGCCCGCCACGAAGGAGACCTCGCCCTTGCGCAGCGCGGCGACGGCGGCGTCCTGGTCCTTGTAGTACCGGAAGACCAGCTCGTCGAACTTCGGCGCGCCTCGCCAGAAGCTCTTGTTGGCCTCCAGCCGCACGTAGCTGTCGGGCTTGTAGCCGGTCAGGACGAACGGCCCGTTGCCGACAATCGGGAAGCTCTTGTCGTTGTTGAACTTCGAGAAGTCGTCGACCTTCTCCCAGACGTGCTTGGGCACGATCGGCACGTCGAGCGCGGTCATCGTGGCCTGCGGCTTCTTCAGCCGGATCACGAGCTCGGTGGGGCTGGGCGCGGTGACCTCGGCGAAGTTGGTGACGAAGTTGCCGTTGGCGGTGGCAGCGCCCTCGTCGGTCATCATCTTGTTGAGCGTCCAGGCCGCGTCCTCGGCGGTGGCCTGCTGTCCGTCCGACCACTTGGAGTTCGAGCGGATCGTGTACGTCCAGGTCAGCTTGTCCGGCGACGGCTCCCACTTGGTGGCCAGGGCCGGGACGACGTGGGCGTCCTTGGGGTCGTAGTTGGTCAGGTACTCGTACATCAGCCGGTGGACGCTCGTGCTGAGCAGACGTCCCGCGAGGAAGGGACTGAGCGAGTCGACGCTCTGCGCGACGGCGACCGTGAGGACCTTCTTGCCCTTCTTGCCCTGCGCGCTCTCCGCGGCGTGGGCCTGCGGCGCGGCCGGAGCGAGGGGGGTCGCGAGCCCGGCCGTGAGGGCGAGGGCGGCGGCGCCCGCGGCCAGCAACCGTGTCCCCTTCAACCGGGGGCCGGTACGTCCTCTGCCGTGCTGATCGTGTGTCTTCATGGCTCGGTGACCTCGCGTCGTCGCTCGCAGAAGACGGTTTGCGCCTTCTGCCGGGCTGGCTTGAACGGGCTTGATCGGGTGGCGCCGGCGGAATGAAGTGAGTGTCTATCAGCGGCAGTCTGCGCGCGTCAACGGTGCGTCAAACCCCATGTGGCCTGCGGAAATAACGACTTGAGTGCGATCTTGCTCCCATTGGTGGAGACCACTGAAGCCTTCCTGGTGAGGGCGTGGCGGCGGAATACGACCGGTTCTGACTGCGAACACGCGAAGGCCCGCGCCGTGGGAACGGCGCGGGCCCGGAGGGGTGGTGGAGCTACTGGTGGGGCGGGGGAGGAGTCTGCGGGTGAGCCGGGCTGGGTTGGCCCGGCTGCTGCGGGGTCTGGGGGTAGGGCTGGTCAGCCTGGTCCGGCTGAGCGGGGTGGCCCGGCTGTCCTGGCTGGTGGCCGGGGTAGGGCTGCGGTTGGGCCGGGTACGGCTGAGCAGGACCGGGCTGTCCGGGCTGCCCGGTCTGGCCGGGCGGCTGGGGAGCGAACTGGCCCGGAAGCGGCTGACCGGGGGCGGGTTGGCCGTAGGGCACCTGGCCGACGGCGGGTTGGCCTGGGACCGCCTGTCCGGGGTACGCCTGGCCAGGGGCGGGCCGGCCGGGGTACGGCTGGCCCGGATGGGGTTGTCCGGGAACCGGCCGGCCGGGGTACGGCTGGCCCGGCATGGGCGGGGCCGCGACCGGCGGCGGGTTGCCGTCGGAGGTCCACAGTCCGTGCGCCTGCTGGTGCCGTACGAAGTCCTCCGCGACCATCGCCGCGAGGTTGAAGTACGCCTCCCGCACCTTCGGCCGCATCATGTCGAGGTCGACCTCGGCACCGGCGGACAGATGCTCGTCGAAGGGCACCACGACGACACCGCGGCAACGGGTCTCGAAGTGCGCGACGATGTCGTCCACCTTGATCATCTTGCCGGTCTCGCGCACCCCGGAGATCACGGTGAGGGAACGGGAGACGAGGTCGGCGTACCCGTGCGCCGACAGCCAGTCCAGCGTCGTACTGGCACTGCTGGCACCGTCCACGGACGGCGTGGAGATGATGATGAGCTGATCGGCGAGGTCGAGCACACCGCGCATGGCGCTGTACAGCAGACCCGTACCTGAGTCGGTCAGGATGATCGGGTACTGCTTGCCGAGCACGTCGATCGCGCGGCGGTAGTCCTCGTCGTTGAACGTCGTGGACACGGCCGGGTCGACGTCGTTGGCGATGATCTCGAGACCCGAGGGCGCCTGGGACGTGAACCGCCTGATGTCCATGTAGGAGTTGATGTACGGGATCGCCTGGACCAGGTCACGGATGGTGGCCCCGGTCTCCCGGCGCACCCGGCGGCCGAGCGTGCCGGCGTCCGGGTTGGCGTCGATGGCGAGGATCTTGTCCTGCCGTTCGGTGGCGAGCGTGGAGCCGAGCGCGGTGGTGGTGGTCGTCTTGCCGACGCCGCCCTTGAGGCTGATGACCGCGATGCGGTAGCAGGACAGCACCGGTGTACGGATCAGGCTCAGCTTGCGCTGCCGCTCGGCCTCCTCCTTCTTCCCGCCGATCCGGAACCGTGCTCCGGGACCGGCGGGCCGAGTGCTGCGGGCCTTCTGCTTCTTGTTGTTGAGCAGCCGGTCGGAGGACAGCTCCACGGCCGCCGTGTAACCGAGCGGTGCCGCACCGGGGTTGATCGGCTGGCGCTGGTCGTGCTGTATGGGCTGCGGCCAACTGGCCCCGAGACGGGGGTCGACGGGCTGCTGCGGGGGAGCCGGCGGCTGCGCCTGAGCTCCGCCGGGCTGCGCGGGCGGGTTGGGGACACCAGGGGCGGCGGCCGGGCCCTGGCCCTGCGGGAACCCGTATCCGCCCGGCTGCTCCGCGCCCACCGGGCCAGGAACCGGCGGCCGGCCCGCGGCGGGGGGCTGCGCACCGGGGGCGCCGGGCTGGGGGAACCCGTATCCGGCTTGGGGGTCGGCGGGAGGTGCGGTGGGGGCGGTCGGCGGCCGGCCGCCGGGCGCGGGATGCGCACCCGGGGTGCCGGGCTGCGGGAAGCCGTAACCGGGCTGGGCGTTGGCCGGGTCCGGGGCGGCGGCGGTTGCCGGTTGCCGCGTGGGCGGCTGCTGGGTGCCGGGGAACCCGTATCCGGCTTGGGGAGTGGTGGGGCCCGTCGGAGGCCGGCCCGCCGACGAGGCCTGCGCGCCCGGGGTGCCGGGCTGGGGGAAGCCGTATCCGGCCTGGGGGCCGACCGGGGGCTCGGCGGGGGCGGTTGCCGGCGGCTGGGTGCCGGGGATGCCGGGACCGGGGAAGCCGTATCCGGTTTGCGGGTTGGCGGGAGGTGCGGTGGGGCTGGTCGGCGGCCGGCTGCCGGGCGAGGGCTGCGCACCGGGGGTGCCGGGCTGGGGGAAGCCGTATCCGGCCGGGGGCTCGGGGGGAGCGGTCGGCGGTTGCTGCGCACCGGGGGTGCCGGGGTGCGGGAAGCCGTAGCCCTGCTGCGGGGCCGCTGGAGCGGACGCCGGGGGCGGCGGTGACGGTACGGCGGGCGGAGTCCAGGCAGCGGGCGCGGGCTGAGGCGCCTGCGGCTGGAAGGGCGGCTGCTGGGCCGACTCGTGCGGCTGACCCTGCGGAGCCGTCGGCTGCGGCTCGCTGGGCCACTGAGCCGCTGACGCGGGCACCGCGGGCTGGTACGACGGCGGCAGGGGCGGCACCGGACCCTGCGGGACCGGCGGCGGAGCCCAGGCGGCGGGCGCGCCCTGCGAAGCCTCGGCGGCCGCTGCCGGGGTGGCCTCCTGGGACGCCGTGTCGGGGGATGCCGGGGCCTGAACAACGGCGTCCTGCGGAACGGCGTCCTCGGGCTCGGACTCCCGTTCCTCCCGCTTCTGCGGAACGGCGTCCTGCGGCTCCGAGTCCTGCGGCTCCGAGTCCTGCGGGGCAGCGTCCTGCGGTTCCGCGGCGGGCGTCGAGTCGTCCGGAGTGGCGTCCTCAAGTTCGTCGGGGACGGGCTCCGAGGCCGCGGCAGCGGATTCCTCGGGCGCGCCGTCCGTCACCTCGGTGTCGGACACCGAGGCATCCGCCTCCGCCTCCGCGTGCGCCTCGGTCTCCTCCGTCTTCTCCGCCTCCTCGGCATCAGAGGATTCGGCGGACGCCGGCTCGGTTACCTGGTCCTCCTCGGCCTCGACGTCGGCGGACTCGGCATCGGAATCCGCCGGGACCACGTCCACGTCGCCCGAGTCGGCATCCTCAGCCACATCCTCCGCTGCGTCGGAGCCGTCCCGAAGCCCGGTCACGCCGGCCGGTTCGGTCTCCCCGGACCCCTCCGGCTCGTCGCCCGACTCGTCGGCCTCGTGAGTCGCGGCGCCGGCACCGGTCCCGGCCTGAGAGTCCGTGTCCGTCACCGCGGCCGACTCGTCCTCCCCGTCCTCGGGGCCGGGCGCCTCGCCCTGCTCGTCGGCCACCTGCGCCGCCTCCCGCCGGACGGCGACGGCGGAGATCCGCATGGTGGCACCGCTCTCAAGGTCGCCGGCCCCGGTACCCGGGCCCGAGGGCGACCCGCCTACCGGGATGTGCGGCACCGCCGCCGGAGACGAGGCACCGGCCGTATCCTCCTCCGGCGAATCCGCCGCCTGCTGCGGCTCGAACCCGTCACCCAGCGGCAGCTTCGGCACGGCGACCGGGCCCCCCACCGCCGGCGGGGGCGGCGTGAACGGTGCCCCCGGCGCAGGCGCGGCCGGAGTGAAGGGCGCGCCTGGCGCGGGCGGAGGTGGAGTGGACGGTGCCCCCGGTGCGGGAGCGGGTGGAGTGAACGACGCTGCTGGTGCGGGAGCCGGCGGCGTGAAGGGCGCGCCTGGCGCGGGCGGAGGCGGGGTGAGGGACACCCCCGGCGCGGGAGCCGGCGGCGTGAAGGGCGCTCCCGGCGTCGGCGGAGGAGGTGTGAAGGGCGCCCCCGGCGTCGCCGTGGCGTGCGGCGGCGGAGTCAGCCCGGGCACCGGACCGCTCGGAGCGGCGGGCCGCCCGGGACCGCCCGGCGCAGCCGGGGCCCCCGGCGGAACCGGGGCCCCCGGCGGAACCGGGGCCCCCGGCGGAACCGGGGCGTCAGGAGAAGGGCCTCCCGCCCCACCGGCCGCGTCGGCCGACTGCCCCGGCCCGCTCGACGCGTTCTGCGTGTACCAGGCGGGCGGCGCGTAGTCGATCGTGAACTCGCCCGTCGCCTCGATGGCGGACGCCGCGTCGGGCTGGTCGTCGCCGGGCGTGGCCCAGCCCCCGCGGATCCCGTCCCGATCGCTGCTCACAGTTCCTCCTGGTGTGGTCGAGCGCCCTCAATGCCGTGCGGGGGCGACCATTTCTCGTCGTCCTTGGTCGTTCGAGGCCGTCCGATCCACCGACTTCCCCCCGTGACGACGATGCCCGGTTCACGGGTTCCGACATCGCGCCCCCTGTCCCAGCCTAATCACCAGGAGACTCACCACGGCAGGCCCGTCCGTCCCCCGGCGCCCGCACACTTGACGACAACCTGCCCCGAATCGCCGTGCACAGCAAGGCATCCGCAAGCAGAACGGACACATCCGTACTCAAGCCGTACAGAAGGTGAACCCTGAACCCCGAGACACCACGGCTCACGAACCGGCCTGGCCGGCAGGGCCATTGAAGGACCGATCCGGCAACCACGCCCATCCGTCACGCGGGTTGACGAAAGGGGGCGGCACGCGCACGTGCCGCCCCCTTTCATGTCCGCGCGCCCCTCACTCGGCCGCGAGCCCCCCGTTGTGCGGAGCGGGCTCCAGGTCGAACTCGCCGTCCCGTGCGCCCAGCACGAACGCCCGCCACTCCGCCTCCGTGTAGCGCAGCACCGTCTCCGGGTCGAGGGAGGACCGCATGGCGACGGCGCCGTCGGGCAGATAGGCGATCTCGACGCGCTCCTCGTGCTCCTCCGTGCCCGGCGCGCAGTGCCACTGCACACCGGAGATGTCGAGCGCGTACAGTTCGTCGCGCTCGCGTTCCTTGCGAGCCTTGATCTCCGCTTCCGTCTCCGCCATGTCGCAGCGACCCCTTCCAGACGAGCCCAACGGTGCCGCGCTCACCCTAGTGGCCCGCCGGCCCCCCTAGGCAGGATCGGAGAACCGGGGGAAATCGGGCCGTCGCGGCCTGGTACGCTGTGTGACGGCCGTTTGTGTACGCACCCCCGGAGCCCTCGCAGGAAGTCCTGCGGGCCCTGGAGGCCGCGCCCAGCGGATCCCCGCCTCCCGAGTCAGGGAAGCTCCCCCGAGACGAAGACCGGGGGCACTCGGAGGCCACTCACGGAGCACGAGGAGTACGAGTGTCGCTCGACGCCGCAACGAAGAAGCAGATCATCACCGAGTTCGGTACCAAGGAGGGTGACACCGGCTCCCCCGAGGTCCAGGTCGCTCTGCTGTCCCGTCGGATCTCCGACCTGACGGAGCACCTCAAGACCCACAAGCACGACCACCACTCCCGCCGCGGCCTGCTGATCCTGGTCGGTCAGCGCCGCCGCCTGCTGCAGTACCTCGCCAAGAAGGACATCCAGCGCTTCCGTGCGCTGGTCGACCGCCTCGGCATCCGCCGCGGTGCGGCGGGCGCCAAGTAGGACGTCGTGAAGGGAGCGGTTCCCGCGAGACAGGGGACCGCTCCCTTTGCCGTACGTAAGAGAACGCACGGGAACGTGCGGAGTGTCGGTGCCGCTTTGTAGTGTGGTAGCACGACGCAGTAGACGCAGTACGCAGTACCTGTGACACGGCGTGACAGGGCCTGCCCCAGGCGGGCACGGCATGTCCGCCCATGACGAAACGAGGAGGAGCGCACCTCGCCGCCGCCGGTCCTCGGTAGTGGCCCCCGGGAGAAGTGAACCCCGGGTGCTTCGATCGAAGACCGGCCCGCACCGGACGGAGCGCCTCTCCGCCACCGTCCCCCCGCCACACGGGCGGGAGGACGACGACGAGGAGAAAACGCTAGTGGAGAACGAGACCCACTACGCCGAAGCCGTGATCGACAACGGCCCCTTCGGCACCCGTACCATCCGCTTCGAGACGGGCCGCCTGGCCAAGCAGGCCGCCGGCTCCGCCGTCGCGTACCTGGACGACGACACCATGGTGCTGTCAGCCACCACCGCGTCCAAGAACCCCAAGGACCAGCTCGACTTCTTCCCGCTGACGGTCGACGTCGAGGAGCGGATGTACGCGGCCGGGAAGATCCCCGGTTCCTTCTTCCGCCGTGAGGGCCGTCCGTCCGAGGACGCCATCCTCACCTGCCGCCTGATCGACCGCCCGCTGCGCCCGTCCTTCAAGAAGGGCCTGCGCAACGAGATCCAGGTCGTCTGCACCGTCATGGCGCTCAACCCCGACCACCTGTACGACGTCGTGGCGATCAACGCCGCGTCCGCGTCGACGCAGCTGGCCGGCCTGCCCTTCTCCGGCCCGATCGGCGGCGTCCGCGTCGCGCTGATCAGCGGCCAGTGGGTCGCGTTCCCGACGCACACCGAGCTCGAGGACGCCGTCTTCGACATGGTGGTCGCCGGCCGCGTCCTGGAGGACGGCGACGTCGCGATCATGATGGTCGAGGCCGAGGCCACCGAGAAGACCATCAAGCTGGTCGACGGCGGCTCCGAGGCCCCCACCGAGGAGGTCGTCGCCGCCGGTCTGGAGGCCGCGAAGCCCTTCATCAAGGTGCTCTGCCGCGCCCAGTCGGACCTCGCCGCCAAGGCCGCCAAGCCGACCGGCGAGTTCCCGATCTTCCTCGACTACCAGGACGACGTCCTGGAGGCGCTGACCGCCGCCGTCCGCCCCGAGCTCGCCCAGGCGCTCACCATCGCCGGCAAGCAGGAGCGCGAGACGGAGCTGGACCGCGTCAAGGGGCTGGCCGCCGAGAAGCTGCTGCCCGAGTTCGAGGGCCGCGAGAAGGAGATCTCCGCCGCGTACCGCTCGCTGACCAAGACCCTGGTCCGTGAGCGCGTCATCAAGGAGAAGAAGCGCATCGACGGCCGCGGTGTCACCGACATCCGCACGCTGGCCGCGGAGGTCGAGGCCATCCCGCGGGTGCACGGCTCCGCGCTGTTCGAGCGTGGCGAGACCCAGATCCTGGGCGTCACCACCCTGAACATGCTCCGCATGGAGCAGCAGCTGGACACCCTCTCCCCGGTGACCCGCAAGCGCTACATGCACAACTACAACTTCCCGCCGTACTCCACCGGTGAGACCGGCCGCGTCGGCTCCCCCAAGCGCCGCGAGATCGGCCACGGAGCCCTCGCCGAGCGCGCGCTCGTGCCGGTGCTGCCCACACGCGAGGAGTTCCCGTACGCGATCCGTCAGGTCTCCGAGGCCCTCGGGTCCAACGGCTCGACCTCGATGGGCTCGGTCTGCGCCTCCACCATGTCGCTGCTGAACGCCGGTGTGCCGCTGAAGGCCCCGGTCGCCGGTATCGCCATGGGCCTGATCTCCCAGGAGATCGACGGCGAGACGCACTACGTGACCCTCACCGACATCCTCGGTGCGGAGGACGCCTTCGGCGACATGGACTTCAAGGTCGCCGGCACCAAGGAGTTCGTCACCGCCCTCCAGCTCGACACCAAGCTGGACGGCATCCCGGCCTCCGTCCTGGCCGCCGCCCTCAAGCAGGCCCGTGACGCCCGCCTCCACATCCTCGACGTGATGATGGAAGCGATCGACACGCCGGACGAGATGTCCCCGAACGCGCCGCGGATCATCACCGTGAAGATCCCGGTCGACAAGATCGGTGAGGTCATCGGCCCCAAGGGCAAGATGATCAACCAGATCCAGGAGGACACGGGCGCCGAGATCACCATCGAGGACGACGGCACGATCTACATCGGTGCCGCCGACGGCCCGTCCGCCGAGGCCGCCCGCGCCACGATCAACGGCATCGCCAACCCGACGATGCCCGAGGTCGGCGAGCGCTACCTGGGCACGGTCGTGAAGACGACCACCTTCGGCGCGTTCGTCTCCCTGCTGCCCGGCAAGGACGGTCTGCTGCACATCTCGCAGATCCGCAAGCTGGCCGGCGGCAAGCGCGTGGAGAACGTCGAGGACGTGCTCGGCGTGGGCCACAAGGTCCAGGTCGAGATCGCCGAGATCGACTCCCGCGGCAAGCTCTCCCTGGTCCCCGTGATCGAGGGCGAGGAAGACGGCAACGACAAGAAGGACGACGCCGACAAGTGACGTCCCGTGGCTTCAAGGCGACGGCCCGCACCTCTTCGGAGGCGCGGGCCGTCGCCCGTACCCAAACCCTCGTCAAGGGCCAGAACGGCATCGGCACCGTCCGCAGGACCACCCTCCCGGGCGGCCTGCGCGTCGTCACCGAGACCCTGCCCTCCGTGCGCTCCGCCACCTTCGGCATCTGGGCGCACGTCGGCTCCCGCGACGAGACGCCCGCGCTCAACGGCGCCACGCACTATCTGGAGCACCTGCTCTTCAAGGGCACGTCCCGCCGGTCCGCCCTGGACATCTCCGCCGCGATCGACGCTGTCGGCGGCGAGATGAACGCGTTCACGGCCAAGGAGTACACGTGCTACTACGCGCGCGTGCTCGACACCGACCTGCCCCTCGCCATCGACGTCGTCTGCGACATGCTCACCGGCTCGCTGATCCTGGAGGAGGACGTCGACGTCGAACGCGGCGCGATCCTCGAGGAGATCGCCATGACCGAGGACGACCCCGGCGACTGCGTGCACGACCTGTTCGCGCACACCATGTTCGGCGACAACGCCCTCGGCCGCCCGGTCCTCGGCACGGTCGACACGGTCAACGCCCTCACCGCCGACCGCATCCGCCGCTTCTACAAGAAGCACTACGACCCCACGCACCTGGTGGTCGCCTGCGCCGGCAACATCGACCACGCCAAGGTCGTACGCCAGGTCCGCGCCGCCTTCGAGAAGGCCGGCGCCCTCGGCAACGCCCACGCCGCCCCCATCGCCCCGCGCGACGGCCGCCGCACCCTGCGCGCCGCCGGCCGGGTCGAGCTGCAGAACCGCAGGACGGAACAGGCGCACGTCGTCCTCGGCATGCCGGGCCTGGCCCGCACCGACGACCGGCGCTGGGCCCTGGGCGTGCTGAACACAGCCCTCGGCGGCGGCATGTCCTCCCGCCTCTTCCAGGAGGTCCGGGAGAAGCGCGGCCTGGCCTACAGCGTGTACTCCTACACCTCCGGCTTCGCCGACTGCGGACTGTTCGGCGTCTACGCCGGCTGCCGCCCGAGCCAGGTGCACGACGTGCTGAGGATCTGCCGGGACGAACTCGACCACGTCGCCGAGAACGGGCTGACCGACGACGAGATCGGCCGCGCCATCGGCCAGCTCCAGGGCTCCACCGTCCTCGGCCTGGAGGACACGGGTGCGCTGATGAACCGTATCGGCAAGAGTGAACTGTGCTGGGGCGAGCAGATCTCCGTCGACGACATGCTGGCCAGGATGGCCGCGGTCACCCCGGACGAGGTCCGCTCGGTCGCCCGGGACATCCTGGGACAGCGCCCGTCGCTGTCGGTCATCGGCCCGCTCAAGGACAAGCAGGCCGAGCGTCTGCACGACGCGGTCGCCTGACTCCCTGTCCGTCCGTCGGTGGTAAGGAAGCAAGAGATGAGCAAGCTGCGCGTGGCGGTCCTCGGTGCCAAGGGCCGGATCGGGTCCGAGGCGGTACGGGCGGTGGAGGCCGCCGAGGACATGGAACTGGTCGCCGCCCTCGGCCGGGGCGACAAGCTGGAGACCCTCGCCGAGACCGGCGCGCAGGTCGCGGTCGAACTGACCACCCCCGGGTCGGTCATGGGCAACCTCGACTTCTGCGTACGGCACGGCATCCACGCCGTCGTCGGTACCACCGGCTGGACCGACGAGCGCCTCGCGCAGCTGCGGGGCTGGCTGGCCCTGTCCCCGCAGACCGGTGTGCTGATCGCGCCGAACTTCTCCATCGGCGCCGTGCTCACCATGAAGTTCGCGCAGATCGCCGCGCCCTGGTTCGAGTCGGTCGAGGTCATCGAGCTGCACCACCCGAACAAGGCCGACGCCCCGTCGGGCACCGCCACCCGCACCGCGCAGCTCATCGCCGAGGCCCGGGCGGAGGCGGGCTCGGCCCCCGCGCCGGACGCCACCGTCACCGCCCTGGACGGAGCGCGCGGCGCCGTCGTCGACGGGGTGCCGGTCCACTCCGTGCGCCTGCGCGGTCTCCTCGCCCACCAGGAGGTCCTGCTGGGCGGCGAGGGGGAGACGCTCACCGTCCGCCACGACTCGCTCCACCACAGCAGCTTCATGCCGGGCATCCTGCTCGGCGCGCGCCGCGTGGTGACCACTCCGGGCCTGACCATCGGCCTGGAGCACTTCCTCGACCTGAACTGAGCCCCGAAGCCCCTCATGCGCGCGAAGATCACCTACCTCGTCACGGCCGCCGTCCTGGTCTTCTACTTCGTCCTGGTCGGCAGCCGCGGCGTCATGCTCATCCAGTACGGCACACCCGTCACCGTCGCCTTCGGGATCGCCGTGCTGATCCTGCCGGTGATCGGCCTGTGGTTCCTGTGGAAGAACACCCAGTTCGTCCGCCGGGCCAACCAGCTCGCCGCCGAGCTCGACGCCGAAGGGGGCCTGCCCCTCGACGAGTTGAGCCGCACGCCCAGCGGGCGCATCGACCGTGACTCGGCGGACCGGGTCTTCGCCGAGCGCAGGGCCGAGACGGAGGCGGCCCCCGACGACTGGCGCACCTGGTTCCGCCTCGCCGTCGCCTACCACGACGCCCGCGACACCCCCCGGGCCCGCAAGGCGATGCAGCGGGCGATCGCCCTGCACGACGGCAAACCGGTGCAGACCGTCTGACGCCCGGAACACCGCCGTGTACGCGAAGGGGCCCGGTCCGCACGCGCGGACCGGGCCCCTTCACGCACATCGGCGGCCGGCGTCAACGCTGCCTGTTCTCCTCCGCCCACGCCTCCACCGCGTCCGCCGCCCGGTCGAACGCCTCGGCGCGCCCGAGGAAGTCGGCGTTGTGCGTGGTCATCAGCAGCGGCGGCTCCTGCTGCCCACGGCCCGTGCGGCTGAGCGCCAGCGCCTGTCCCTGCACCGTGCGCGGCAGCCCCAGCCAGCGCACCGGCTGCTGCACGGTCCGCACGCCGGCGACCTGTGGCCACGGCGTCGTACGGGTGACGAGGAGGCTCACGTGGCGCAGCCCGCGCGCGCTGACCCAGACGCCCATGCGCAGCATCCGCAGCGCGCCCGCGATCAGGACCAGGGCGACGACGAAGCAGAAACCGGCGGAGGACAGCGTGGCGGTGACCGCCGTGACGACCCCCGCGAGCAGCACGAAGGAGGCGAGCAGCAGCACGAGGGCGGCCACCCCCACGCGCCACGGCCCGGGCCGGTAGGGGCGTCGCCAGCGCTCGCGGTCGTCGAACGGAAGCGCTACGTCGTCCGCCGCGTCGAAGGCGCGGTCGGCCGTCAGGAAGGACAGGGGCACGGCTGGTCCTCACTCAATCCATGCGTGGGCTGTGCCCGGTGAGGCTATCCGCATGGGTCCGCGCCCACCACCCGTGGGGGTCCGGGGGAGGTGCCCGCCGTGCCACCGGGGCGGTGGCACGGCGCCCGCACCGGCTCAGTGTCCGGGGGAGACCTGGGACTGCTGGGTCTCGGCGGGGGAGTGGCTGATGGTCAGCGCGGGCGTGCCGAGGATCACGGAGCCCACGAGCGCGGCGACGATGGTCAGCCCCAGCAGGCAGCGCCCGGCTATTCGCCCGGTGGACACGCGCTCGCGGGGCGGGGGAGCGACATTGCTGCGGAACCGGTCGGCTTCGGCGACGAAGGCGAACGGTACGGGCTCGCGCCGACGGAGCATCGGGGGTACGACTCCTTCCGGGGGTCGAACAGGGGTGTCTCACCCATACGGACGACCGAGTGTCCCCAAAGGTGCCCGGTTCCACCGAAATCGCAGATCTTCACCAAAGATGTCGCGCCCCGGCACCGAATGCCCCGATGCCGGATGCGGGCCGTAGAGCCGTAAAGTGGGCGCCGCCCGTCAGACGTGAAGGAAGGGACCCGCCCAGCCGTGACCGCCACCCCCGCCGACGACCCGAAGCCCAGCTTCCGCAGCGACGTCACCGTCGACCTGGTCAAGCACGCCGCGTCGGACGCCGACGTGCTGTTCGCGGCCCGCGTCTCCACCCTCGGCGAGCTGTCCCTGGCCGAGCTGGACAGGGACCCCGAGCGCTCCAAGGGCCTGATCAACTTCCTCATGCGCGACCGGCACGGCAGCCCCTTCGAGCACAACTCGATGACCTTCTTCATCAGCGCCCCCATCTTCGTCTTCCGCGAGTTCATGCGGCACCGCGTGGGCTGGTCGTACAACGAGGAGAGCGGGCGCTACCGCGAGCTGGAGCCGGTCTTCTACGTCCCCGACGAGTCCCGCAAGCTCGTCCAGGAGGGCCGCCCGGGCAAGTACCGGTTCGTCGAGGGCACCCAGGCCCAGCAGGAGCTGGTCGGCCGGGTCATGACGGACTCCTACCGGCAGGCGTACGAGGCCTACCAGGAGATGCTCGAGGCCGGTGTCGCCCGCGAGGTGGCCCGCTCGGTCCTGCCGGTCGGCCTGTTCTCGTCGATGTACGCCACCTGCAACGCCCGCTCGCTCATGCACTTCCTCGGTCTGCGCACCCAGCACGAGCTGGCCAAGGTGCCGTCCTTCCCGCAGCGGGAGATCGAGATGGTGGGCGAGAAGATGGAGGCCGAGTGGGCCAGGCTCATGCCGCTGACCCACGCCGCCTTCAACGCCAACGGCCGGGTAGCGCCGTAACCGGCGCCCTCCGCCCCAGGCAGGTACAGATGTACGGTTCAGCCGGGCGAAGTGTCCGGATTGCGGGGCTTGCAGAAGTTCATCTAGCCTGATCAAACGGACCCGGCACTGCTTGAACCCCCGAGCAGGCAGTGCCGGGCTCCATTTTTGCCGGCACCCGTCGGTCCGCCCCCCGAGGGCAGCCCCCACCTTGAGCAGCGAGTAGCGTGTTACCCATGGCTCCGACCTCGACTCCGCAGACCCCCTTCGGGCGGGTCCTCACCGCCATGGTCACGCCCTTCACGGCGGACGGCGCACTCGACCTCGACGGCGCGCAGCGGCTCGCCGCCCACCTGGTGGACGCAGGCAACGACGGCCTGATCGTCAACGGCACCACCGGCGAGTCCCCCACCACCAGCGATGCGGAGAAAACGGACCTGGTGCGCGCGGTCCGGGAAGCGGTCGGCGACCGTGCCCACGTCGTGGCGGGCGTCGGCACCAACGACACCCGGCACAGCATCGGACTGGCCCGCGCCGCCGAGCAGGCCGGCGCGCACGGCCTGCTGACCGTCACGCCGTACTACAACAAGCCTCCGCAGGAGGGCCTGTACCGGCACTTCAAGGCCATCGCCGACGCGACCGGCCTGCCGGTCATGCTCTACGACATCCCCGGCCGCAGCGGCGTCCCGATCAACACCGAGACGATCGTGCGCCTCGCCGAGCACCCGCGGATCGTCGCCAACAAGGACGCCAAGGGCGACCTCGGCCGGGCGAGCTGGGCCATCGCGCGCTCCGGCCTCGCCTGGTACTCCGGCGACGACATGCTGAACCTGCCCCTGCTCTCGGTCGGCGCGGTCGGTTTCGTCTCCGTCGTCGGCCACGTCGTCACCCCGGACCTGCGCGCCCTGGTCGAGGCGTACACCTCCGGCGACGTCCAGAAGGCCACCGAGATCCACCAGAAGCTGCTCCCGGTGTACACCGGGATGTTCCGCACCCAGGGCGTCATGACCACCAAGGCCGCGCTCGCCCTCCAGGGCCTGCCCAGCGGTCCGCTGCGGGCCCCGATGATCGAGCTCACGCCCGAGGAGACCGAGCAGCTCAAGATCGATCTTGCCGCCGGCGGGGTACAGCTCTGACAACGAGACTTCGCACCACCCCGTGAACCCGAGGCCTGACAACTGAATAGGCGGGCCACCGGTGCCCGCAACCCAACATGACAACTGCTTCTGCACGAACGTCACGCGCGCCACGTGCCCACCGGTACGTGGCGCGCGTGTTTGAGGAGAGTCTTTTGAGTCATCCGCATCCTGAACTGGGTTCGCCCCCGCGCCTTGCCGACGGCGGTCTGAGGGTCACCCCTCTCGGTGGCCTCGGCGAGATCGGCCGGAACATGACCGTCTTCGAATACGGCGGCCGCCTGCTGATCGTCGACTGCGGAGTGCTCTTCCCCGAGGAGGAGCAGCCCGGAATCGACCTGATCCTGCCGGACTTCACGTCCATCCGTGACCGTCTCGACGACATCGAGGGCATCGTCCTCACCCATGGCCACGAGGACCACATCGGTGGAGTCCCGTTCCTCCTGCGCGAGAAGCCGGACATCCCCCTCATCGGCTCCAAGCTGACCCTCGCCCTCATCGAGGCCAAGCTCCAGGAGCACCGCATCCGCCCGTACACCCTGGAGGTGGCGGAAGGACAGCGTGAGCGCGTCGGCCCCTTCGACTGCGAGTTCATCGCGGTCAACCACTCCATCCCGGACGCCCTCGCGGTCGCCATCCGCACCCCCGCGGGCATGGTCGTGCACACCGGCGACTTCAAGATGGACCAGCTCCCGCTGGACAACCGCCTGACCGACCTGCACGCGTTCGCGCGGCTGAGCGAGGAAGGCATCGACCTCCTCCTCGCGGACTCCACCAACGCCGAGGTGCCGGGCTTCGTCCCGCCCGAGCGGGACATCTCCAACGTGCTGCGCCAGGTCTTCGGCGGCGCGCGCAAGCGGATCATCGTGGCCAGCTTCGCCAGCCACGTCCACCGCATCCAGCAGATCCTGGACGCCGCGCACGAGTACGGCCGCCGGGTCGCCTTCGTCGGCCGGTCCATGGTCCGCAACATGGGCATCGCC
This sequence comes from Streptomyces sp. NPDC087787, assembly GCF_044743035.1. Taxonomy (NCBI): domain Bacteria; kingdom Bacillati; phylum Actinomycetota; class Actinomycetes; order Kitasatosporales; family Streptomycetaceae; genus Streptomyces; species Streptomyces sp. NPDC087787. Next base: position 44,964 of record NZ_JBIUVQ010000032.1, read on the forward strand.
AGGGACCTGGGCTATCTGAGGGTCCCGCCGGGCCTGGTGGTCGACGTCCGGACCCTGGACGACCTGCCCGACCACGAGGTCGTGCTCGTCTGCACCGGCTCGCAGGGCGAGCCGATGGCGGCGCTGTCCCGCATGGCCAACCGCGACCACCAGATCCGCATCGTCGAGGGCGACACGGTGATCCTGGCGTCGTCGCTGATCCCGGGCAACGAGAACGCGGTGTACCGGGTCATCAACGGCCTGACCCGCTGGGGCGCCAACGTCGTGCACAAGGGCAACGCCAAGGTGCATGTCTCGGGCCACGCCTCGGCCGGCGAGCTGCTGTACTTCTACAACATCTGCCGCCCGCGGAACCTCATGCCGGTCCACGGCGAATGGCGCCATCTGCGGGCCAACGCCGAGCTGGGCGCTCTCACCGGAGTCCCGCACGACCGGATCGTCATCGCCGAGGACGGTGTGACCGTCGACCTGGTCGAGGGCAAGGCCAGGATCTCCGGCAAGGTCCAGGCCGGCTACGTCTACGTGGACGGCCTCTCGGTCGGCGACGTCGGCGAGCCCGCGCTGAAGGACCGGAAGATCCTCGGCGACGAGGGCATCATCTCGGTCTTCGTGGTGGTCGACTCCACCACGGGCAAGGTCACGGGCGGCCCGCACGTCCAGGCCCGCGGCTCGGGCATCGAGGACTCCGCCTTCGCCGCGGTGATCCCGAAGATCGCGGAGGCGCTGGAGAAGTCGGCCCAGGAGGGCATCGCGGACTCCCACCAGCTCCAGCAGCTCATCCGCCGCACCCTCGGCAAGTGGGTCTCGGACTCCTACCGGCGCCGGCCGATGATCCTCCCGGTCGTCGTGGAGGTCTGACCCGAGTACGTCCCCCGGGACGAACTGGGAGCGGGGCACCTCGATTTGCATCGGGGCGCCCCGCTCCAGTACGTTTACGGCTCCGCCAGGACGGGAACCCGAAGGCTTCAAGCACTTCGGGGGACACTCCCGGAACCGGCGGAAAACCGACTCAGAATCTCTGATAAAGTCGGAACCGCCGGAAAGGGAAACGCGAGAGCGGGAACCTGGAAAGCGCCGAGGAAATCGGATCGGAAAAAGATCTGATAGAGTCGGAAACACC
>NZ_JBIUVQ010000033.1:0-43910 GCF_044743035.1 Streptomyces sp. NPDC087787
GAACACCAACCCTGGCCCCACACCAACCACCCCCGCCGAGCCGCCGTCTCCTCCTTCGGCGTCAGCGGAACCAACGCCCACATCATCCTCGAACAAGCCCCCGAACAACCCCACCAACCCGACCAACCGACCACACCCACACACACCGACACAACCGTCCCCCTGATCCTCTCCGCCAAGAGCCCCCAAGCGCTGCACGCACAGGCCAAGCGCCTGGCAGAACACTTGGAGGACGGCGGCGTGCGCCTCGACGATGTCGCCTACTCCCTGCTCACCACCCGATCCTCCTGGGACCTGCGGGCCGTCGTGGTCGCGGACGGCAGGCAGAACGCCGTGGACGGGGCCAACGCGCTGGCCCGGGGTGAGTCGGCTCCGAACGTTTTCACCGGCCGTACGGCGCGGGGCAAGCTGGCCGTCCTGTTCTCCGGGCAGGGCAGCCAGCGCGCCGGAATGGGACGGGACCTGTACGCCGCGTTCCCTGTGTTCGCGAGAGCGTTCGACGACGTCTGCTGCGCGCTGGACCACGCGCTGCACGGCCACGTCGATCGTCCTGTCGCCGACGTGGTCTTCGCCGAGGACGCCACCAGGCTGAACCGGACGGTGTTCACCCAGACCGGGTTGTTCGCGTTCGAGGTGGCGCTGTTCCGGCTGGTCGAGTCGTGGGGCGTGCGACCGCACCTCGTCGCGGGCCATTCGATCGGCGAGATCGCCGCCGCGCACGTGGCGGGTGTGCTGTCGCTGCCCGACGCCGCGACGCTCGTCGCGGCGCGCGCACGGCTCATGCAGTCGTTGCCGACCGAGGGCGGCGCCATGGTGGCGGTGCAGGCCGCAGAGGAGGAGGTCGTGCCGATGTTGTCGCCGCGGGTGAGTATCGGCGGCATCAACGGGCCCACCTCAATCGTCGTGTCCGGCGACGAGGACGAGGCGCTGGCGATCGCGGCGCACTTCAGCGCTCTGGGACGCAAGACGAAACGCCTCCAGGTGTCGCACGCGGGCCACTCACCGCGCATGGACGGCATGCTGGAGGAGTTCGCGCGGTCCATCGCGGACATCTCGTTCGACGACCCGGACATCCCCGTGGTGTCGAACGTGACCGGAAGGCTGGCCGAGCCGGGGCAACTGTGCTCGCCGCAGTACTGGGTGGAGCACATCCGGCTGCCGGTGCGCTTCGCCGACTGTGCGCGCGAACTCGAGGACCAAGGCGTCACCACGTTCCTGGAGCTCGGGCCGAGCGGTGTGCTGAGCGGCATGCTGCCCCACTGCCTCCCCGACGCCGCGGCCGACGCCGCGTTCGTCCCCGCGCTGCGCGGTGCAGGCCCGGAAGTGCCCGCTGTCGTGGGCGCGTTGGGACAGCTGTACATCCGCGCCGTCCCGTTCGATCGGTCCGCGTTCTTCAGCGCGAGCGGTGCCCGGCGGGTGGCGCTGCCCACCTATGCCTTCGATCGCCGGCACTTCTGGCTGGCTTCAGGAAATCCCACAGTGGAGGTGACACACCCGGTGTCAACAGAACAGAACACGAGCGGGTCGCTGGCCGATCGGCTGGCCGCGTTGTCCGAGGAGGAACAGAACAAGGTCCTGGCCGAGCTGGTGTTGGCCGAGGCGGTGGTGGCGCTGGGCGACGCGGCGACCGACAGCGTCGAGCACGACAGCCCGTTCTTCGAGGTCGGGTTCAACTCGCTGATCGCGGTGGAACTGCGGAACAGGCTCAACGAGGCGACCGGACTGACCCTGTCGCCGATGCTGGTCTTCGACCATCCGACACCGGGCCTCGTCGTCGACCACCTGCGCAGTCTGCTTATCCCCTGAATCCACGGAAGGACATGTGCTCCCCATGTTCGACATCCCGAAGTACCTCGAGAAGATCGGCTACACCGGCTCGCCCGAACCGACGCTCGACACGCTGCGCGCGGTACAGAAGCGGCACATCATGTCGATCCCGTTCGACAACTCGGTCAACGCCGGCGTGGACCGCGGCCTGTCCGTGTGGGACGACGTCGACATCGACCCCGACGAACTGTTCGAGGCCGTGGTGGTCGACGGCCGTGGTGGCGTCTGCTACGAACTCAACGGCCTGTTCCGCTTCCTGCTGACCGGGCTCGGCTTCGACTACCGCATCCTCGCTGGTGCGGTGCGCCAGGTGAACGGCGGCTTCGGCCCCGACCTGGAGCACATCTTCGGCTGTGTGCAACTGGACGACGAGACCTGGCTGGTCGACGTCGGTATCGCAGGACCGCACTACATCGAGCCGTTGCGGGTGACCGAGGAGGTCCAGGAGCAGTACGGCGTGCAGTACCGAATGTACGAGGCCGACGGGTACACGGTCGTCGAGCGCAAGCCCAAGAACGGCGACTGGTTGGCCATCTACCGCTTCCGGATGCAGTTCCGCGACATCCAGGAGTGGACCGACCCGGATCCGAAGCTCGTCGAGTTCCCGCCCGGACTCGTGGCCGTCGGCACCTACATCCACAGCCGGGCCACCGAGAACGGCCAGCTCGTCCTGATCGGCAGGCGGTACCTCGAACTGGCCGACGGCGTCGAGCGGGTTCGCGTTCTGGTGGACGCGGAGCAGTACAAGGAGACCGTCCGCACGATCCTCAACCCGGTCGGCTGAGCAGATGGCGGACGTGCTGATCGTCGGTTACGGACCGGTCGGGCAGACCACGGCCGTCCTGCTGGCTCAGCGTGGCTGGACGGTGACGGTCGTGGAGAGGTGGCCGGAGCCGTTCACCATGCCGAGGGCGGTCTCGTTCGACGGCGAGTCGGCCCGCGCACTCGCGGCCGCGGGGGTCGGCGAGCATATCGAGCGGTTCGGCGAGCCGTCGGGCGACTACGTGTGGCGCAACGCGGACGGGGAGACACTGCTGCACGTCGACGTCGCGGAGCACGGCCAGTGTGGCTGGCCGGACTCCACGTCGATGTACCAGCCGGGGCTGGAGGCGGCCCTCGCCGAGCGCGGGTCCAGGCTGCCCGGTCTGCGGGTGCTGCGCGGCCACCGGGCGGTCGAGTTGACCGACGACGGTGACCGGGTGACGCTCGTGGCGGACTCCCGCGATGAGGGCCGGGTGCACCTGACAGGTCGCTGGGTGATCGGCTGTGACGGCGCGAACAGCTTCGTACGCGAGCGGATGGGCGTCACACTCACCGATCTGGGCTTCGCGAACGACTGGCTCACCTGCGACGTGGCCCTGCACGAGCCGCGCCGGTTCGTCCCGAACAACCTGCAGATCTGCGACCCGGCCCGGCCGAGTACCGCGGTGTCGGCGGGCCCGGGCCACCGGCGCTGGGAGTTCATGCGTGTGCCCGGTGAGCCGATCGAAGAACTGGACCGGGTGGAGACCGTGTGGCGCCTGCTCGCGCCGTTCGACGTCACGCCGAAGAACGCGACCCTCCAGCGGCAGGCGGTGTACCGCTTCCAAGCGCGCTACGCCGACGAGTGGCGGGTGGGCCGGATCCTGCTCGCCGGCGACTCGGCACACCTCATGCCGCCGTTCGCGGGGCAGGGGATGTGCTCTGGGTTCCGTGACGCGGTGAACCTTGCGTGGAAGCTCGACCTCGTGCTGGCCGGCAAGGCCGACGAGTCCCTCCTGGACACCTACACGGCCGAGCGGCGATCACACGTGCAGCACGCCATCGGCATGTCGGTGAATCTGGGCAAGGTCATTTGCCAACCCGACCCGAAGGCCGCCGCCGACCGCGACATGGTCATGCTCGCGACCAGGAAGCGCAACGAGGGCAGGCCGCAGCAGGATTCCGCGGTCTACCACCCGCTGACCACCGGCCTGTTGGGGGGTGGCTCAACCATCGCGGGCTCCCTCGTCCCGCAGGGGCGGGTGTCCCGTGGCGGCCGTACAGGGCTGCTCGACGAGGTGATCGGCAACGGGTTCGTGCTGTTGGCGCGCGAGGACCCGCAGCGTCTACTGGGCGCTGACGCCTTGGCGGCTCTTGCGGAGATCGACACCCAGCTGGTCCACCTGGTTCCCGCGGCCGACCGCGCCGTGGGGGACCGTGCCGTGGTGGACGTCGACGGCGTCCACCTGTCCTACCTGGACCATGTGGAAGCGGTCGGTGTGCTGGTGCGCCCCGACTTCTACGCGTTCGGCGGTGCGCGGGACGGCACCGGTCTCGGCGAGCTCGTCGCGGATCTGCGTGGCCGGCTCTCCTCTGCCGCCCTCGCCGGCTGAGCCGGGCCCGGACACACACCACTCGCCGGTGGCCGCGGAACTTCCGCGGCCACCGGCATGTTCATGCTGATCCCCGGGATCCTCCGGGAGTGTCAGGACCGGAGGCCTTCTGCCGTCGACGGCTTCCCGTCGCTCTCGCCGGCGTCGTCCTGGGTGCCCTGCTGGGCCTCGTGCTGGACGCCCTCCTCGGCGCCGGGCGGGGGCGCGGGCGGACCGGACGGCATGGGAGTGTTCTCCAGGACGAAGTATCCGATGACCGCGGCCACGACGACGAGGCCGGCCGAGACGAGAAAGGCCATGTGGAAGCCGCCGTTCAAGGCGGCCGTCGCGTTCTGGCCCTCGCTGATGAGGCTCTGCGTACGGCTGGATGACAGGGCGGTGAGTACGGCGAGGCCAAGCGCACCACCCACCATCCCGGCCGTGCCCGCGACACCGGAGGCGAGGCCGGCATCGCTCGGCGTGGCGACCGACATGGCCAGGGCCATGACCGCCGGCATCGTGAGACCCGCGCCGCCGCCAAGCAGCAGGGCCATCGGCAGGACGTCCACGACGTAGTCCGCGTTCTGCGGTGCCCGCGCGGCCAGGAACAAGGCGGCCGCGATGAGCACGAGGCCGGCCAGCAGGACGTTGCGCGGACCGAACCGGATGTTGAGCTTGGCCGAGAAGCCCATCGACACCACGGCAAGGGCGACCGCGAGCGGCAGGAAGGCTAGGCTCGCCTCGACCGGCGTGTAGCCGAGCACCTGCTGCAGGTACAGCGTGCCGAGGAAGTTGAAGCCGAACATGCCCGCGACCAGGAGCAGTTGCACCAGGTTGGCCCCGGAGAGGTTGCGGGACCTGAAGAGCTTCAGCGGTACGAGCGGCTTGACCGCGGTGGCCTGGCGCACGACGAACGCGGCCAGCAGAACGGCCGAGAGCGCGCCGACGCCGATCGTGTGGGCGGAGCCCCAGCCGTACTCGGGCACCTTGACGATCGTGTACACGCCGCTCATGAGACCGAAGGTCACCATCACGGAGCCGGGCAGGTCGACCCCTTCCCCAAGACCGAGCCCCTGGTCCGCCTGGACGAGCGGCACAGCAAGAATCGCGGCCACCACACCGATCGGCACATTGATGAAGAACACCCAGTGCCAGCTGATGCCCTCGGTGAGCACACCACCGGCCAGTACGCCGATGGAGCCGCCGGCGGCCCCAACGAAGCTGAACGCGGCAATCGCCTTGCCCAGCTCCTTGGGATCCCGGAAGGCCGTGATCACGATGCCCATCACGACCGCCGCCGCCATCGCGGCTCCCGCACCCTGCAGGAAGCGCCCGGCGATCAGCATCTCCCGGTTGCCGGCCAGACCGCATAAAGCCGAGGAAGCGGTGAACACGACGAGTCCGGCGATGAACATCCGCTTGCGGCTGATCAGGTCGCCGAGGCGGCCGGACAGCAGGAGCAGACCACCGAAGGCGATCGTGTAGGCGTTGGTGACCCAGCCGAGCCCCGGCTGCGTGAAACCGAGCTCGGACTGGATCGACGGCAGAGCCACGTTCACGATGCTCGTGTCGATGATGACCATCAGCTGCACGGAGCAGAGCACACCGAACGCGAGCCAGCGCGCTCTGCTGGTCGTGGGAGCGGTCCCGGACATGTCGTCGCCTCCTGTTTCATGACGTCAGAAGCGACACTAGCAGATCGTCTAGTTTCAGACGGTCTTTTCATGGTCGAACTTTGGACCTGCCGGACTCAGGACCTGACCGAGGGGCGCCGCGGCGGCCGCTCGGACGGGGTGAGCGTGGACAGCCGGCCCTCGACCAGCACGGCGAGGCCGTTCGTGAACCCCTCGCGCTGGTCCTGCGGCAGGGCGGACAGCACATCGCGCTGGACCCGCGCGACGATCTGGTTCGCCTCCGCGATCATCTCCATACCCTTCGGGGTGACGTGGATGATGCGCACCCGACGGTCGGTGCTCGACGGCCTGCGCTCGGCCAGTCCCGCTTTCTCCAGCTCGTCGACCGTGACCACCATCGTCGACTTGTCGAGCCCGCAGATCTCCGCGAGGCGTCGCTGTGTGAGGTTGCCCGGAAGCGCCTTGTAGAGCACGCAGTACGCGCGTGGCGTGATCCCCAGACCGGACAGCGCCGCCGTCTGCTCGGTCGCGAGCGCGTGGCTCGCCCAGGAGAGCAGGAACATCAGATCCATCTCGGGAGCGGAGGGCGTGGTATTGGGCATGCCCACATGCTACCGGGGTCAGCCGGAAGCAGATGGTCTGCTCTCAGACGATATGTCCGGGAGGCGCGAAGCGACCCGCCCCCGACGCAGGGACCAGTTCCCCGGATGAGGGGTCGGCTAGGGGTTGGCCTGCTCTGGTGGAAGTCGATACCGTCCGCCTCGAATCAGCTATCTGTTGATTTCTCGGAATTTCTGCGCGGACCACCAACCCGTCGCCGAAGAATAGGACGCACGGTATGGGTCATCATGTTCTGATACACAGCATTCCCGCGAACGGTCACGTGCTCCCCACACTCGCAATTGTCGCGGAACTGGTCCGCAAGGGCCATCGCGTCACTTACCCGATGGTCGGGGACTTCGCTCGCATGGTTGAGTCGGTCGGAGCGACCGTACTGCCCTACGACTCGGTCGACCCGGTCTCCGTGGTCAGCGGCCCGGAATCCGGGCGCGCTCCGCTGGTGTTCCTGGAGGAGAATCTCGCCCAGATCGCCGCGGCCGAAAAGCACCTGGCCGACGACGTGCCGGATCTCGTGCTCTACGACGGGGTGGCCATGCAGGCCGGACGGGTGCTGGCGAAACGGTGGAGCCGCCCCGCCGTCCGGCTCTCCCCCGTGTTCGCCTCGAACGAGCACTACTCCTTCGTGCAGAAGATGATGGAGGCCGCGGGCCCGGTCGACATGGGGACCGACGCGATGGCCGAGTTCGGCGAGAAACTGGGCCGACTGCTCCTCACCAACGGCTTCGAGGAGTCGGTCCAGGAGTTCATGGCCCACGTCGAGGATCTCACCATCGTCCTCGTCCCCAGGGCGTTCCAGCCCGCGGGCGACACCTTCGACGAGCGGTTCGCGTTCGTCGGCCCCTGCCTCGCCGATCGCGACTTCCTCGGCGAATGGCATCCGCCGGTCAGTGGCCTTCCGACGGCGCTGGTGTCGCTGGGGACGGTGAACAACCGCGACGCCGGCTTCTTCAAGGCCACCATCGACGCGTTCACGGACCTACCGTGGCACGCGGTCGTCTCGGTCGGCAACGGCATCGACCCGGCCGAGCTGGGGGACCTGCCGGACAACGTGGAGGTGCGCCGGTGGGTACCGCACCTGACCGTGCTCGAACACGCCGAGCTGGCCGTCACCCACGCCGGCATGGGCGGCGTGATGGAGGCGTTGCGCTGGGGGCGCCCGATGGTCGCCGTCCCGCCGTTCCCGGATGTCGTGCCCAACGCCGAGCGCCTCGCCGAACTGGAGCTCGGTGTCGTGCTGCGGCCCGCCGACGTCACGGCCGAGCGGTTGCGCAACGCGATCCTGCGGGTCAGCGGGGACAAGGAGATCGTCAACCGCACGCGGGAGATGAGTGAGCGGATTCGCGAGGCGGGCGGCGCCCGGGAGGTGGTGGCGCGGATCGAGGGCCACCTGGAACGAGTGGCCTGACGGCCGAGGGGCCTCCCGGGGGAAGGCCCCTTCACGTTCACACCAGAACCGGTTCCTGCGCCAGGAACCACTCGGCGGTCTGCCGCAGGCCGACCCGTAGCGGGCGCGGGGTGAAGCTGGTGATCTCCGCCATCCGCCGTACGTCCAGGAGTCTGCTCGACGCCCCGGTGGGCTTGGACGGGTCGAGCCTGATGCGTTCCGGCCGGTCCATCACCGCGAAGAGTGTCGCGGCCAGCTCCAGCACCGACACCGGCTCATCGGTGCCGACGTTCATCGTGGCGTAGCGGCGTTGCTCCATCATCCGCAACGTCGCCCGGACCAAGTCGGCGACGTGGACGAAGGTGCGTGTCTGGCTGCCGTCCCCCCAGATCACGACCTCCTCGCCCGCGGCGATCCTGCGCAGCATGGTGGGGATGACCCGGCCGGACGTACCGTCGAAGCCGTCCCGCGGCCCGTACACGTTCGTCGGCCTCGGCACCAGGATGTTCATTCCGTACTGGGCCCTGTGCAACTCGGCGAGCACCTCGACGAACGTCTTCGACAGGGCGTAGCCGTTGGTCGAGTACCGCATGTGCCTGCGGTAGTCGTCGTCCTCGTGGATCGCGCCGGTCGTCTCGCCCTGGTAGACCTCGGCCGAGCTCAGCAGCGCGACGTCCGGCACCCCGTACTCTCGCGCGCAGTTGAGCACGTTCGAGGTGATCCGCAGGTTCGTGTCGAGGATCTCCGCCGAGTGGTTGAGCTTGAACTCGGTGTTCCCGTCCAGTGCGGCGCAGTGGATGATCGCGTCCACGTTCGGGGACGCGTACCGGCACGCGGCGCGCACCTCGCCGTGGTCGAGCAGGTCGAGTTGCAGCAGCCGTAGGTTGTCTCCCCGTGGGAGCTGCGCGAGCATCTCTTCCCTGGGGGTGCGGTACAGGCACACCACTCGGGCGTCACGTGCCAGCAGTTCTTCGACGAAATGCGACCCGATGAAGCCCAGCCCACCGGTGACGAAAACCGTTCTTCCCGCCCATCGATCGGGTGACATCGACACCCTCGCTTTATAGTCAGACAAATATATGCATGAAGCATCAGGATGGGTTCGGATTTATCGGGACGCCAACCCCTCATTCCCCCCTGAAATTCGGTAATCAGGTCCGTGCAGCCCGATGGGTCGGCAATTACCGGCGAGTTGCCGGGCATGTGCGAATATCGCTCGCATGAGGGCTGCGAAGGGCTGCTTGGGCATAGATTTCGGTGGCACGAAGGTGGCGCTGCGCGTCGAGAGCGAGGACGCCCAGCCTGACGAGACCGTATTCCGGTGGCCTGACGGCGACATCACGCGTGACCTGACCGCCCTCAGCGACGGCGTCCGGGCACTGCTCGATCGGTGGCCCGGCACGGTGGGCGCTGTCGGTGTCGCGATGCCCGCGACCCTCGACCGTGCACGCCGCGTCGTCAGCTGGCCCGGCAGGCCGAGCTGGGCCGGCACCGACATCGGCACCGTACTGCAGGCCCTGTTCCCCACCGCTGAGGTAAGGCTCGCCGACGACGGTGATCTCGCCGCGCTCGCGGAGGCCGCCGCCGTAGGCCGCGGCGACATCGTCTATCTCGGGGTCGGTACGGGAATCGGCGGCGGGTTCGTGCTCGGCGGGCGCCCGGCGCTGGTCTCCGGCGAGGTCGGGCACATGATCATCGACCGGTCCGGACCGGTGTGCGACTGCGGGCGGCGCGGCTGCCTCCAGTCGATCGCGTCCGGTCCTGCCACGCTTCGCCGTGCGGCGTTCGCCCGGGGAGCCCCTGTGACGTTCGAGGAGCTGCGCGCGGCGTGGCTGGCAGGAGAACCGTGGGCCGTGTCGGCGGTCGACGAGTCCTGCGCCGCCCTTGCCGCGTCGGTGGTCGGCCTCTGTGAACTGGTGCACCCGGCGGCCATCGTGGTCGGCGGCGGGTTCGCGACCGGGCTCCCCGGATTCACCGCCGTGGTCGATGCCCACACCCACGCGCTGCAACGGCCCGGTCATCCCGCGCCGGAGGTGCATGAGGCGGTGCTCGGCGGCCTGTCATCGCTGCGAGGTGCCCTGCTGCTCGCGCGGGAGGCCATCGCATGATCAAGATCCTGTGCGTGGTGGTCACGCTGGTCGCCCTGTTCGTCGCCGGGATCGGTGCCGCGACCTGGTCGCGGCACCGGGCGGAGGCGGCCGAACGGCCGGTCGCCGTCGCCACCACCGGCGGCATCACGGCCGTGCCGCGCGAGGCTGAGTGGGCCTCGATGGAGAACCACCACATGGGCAACACGGGCTACCAGATGCCGGCGCAGATGATGCCCGGCGCACCAGAGGGCGACGACATGCGGCTCGGCGTGCCGATCACGCTGACCAACGACGGAGACCGGGCGCGGACGTTCGACCTCGCGTCGGAGTTCTTTCTGACGGGCGGGCCGGACGGTCCCCGGCCGCTGCACTCGGACACCTTCGGTCATCTCGGCCGACTCGGCCCGGGCAGCGCGGCCGATGGCGTCCTCTACTTCGACACCAGGGTCCCCGGCCCCGACGATCCGCCGCTGCACCTCGTCTGGAAACGCAGTGGCGAGGAGCGCCACCTGGCCGTTCGCATACCCGGCTCCACGCCCGAACACGGACAGGAACACGGATCATGACCAATGGACAAGGAACCGCCCCCGTGCGTGAGCCGCGTGCCGCGTTCCGCACCCATGTCGTGCTGGTGGTGTTCCTGGCCGTCGGCTGCGTCCTGTGGCAGCACTGGACGGTTTTCGGCGCCGGCGGGCAGTCGCGTTCGCATGGGGTGTTCGCGCTCGTCGACCTGATGCTCGCCTTGCCGACGGCCGGCGCGGCGGCGGGAATCGCGACCCGGCTCGCACGCGTGATCGCGCCTTCGTGGGCCTGGGAACGCCCGATGCGCGCGGTGCTCGCCGGGCTCGCCATGACTGCGATGTACATACCCTTCGCGGTGGTGCAGGCGACCGCGCACTCCGTGATCAGTCCGCAAGGGGGCCATCACGGATCGGCCGGGCCGCTCTCGTCCGGAGCCGACGGCCTGCTGCCGGACGCGGTGTCGCAGGCCCTGCAAGTGGCGCCGGCGGCGCTCGCGCTGGCTCTGGCCGGTGTGTTCGCAGCCGCCCTGACGCTCGACGGCCTGCGGCACGGGTGGACGGTGATGGTCCGCAGACCGGTGCGGACACTGCCTGCGTTGCTCGTGTTCGGATCGCTGCTGACGGCGCCGCCCGCCACCGGCGCGACGCCGGCCACGAGCTACGACGGCGGGTGCGCGACCGCGCCGCAGCGGGTGTTCGACGTGCACGCCATCGAGGTCGACATCGTCGTGGACCGCTTCGGCGACCACGACCCTTACGGCTTCATGTACGTACTGGCGGACCGGGAGGACGAGGTACGCGCCCAGGAGGCCGCACTGCGCGCCGCCTCCTCGATGGACAAGAACGACCCCGCGGCGGCGAAGGTGTCCGTCGGCCTCGGCCAGGACCCGATCCAACCGCTGGTGCTCCGGGCACGGCTCGGAGAATGCGTCGTGATCAACCTGACCAACAAGCTCACCCGGGCGCCGCGGAGCGGTCCGCTCGGCAACCCGCCGATCACCCAGCCCGGCGGCGTCCCGTCGGTGTCGGTCGACATGTCGGGTGTCGCCTATGACGCGAGCCGGGGCGAGGGCGGGCAGGCAGCCGGCCGCAACCCGGACTCGGTGATGGCCGCTCCGGGCCAGACCAAACAGTACCGGTACTACCTCGACCCGACGATGGGTGAGGGCGCCAAGGTATTCCGCAGCGGGGGCGAGTCCACCCAGCTGACCGCGCACGGCCTGTTCGGCACGCTCGTCGCGGAACCGGCAAACGCACGATGGCTGGACCCGGTGAGTGGCGCGGACCGGACCGACGACGCGAACTGGAACAACTGGGAGGCGATGATCAAGCCTGCCACCGGCCCCGCGTTCCGCGAGTTCACGGTCATCTACCACGAGATCGGCGACGAAAACTTCAATCTGCGCAGGCCGTTGCGGGAGAACGACGAGGGCATACCGATCGGCGGCGACCCCGGCATCCCGGTCGGCGACCAGGTCGAGTACGGGCGTTTCCTGCCGATGATCGACGTGCGACCGCCGACCCCGACGATCCCGAACGAAGGCGGTGGCGGCACCAACGCCTATCGTCCGGCCAGCCGGGCGATCAACTACCGCAGCGAGCCGTTCTACCGGAGACTGCAGCTGGAGGCCGAGCGCGGCGCGCAGGCCCAGGAGGCCAACAAGTCGCTGGCGTACAGCTCCTACACCTACGGCGACCCAGCCACGCCCATGCCGCGTTCCTACCTCGGCGAGCCCACGAAGACCCGGCTCGTGGACGCCGGTGTCCAGCAGCTGCACGTCCACCACGTGCACGGCGGCGGAACACGCTGGCGGCTCAATCCCGATGCCGACGACACGGCGATGAACGCCGGTCTGTCCAAGATCCCGATCCAGAAGGCCACCTCCATCCGGCTCGACTCACAGACGGTGGGTCCGACGGAGACGTTCTCGCTGGAGCACGAGTGCGGTGCGGGCGGATGCCAGCGGGCGACGGGTGATTTCCTCTACCACTGCCACATCGCACAGCACTACATCGCCGGCATGTGGGGCCTGTGGCGGGTGTTCGACACCGCGCAACCCGACCTCGCCCCGCTGCCCGGCCGCCGGGCCGTACCCACCGGCGTCACCTCGGCCGGCCTGCTCGGCCGCGTCGTGGAGGGCAAGACCGTGGTGCCTGCGGACGAGGTCATCGATCCCCGACGCCAGATCGGGCTGGACCAGCTTGTGGAGAGCCATCTGCCACCCCAGGGCGCGCGTTGGAGGACCGCCGGCGGTGAGGACCGCGACGACGCCACGGTCTGGGACTGGAAGAAGACCGGTCCGGCCGACGCGCCGGTCTACCTGGGCGAGCCCGAGACGTCTTCGGTCTGGGTCAACTACCGGTCACCGAACCCCGGTGTCCGGCCCGAGATCCTGTTCAATCCACTGACCGGCAGACCCGCCTACCCGATGCTGCGGCCCCACCTGGGCCGCCGGCCCCCGTTCGCCCCGAACAGCCACGCGGGCGCGCCCGGCGTGGGCGAGACCGCGACCGCGCAGCGTCCGGGGGGCCTGTGCCCGCGGACATCACGCGTACAACGGTTCGACGTGACCGCGGTCGCGGTGCCCGTCCAGCAGACCAGCCGGGAGCGGGACAAGGACGGCGAGTTGTACGTCCTCAACGAGGACAAGGACGACATGCTGGCCGGGCGCAAACCGGTGGATCCGCTGGTGATCCGCTCCAATGTCGGCGACTGCGTGGCGATCACGTTCGGCAGCGAGCTCAACCCGGCGGTGCAGAGCAAGGTCAACATGCACACGCACTTCGTGCAGTTCGACCCGCTGGCGTCGGACGGCGTCGTCGCGGGGTTCGCCTACGAACAGTCGGTGTTCTCGGTCACGAAGGACGGGCGCACACTGACGTCGGTCGACGCCCCCGACCAGGTGACAGTGTCCTCGACGGACAAGTTGAGGCCGGGCATCTCCATCGGCATCGGTGTGGGGCGGGCGAGCGTCGAGGTCCGAGAGATCACCGCGATCGAGGGAAACCAGCTCACGTTCGACGCGGCCCTCACCCGCGAACACCGGCCCGGCGAGCCGGTCACGGTCGAGTTCGTGCAGTACCGCTGGTACTCCGATGTCGACTCGGGAACCGTCTTCTGGCACGACCACGTCAATGCCCTGACTTCCTGGGCTCATGGTCTCTTCGCCGCGCACATCATCGAACCGAAGGGCTCGGTGTACCGCGATCCAGTGACGGGTGAGGCGGTGCGCAGCGGGCCGATCGTGGACGTGGTCAACACCTCGGGCGGTTCCGTCGGCGTCGGTCAGCGCGGGTCCTTCCGTGAGTTCACCATCTTCCTGCACAACGGCAGACGTGGCCGGGCGGAGCTGGCCGAACCACCACCAGAAGGCCTGACACCCTTCAATTCAGGGCAGGAGTGCGAGGAAGGAACGATCAACCTCAGAGCCGAACCGCTTGGTGAGCGTACAAAGCCGGGCGCCACGCCCGCCGATCCCACCACGACCGAACAGCGTCAGGAGTACAACGGCGCACGCTGCCGCAACGCCTTCAGCCGCGCCGCGGACATCCCGGGCAACCCGGACGCGAACACCGTACGGGCGACGGTGTCCACCGTGGACCCGTATGTGTTCTCGTCGGTGAAGTACGGCGATCCGCGGACTCCGTTGCTGCGGGCCTATGCAGGCGACCCGGTAGTGATCCGCACGATCGGCCTGAGCGAACGCGCGGAGGCGTTGCGCGTGCAGGGACACCGGTTCCGGATGGAGCGGTTCAACCAGGACGGCCAGTTGATGGACACGGCGACCACGGGCATGTCGGAGCGGTTCGACTACGTGCTGGACGGCGGCGCCGGAGGCCCCACGGCGAGCCCGGGCGACTACCTGTACTACAGCACCCGCACGTTCGCGCTGGAGAGCGGCGCGTGGGGCGTCTTCCGGGTGCACGACCGCCTGCGCGGCGACCTGAAGCCGTTGCCCGGCCGGGCCCCGCTTCCCGGTGGGACCGGTTTCCCGGTCCAGACCGCCGCCGGCGGGAACACACAGGCCGCACCCGGGCCGAACCCCGCACCCGCATGGCTCGCGGACGGCCGGGTCGACACCTCGGTCGTGACGTCCACGGCGAAAACCTGCCCGAAGAGCGCGCCGGAGAGGCACTACGACGTGTCGCTGTTCGACAGGACACTGCCGACCGCACCGTTCAGGGACACCGGAGGCGTGATCTACGCGCTGTCGTCCGACGTGAACGCGATCAAGGCGGGCAGGAAACCCGTGGAACCGCTCGTGCTGCGGGCGAACAAGGGTGACTGCGTGACGGTGACGCTGCGGAACCGGATCACGGCCGGCTCGCTGTACGGCGGCAGAAGAGCGGGCTTCGATCTCGGCAAGCTGACCCGCAATCCGCAGCTGTCCGGTGGCGCCGCCGTCGGACTCAACCCGGACACCACCGTCGCGGCCGGAAAGTCGGCGACCTATACGTTCCACGCGGACGTCGAGCTCGGTACCGGGCTGTTCCAGAATCTCGGCAGCACCGCGAGCCTGCGGCACGGGGCCTACGGCATGCTGATCGTGGAACCGCGGGGCTCCACGTGGTGGGACAGCGCCACGAACCGCAGGCTCGGAGCGAATCTGACGAGCACACAGGCGATCATCCGTGTCCCCGGCCACCGGGCGTTCCGCGAGTTCGCGATGACGATGCAGTCGACCGACCAGCAATACGCGCGCAGCGTCCTGCCCTACGGCGACCAGGTGGCCGGCAACGGGCTCAACAGCCCGACCGTCGCCAACCAGCAAGTGCCGCCGGTGCCCGGCGCGCCTCCGGGCACGGCAGGCAACCAGGGCTCCTTCGACAAGGGCTTCAGCCACGTCAATTACCACAGCGAGCCGCTGACCGAGCGTCTCGGCCTCACGGCCGAGCGGAACGACTTCACCAAGGCCACGGTGATCGGGGCGTACGGCATCGCGTTCAGCTCGACACCGTACGGGGATCCGGACACACCGGTGTTCACTGCGCACTCGAAGGACCCCGTGGTCTTCCGCGTCGGTGTCGGCGCGTCGGACCAGTTCCACTCGTTCACCGTCAGTGGTCACACCTTCCCGCTGGAACCGAAGATGGCGGGAGCGCAGCGGGTGGCGGCTCGCACCATCACCGCGGGAGAGACGGTCGATGCCCGGCTCGGTCCGGCGGGCGGCAGCCTCGGCGGGACGGGTGACTACGTCTTCGGCGACGCCAGGACCCCCTTCACGACCGCGGGGATGTGGGGCCTGCTCCGGGTACTGCCGCGGAGCGCCAAGGGCGTGGCCCCGCTGTGACGAGTGGACCGACCACCGTTGCCCGGGCCCTCGGGTCCCGGGCAACGGCACGTGGGCTGAGCGGTGATGTGCGGATGTGGCGGCGACGCGGGGCCTTGTCGGCGGTGCTCGCGATCCTGGTGATACTGCTCGCCCCTGCGCCCGCCTCCGCCCACGCGGAGCTCCTTGAGTCCACGCCGGCCAACGGCGAGCGGCTGACCAGTGCCCCGAACGAGGTGCGGCTGCGGTTCAGCGAGGGCGTCTTCCTCGTACCGGACGGGATCCGGCTCCTGGGCCCGCGAGGGACGCTGACCGGACCGGACGACGTGCGCACGGACGGCCCCGACGAGGTGGTGCTGCGCGTGCCCCGCACGCTCGACGCCGGCCTGTACACCGTCTTGTGGCGTGTGGTGTCGGAGGACTCACACCCCGTCCGCGGCGCGCTGGTGTTCGGCATCGGTGACGCTCGGTTCGGGACGCTGCCGCAGCCGGGCGCGCAGGAGGACCCGGTGACGGCGCTGTCGCTGGTGTTCGGCGCCTTCCGCTGGCTCGGATACGCGGCGCTGGCGCTGCTCGCCGGCGGCGTGGTCTTCCTCCTGCTCTGCTGGCCCGAGGGCTGGATGAACCGGCGAGCACGCCGGCTGCTGCTCCTGGGCTGGATCGGCAGCACGGCATCCGCGACGGCGCTGCTGCTGTTGCAGGGTCCGAACGCCGCGGGCCGTTCCCTCGCCGGTCTGCTTGACCCGGATCTCCTGGGAGCCACACTCGGCACCGACTACGGCTGGTTCGTGCTGGCGCGCCTGGGACTTCTCGCTTTTGGCGGCGTCATCCTGCAGGGTCTCCTGCGAAATCCGCGGGACCGCCTGCTGCGTTCGCTCACTGTCCTGACACTGGTGGTGGCGCTGCCGGCGACGTGGTACGGAACAGGGCACGCGAACGCCTCGCCGGGCCTGCTCACCGCGGTTGCCGACATCGCCCATCTCAGCGCGATGCCGGCATGGCTGGGCGGACTCGCCTTCCTGGTGTGCTGTGCGAGCGCGTTCCGCTCCGTGGCGCCGACGGTCCGTTTCTCGTGGATCGCGGCAACGGCCGTGGGCGTGCTCACCGTGACGGGCCTGTGGCGCGCATGGGTGGGGGTCGGATCCCTCACCGCTCTGGCGGGAACCGCCTACGGGACTCTGCTGGTCATCAAGCTTGCCGTCATCGCGGGACTGCTGTGGCTGGCAGCGCTGTCCCGCGCCGCCGTACGCCGCTGGAGCAGGCCCGGTCCCCCGGCTGAATCGGTCCGTGCGGCGCGGGAACGGCACATAGTGGTGCGCCGGCAGCTCGCGTGGTCGGTACGTGGCGAAGCGCTCTTCGCCGTGGCGGTACTCGCCGTGACGACGCTCCTGGTCGCCACACCGCCCGCCACCCGACCGCGGCCCCATGACACGGCGCAGAGCGAACTCGCCGTGGGAAGCGGAAAAGTGGGGGTCGTGTTGACACCATCGAGGCCCGGAGCGAACACGCTCACCATGCGAGTGCGCAACACCCCGGTGCGCGAGGTGAGCGCCATGCTGAGCCTGCCTGAGCGGGGCGTGGGACCGCTGAAGGTGAGGCTCGTGGCGAAGACCGGGACGCGGTACGAGTCGGACGGTCTGATCCTGCCGATGGCCGGTGTCTGGAAAGTCGTTCTGACGATCAGGACTTCCGACATCGACCAGGAGACGGTCGAGACGGATGTCGTCGTACGGTGAGCCGGGGCCGGCGGCGCCCGCCGGCCCCGGCTGAGTGCTCACGGCCTGATGCTCTGCGGGTGCCGGAAGAAGCCGGCGGGGTCGTAACGGCGCTTCACCCGCCGTAGGCGCGCGTGGTTCTCGCCGTACGTCGAGGTCGCCCAGTCGGCCACCGGCCGGGAACTCGGGAAGTTGATGTAGGAGCCGCTGGCCAGCGGCTCGAGTGCGGCCGCTCCGGCGTCCGTCCAGGCGGTGGCCTCCGCGATCTCCTCCCGCGGCGGAGTGGGACTGTCCAGTCCGACCTGGTAGCCGAGGAGGAACTTGGCGTCGCGGTTGACGAACGCGGTGGCTGTGCGGCCGGTATCGCTCATCGCGCCGCCCATCGCGATGCACTGAATGTACCGGTGCTTCAGGGTCGTGTGCGAGTCCCACGTGGAGAAGAGGGAGCCCGTCTCGGCCGCGGTGAGCGTGCGGTTGACGAATTGGTAACTCTGCCGCTGGAACGGCATGCGCGGCAGTTCCGCAGCCGGGGTCGTGCCCTCGCGGTGGCACTGCTCCAGCGTCATCTCCCGGCAGTACTTGATGTGCAGGGAGTCGGCATAGGGCAGTTGGCCACCGACCACCCGGCTGAGGGGCTGTACACCCGCCCGCTCAACGAGCTGGTTCAACGCGGTCTCCAGCGCGGGCCTGGGACCGAGGCAGGAGCCGGTGACGAGAACGACCGCCGCGCCTCCCGCGTCCGCCGGGGGCAGCACGACCAGAGACGTGCCGATGTCGTTCGACCCGCCGCTGATCCACGCCTGCCACGCGGCGAAGACATCGAGGGCGTCGTCGATCGACCACATCAGGTCGAAGTTGACGGACGTCGGGGCGTTGATCGGCCGCACCTCGAAATCGACCACGACACCGAAGTTGTTGCCACCGCCGCCGCGCAGCGCCCAGTACAGGTCCGGCTCCTCGGTGGTGCTGGCGCGTACGAACCGGCCACTCGCGAGCACGACGCCCGCCGAGACGATCCGGTCGGAGCCCAGGCCGAACTTCCGTGTCTGGTAGCCGATTCCACCGCCGGACAGAAAGCCGCCCTGGGCCACGGTCGGGCAGGTGCCCGCCGGTATCTGCTTGTTGTGCGGCCTCAGCTTGGCCAGGGCATCCACCGACTGGAGGCCGGCACCCAGGGTGAGGGTGCTGCCGCCCACGGCCACGTGGTTGATCCGGGCCAGGTCGATGACAAGTCCGTCGATGGTCGACCAGCCGGACAGGTTGTGCCCGCCGCTCCGGACCCGCACCGGGATTCCGTGGGCCTGCGCGAACCGGACGCAGTCACGCACGTCGGTCGTGTTCGCGCAATAGGCAATGGCTTGCGGGTTGACCGAGTCGTACTGTGCGATCTGGAGCTGCTTCGCCTGCGCGTAGCCGGGATCAGACGGCAGCACCAGGTCACCGGTGAGCCTGGACCGCAGCCGCTCCCAGCCGCGGCCGATGCCAAAGGCGGTCTCGGCGCCCACGCCGCCGATCGCGGCGGCCGCCACGGCTCCTCCGCCGGCCTGCAGGAGCGCACGTCTGTTGAGCATTCTGTTCTCCCTTGTGTACTCGCTGAACTGTGGTTCCTCACCGCAGCAGCATCTCCGCGATGAGAAAGGCGAGTTCGATGGACTGCTGGGCGTTCAGGCGGGGGTCGCAGGCGGTCTCATAACGGCCCGCGAGGTCGGTGTCGGAGATCCCCTGGGCACCGCCGAGGCATTCCGTGACGTCCTCGCCGGTCAGCTCGACGTGGATGCCGCCGGGATGGGTGCCCAGACGGCGATGCACCTCGAAGAAGCCCCACACCTCGTCCACGATCCGGTGGAAGTGCCGGGTCTTGTAGCCGGTCGGCGACTCGTGCGTGTTGCCGTGCATCGGGTCGCACTGCCAGATCACCTGATGACCCGACGCGGTGACCTTCTCCACGATCGGCGGCAGTATGTCGCGGATCTTCGTGCTGCCCATGCGCGTCGTCAGCGTCAGCCGGCCCGGCTGGTTGTGCGGGTCCAGCCGCTCGACGTATTCGGCTGCCAGCTCAGGTGTGGTCGTCGGGCCGATCTTCAGGCCGATCGGGTTGGCCAGCAACTCGGCGAACGCGATGTGTGCGCCGTCCAGTTGCCGGGTTCGCTCGCCGATCCACAGGAAGTGGGTGGACAGGCCGTACAACTTCGGCTGGTCACCACGGCTGTCCAAACGCAGCAGGGCGCGCTCATAGTCCAGCAGCAGCGCTTCGTGCGACGCGAAGATCTCTGTGGCGTGCAACGGGGTCTCCGCGTTTCCGCGCGCGGACATGAACCGCAGAGCGCGGTCCATCTCCGCGGCCAGCGCCTCATACCGCGTTCCCGCGGGCGAGGTTCGCACGAAGTCCCTGTTCCGGTCTCGCACCCGGTCCAGGTCCGCCGGGCCGCCGCTCGTCATTGCGCGCAGCAGATTCATGGCCGCGCTGGCGTTGGCGTAGGCACGCAACATCCGGTCCGGGTCGGGTGTTCGGGCGCCCGGCGTCGGCAGCAGTGAGTTGACGATGTCGCCGCGGTAGACCGGGAGGCCGAGCGAGTCAACGGTGTTGGACCGAGGCTTCGCGTACTGGCCGGCGATGCGGCCGACCTTGACCACCGGGAGACCGGTGCCGTAGGTGAGCACGACGGCCATCTGAAGCAGCGTCTGCACGGTGGTGTGAAGGTGCGCCTCGGTGTTCCCGTCGAACGTCTCCGCGCAGTCCCCGGCTTGCAGCAGGAAGGCCTCGCCGCGCGCGACAGCCGCCAGCTGCTCGCGCAATCTGTCGACCTCGGCGGGCACGGCGATGGGCGGCACTCCCTCGAGTGCGGTGCGCACCTCGCGCACCTTGTCGGGGTCGGGCCAGTCCGGCTGCTGCGCGGCCGGTTTCGCCAGAGCGCCCGCCAGCCGGTCGTGCAGCGGCCACGGAAACGGCCGCGTCGGGTCGGACGGTGGATGGTGGACGGTGAAGTGGCTCACAACGGGCTACCCCCGGTCCGGAAGTGAGTTGACGGATGAACGGATCAGCCGGTCCTGGTCGCCTCGCACCACAGGTCGACGGGAAGATCCCTACGACGCTTGATCCTGAGCTTCCGGTAGACCCTGGTGAGGTGCTGCTCGACCGTGCTCGGCGTGATGAAGAGCTTCGCGGCGATCTCGCGGTTCGTGTGGCCCATGACTGCGAGCGAGGCGACCCGGCGTTCCGAGCGCGTCAGCAGCTCGAGGTCGTCCCGGCCGCTCCCGATCCCGATCGGCGCGACGCCGGTCTGGTCGCCGGACAGCGTCAGCAACTCGCCGGCCAGGGGCCGCGCCTCGCACATGTTCGCCACGTGCAGCGCACGGCGGAGCAGCAGGCGGGCCCGGCGATTCTCCTCCAGCGCCGAGTAGGCGTGGCTGAGGTCGGAAAGCACCCGCGCCTGCTCGAAGCGGTCCCCGGTGTCCTCGAAGACCTCGAGGGCCTCGGCGAGCAACTGGGTACGGCGCCCGGCGGAGCTCGTCATCGCGAGCAGCCGGAGCGCGACCCCGCGGGTTCGGCTCCCAGCGATGCCCGGCCTGCCCAGCTGGTCGTAGACAAGCCTGCGCGCCTGGTCCTTGTTACCGAGCCGCAGCCAGGCCTCGGCGGCGCTGGTCCGCCAGGGCACGAGGCCCGGCACGTCGAGCCCCCAGGTCCGCATGAGCTCGCCGCAGGACAAGAAGTCGGCGAGCGCCGCGTGCGCATGGTTCGTCGCAAGGTAGTGGTGGCCGCGCGCGTGCAGGTAAGGGAGTCCCCAGCGGCTCTGGAACATCGCCTCCGGGACAGACAGCGTCAGCGCCTTCGCCGCTTCGTCGTAACGCCCCATGCGCGTATTGGCCATGACAAGCGTGCCCATCGGCAGGCCGACGGTCACTCCCCATGCCTTAGCCGGCAGCTCTGCGAGCGCCGCTTCGGCGTGCGTCACCGCGGCAGGCAGATCGCCCTGGCGCAGCATGATCTCGGCGCGCGTGGCAAGGCAGAACGCTCGTGCCGCGGTAGAGCCCCGGTACCGCGCGTCCCGGCTGAGGCGGTCGCACCACTCCAGCGCCGTCTCAGTCTCCTCGGCGCAGATCAGCGCCGTGAGCGCCAGCGCGGCGGACTCCTCGGCCCAGGTGGTGTTGCGGCCGAAATGGATGTCGCCCAGCACCTCAATCACACCGCCGGGCTTGCCGCACATCAGCGCGCCGGACAGCGTCGCCGCCGAGCGCAGCCACCGATCGGCGATGGGGGCGATCAGCGCCGCGTCGCGCTGGTTCGGCGAGGGCTGGTGCCTGCGCGCGAGCGCCGGGTGCGAGGCCGCCAGCCACTGCTCCACATCCGCCGGTTCGGTGCCGGGCTCAGGGGCGTTGTCGCGCAACCGGTTCAGCAGTTCGACGGCTTCGTCGACGCGGCCCAGCCACAGCAGCCATCTGACGAGTACCAGGCGGTCGGTGCGGTCGAGCCGGTCCCCGCGTGCCGCGGCCACCAGGGGGGTGAGGTGCTGGGCGGCGGCCGACGGGCTGATCTGCCACTCGGCATGGGCCAGCCGCATGAGGACCGTGGTGCGCTTGGGTTCGTCCGATGTGGACCGGTGGGCAAGCTTCAGACAGTCGGCCGCGGCTGCGGCCTGACCGGCGAACAGCGCCTGTTCCGAGGCTTCCACCAGCGCGCTCACGGCCCAGGTCCCCACCACGCTCTGCGCCGCGACCAGGTGGCGCGCGACGGTCGGCGCATCGGCGCCACGCTCGTGCAGCGATCGCGCCGCTCGTCGGTGCAGTTCGGCGCTTTCGTGCGACGACAACTCGTCGAGCACCGCCGCACGCGCTGCCGGATGGCGGAACGCCGTCCCATCGAGCAGGCCGACCGTGCTCATGGTGCGCACGGCACACCTGACGACGTCATCGTCCAGTCGGGCCAGTTCGGCGAGTACCGCGGTCTCCCCACCGAGTACCGCGAGTGCGCGGGCCACGCGCAGCAGCGCCGGGTCGGCGCGGTGCAGACAGCTCAGCAGAGCCAGCCGGTATGCCTGGCCGGGGGCTGCCCCGTCCTCCGCGTGGTCATCGATGAGCGCGTTGAGCAGCAGCGGGTTTCCGCCGCTCACTTCACAGAACCATGGTGCGCGCCGGGCCGCCCCTTCGCCGAGGCGCCGGGCGATCAGCTCGGTGGCACCGTCCGGCGACAGCGGCGCAAGCTGGATGCGGTCCAGCGTCGGCTGACGAAGCAGTTCCGCACGGAAAGGCAGCATCTGCTGATCCTGGAAGTCGTCGGCGCCGGTGAGCACCACCAGGCAGGGCATCGACCCGATGCGTCTTATCAGGTGAAGCAGGCACTTCACCGACACGAGGTCAGCGTGGTGCAGGTCGTCGACCGCCAGCACCACCGTGGTGTGCGCGGTGAGTTCGAGCAGGGCGAGCCACAGTCCGTGGAACACCTGGATGATGTCCTGGTCCCCGGGATCGGCCCGTCGGGTGCCCGCGTCCAGCAGCTCGCTCACTCGGTCGCGCAGCGACGCGCTCAGCGGCGCGCCCGCAAACAACTGGCTGACCACTCCGAACGGCAGCGCACGCTCGGCGCGCGAACTGCTGGCGGTGAGAAAAAGCACTCCCGATGCGGCCGTTTGGTCGGTAAATGTACGAAGCAATTCGGTTCTTCCGCTGCTCGCCGGGCCTTCGACCAGAACGACCCGCCCTTCCTTTTTCGAACTTTCGGCGAGTGCTCGCTCCAGCATTTGTAATTCCACATTGCGTTCGACAAGCATCATGCGCATCCCCCAAGCGCCGCATCGGAACGACATGAATAGCGACCGTCAACCGGAATGCATCCTAAGCGGAAGCGGCCGGGCGGTACCCACTCCCGGGAAACCGCCCGCCCACTGACCCGTCATCGCCTGGCTGGACCGACCCGGTGCCGGCGCCGACACGCCCGCCCCGCGCAGGACTGGGGTGTCATAGGGGGGTGGCTGCAGGAATTCTCCACTAATCTCGTTCCCGGCAACTGTGTGTTCGTTCTACCGGAGTAGGTGGCAGGCCGATGAGTAGTACCAACCCAGTGGTTTCCGAACTCTCACCGGAAGTGAGCGGTGATTACCTGATCGACACCACGCACAGCCGCATCGGATTCGTCGCACGGCACGCGATGGTGACGAAGGTACGGGGCACCTTCAACCAGTTCGACGGGCAATTGACCCTCGACGCGCAGGAGCCGACCAAGTCGACCGCGGCCGTGACGATCGACGTCGCGAGCGTCGACACCCGCAACGACTACCGTGACGGCCACCTGCGAACGAACGAGTTCTTCGACGTCGAGAACCACCCGCAGATCACCTTTCGGAGCACCTCGGTCGAGCGGACCGGTGAATCAACGTTTCGGATGACCGGCGACCTGACGATCAAAGGCGTGAGCCGACAGGTCGATATCGACTGGGAGTTCGCCGGGCTCGCCAAGGATCCGATGGGCAACGTGCGCGCCGGTTTCGAGGGCACGGCGCAGATCAACCGCTCCGACTTCGGCATCAACTTCAACGCCGCACTGGAGACCGGGGGCGTGATGGTCTCCGAGAAGATCGGTCTCGATTTCGACATTTCTGCCGTCAAGACCGTTCCAGAGCAGTGACCGCACAGCCAAACCCGGCGGCGTCCCGCATCACCGGCAGGACTCGGCTGTTCTGTCTGCTCGGCGATCCCGTGGACCAGGTACGGGCGCCAGCGCTACTCAACGCCGAGTTCGAGCGTCTGGGCATCGACGCCCTGCTGGTTCCCGTCCACGCCCCGTCAGCGCGACTGACCGAAGTCGTGCGCGGCCTGCAGCACATCGCCAACCTCGACGGCCTACTCGTCACCGTGCCGCACAAGGCCGCGGTCTGCGCCCTGGCCGACCATGTCAGCCCAACGGTGCGGCTCGCCGGCAGCGCCAACGCCCTGCGCCGCGAAAAGGACGGCCGGTGGCGCGCCGAGAACTTCGACGGCGCGGGCTTCGTCGCCGGCCTCGCCCACGAGGGACGCCACCCCTCGCAGAAGACGGTGGCACTCGTCGGCGCGGGTGGAGCGGGCAGCGCCATCGCGGTCGCCCTGTTGGACGCCGGTGTCACAGAACTCCGGGTGTCCGACCGTGATCCCGCACGTCTCTTCGCCCTCCGCGACCGCCTTGCGCCACGGTGGCCCAGCCGCGCGGTGTTCACCACCGAACCGGACCTGCGCGGAGTCGACCTCGCGGTGAACGCGACACCACTCGGCCTGCGCGAGGACGACGACCTGCCGTACCCGCCCGACGGGATGCCGGCGGGCGCGACGGTCGCCGATATCATCATGAAGCCGGAAAAAACTCGGCTTCTTGGGCGCGCCGCGTCACTCGGGCACCCGGTACATTCCGGCATTCACATGCTCAGCCACCAGATTCCCGCCTACCTCAAGTTCTTCGGGCTCGACCGGCGCGGACATTCAGCGGATTCACGCGACAGGTGAGCACTCTCGGTCAACCTGGCCGAGAATACCCCCTTGCGGATCCCGGAGGTTTGTTGATCGACGACTCCTGGATAAGCTCGTCCAGCGGACAACTACTTGGGCAGGCCTTACAAGGCATAACGCGCCAAGTGGCTTCACTGTGACATCGCGATCAGGGGGATTCGTGCGCTTCAACCTTTTAGGCCCGCTGGAAGTCGTACACAATGGCACAGCAATTCCATTGGGAGGTCTTCATCGGCGTGCGATACTCGGCTTTCTACTGCTCCACGAGAACAGAGTAGTATCCACCAGTCAGTTAATCGAAGCTCTGTGGCGCGACGACCCTCCACCTACCGCACGCAAGATTATCCACAATGCGGTGGCCGGATTGCGTACTACTCTTTCCGCCGCCGACTCCGAAAATCTCATCACACAAGCGCCCGGCTATTTGCTGCGCCTTGAGCCGGACTGGTTGGATCTGTTGCGGTTCCAGTCCCTGACCAAACGTGGCAGTGCTGAACTCGCCCGGGGCGCATGGGAGCGCGCCATCGCCGTGCTCGAGGAGGCGCTCGCCCTGTGGCGTGGGCCGGTACTCGCCGATCTCGTCGAAAGCGGCATCGACTGGCCGCATCTCACGGCGGTGAGCAACGCGCGTCTCGCGGCGCTGGAGGAGTGCACCGAGGCCCAGTTGGCTGTGGGCAGGCACTACCAGGTGGTCGCACAACTGGAGCCGATCGCGTTGACGGGTCCGCCCCGTGAGCGGCTTTGCGCGCAGCTCATGCTCGCGCTGTACCGGTGCGGCAGACAGGCGGACGCATTGAGTGTGTACCGGCACACCCGCGACCAGTTGGTGGAGAAGCTCGGCCTTGACCCGGGCAGACAACTACAGGATCTCGAGCGGGCGATCCTCGCCCATGACCCATCGCTCGCGCTCGCTCCCGCGGACAGGGGAATGCCCCCGCAACTCTGTTCCCACGG
Organism: Streptomyces sp. NPDC087787; assembly: GCF_044743035.1. Taxonomy (NCBI): domain Bacteria; kingdom Bacillati; phylum Actinomycetota; class Actinomycetes; order Kitasatosporales; family Streptomycetaceae; genus Streptomyces; species Streptomyces sp. NPDC087787. Next base: position 25,820 of record NZ_JBIUVQ010000033.1, read on the forward strand.
GGACAGTCCGGCGCCACCGGCGAAGACGGCCGCGCCGTCCACCACCGTGACCGAACGGAAGTTCGTCAGTGTGCTGCTGGTGGATGCCCCGCTGAACACGCAAGCCGACGACGATCCCGAGGTCGTCGGCACGGCGCGCCGCGAGGTCGTCGGCACGGTGATCGCCGAGGCCGAGCGGCGCGGTGGGATCGCGCACAGCTCGGTCGGCTCTGTTCACATGGCGTTGTTCGGCGTGCCGAACACCCGTGAGGACGACGCGGAACAGGCCGTACGCACGGCGCTCGGCATCCGGGAAAGTCTCTGCACAAACGAGGCGCTGTCGGGCTGGTACCGAAACTCCGCCAGGAGCACGGTGATCACCGGCGAGGTGCTGGTGCGGTACACGCAACCCATGACAGGGGACTGCGAAGTGGCCGGCACGCTCGTCGACGACGGCATGCGGCTGCTGATGCAGCTCTCACCGGGCGAGGTCCGGGTCTGCGACAGGACGCAGCGATCGTGCGAGGACTCTTTCGCCTGCGTTCCGGCCGATTCACCCGGGGAGGGGTTCGAAGTCATCGGGCCGAGCTGCCGCCCCGCCTCGCCCGTCGCGGCGCCCCTCATCGGCCGCCACCGGGAGATGAGGGTGCTGCGCCAGGAGTGGGCCGCCGCTCGGCGTACCGGCCGAGCACGGCTGGTGACCGTCGTCGGCGAGGCAGGGATGGGCAAGAGCCGCCTGGTGTCCGAGTTCGGCCTGGCGCTCGACGACGACCGCACGCCGGCGCGCTTCCTGGTCGGCCGGGCCAACGGCCCTGGCACCAACAGTTCCCTGACCGCGCTGGGAGAGATCCTCCGGTCGTTCGCCGGCATCGGCGAAAACGGCGCCGATGCGGAGAGGAAACTGGCCCGCGCGGTCAACGACCTCGTCGGCAGGGGCCACGTTTCGGAATGGCTCATGCTGCGGCTGAGCCCGCTGCTGAATTCCCGTCAGGAGCATGACCCCCAGGTGGGCGAGACCCTGGCCGCGTTCCGGCGCCTGTTGGAGGAGATCGCGGCACGGCGACCGTTGGCGGTCGTGTTTGAGGACATCCACCGATTCGACGACACCCTGCTCGATTTCCTGGCCGAATTCCCCGAGCAGGCCGTCCCGGTTCCCACACTGTTGATCGTCACGACGAGACCGGAGACCTCCCGCGCGATGCAATGGAACGGTCGCACACTGATGCTGGAGCAGCTCTCCGAGTACCACATCGACAGGCTGGTCGAAGATCTCGCCGTGCGCTTCGGACTGTGCGGCGAGGGCGCGGACTCATTGACCGGGCCCGCGCTCGAGCGGTTCCGCGACGCCCTCGTCGCCCGCATCGGCGGCGTCCCGTTGTTCGCCACCGAATACGTGCGCATGCTGCGCGACGGACATCCAAGCCGACTCGACCGGTCCTCTCCCTCCGGGCGTGCGAGCGCGGCCGGGTGGATCGATTCGGGTGACCCCATCGCCGTGCCTCAGACCGTCCACAACGTCGTGGCGGCGCGCGTGGACCGACTGTCGCCAGTCGAGAAGGAAGTCCTTCGCGACGCCGCGGTGATCGGCACCACGGTGCGCGCCGAGGCAGTCGCAGCGGTCGGCGACCGCACGCTTGTGGAAGCCACCCGCGTGCTGGAGGACCTGGTCCAGGGCAAGCTCATGACACGTGGCAGCAGCGGTGCGGCGCAGGAGCGGTCAGAGTACACATTCCGTCACGTTCTCGTGCAAGACATCGCCTACTCGCAGTTGAGCCGCGACGACCGCGCCAAAAGGCACCGCCGTGCTGCGGACTGGCTGGCGACGACACCTTCGGCCGACCCGGACCTGGTCGCCCATCACGAGCGGTTGGCCGATACTCCGGCACGGTCCGCCAGCAAGCCCGCGACCACGGACCGAGGGCTGCGGTCGGTCGTGGCGGTCAGCGTCTTCGAGAAGGCGGAGAACCTCGACGCCCGGCTGCGATGATGTCGCGGAGCGGTGTAGTCACCGGCGTGTTCGAGAGGCGGGGTGCCTCGGCGGCCGGGGGGGGCAGGACGCCGAGGGACGCGGTCTGACCGAAGATCGCGAGGCGGTGGCGTGCGTTCACCCTCGGCCGGTTCGGCCTTCCTGTGCACCCCGGAAAGCGAGGAGCCCACGGCCGGCCGGGCGCAGGCACTACTGGGGCCGAATAGGGGTAGCTCGGGTTCGGCCGACCGCCTAACTTCGGCAATGCGGCGGTGACCGGGCTTGATCGACCCGGAACGGAGGATGAGGGGGCCGTGGATCGCCGCACCGATGACCCACGGCAGGGCACGCCGAACGAAGGGGGCTGTTCGGCGGTCCCTCAGCGATCGGACCGCAGCACCGCACCACACCCTCCGCGGCCGCCGGAGCTCCATGGCGGCGAGCTCGGACCACCGAACTGACGAGGTGACGCATGAGCACGACTGACATTGGGGAACTGCTGCGCACCATCGACCGCCTGGCCTGCTGCGTCGAATCGCTGCGGTCGCGAAGCGGCGAGCGGACCGATGTACTGCGACTGGCGGAGAACATCGAGCGCCTGAGGAACAACGCTGCCGCGCTCATCAGCGCCGCCGGGCCTGAGCTGTACGCGGCGGCCGATGTCCATACGACGTTGGTCCCGGACGCCCCGTACGACCCGGAGTTGTGGCAGGGTGCCGACGACGAAGGAATAGGCGGCCACCGTCTTCTACCGGGATAGGAACCCGCTGATCACCAAGTAGGCGGGACGTCTGGCCCGGCACTTTCCGGCCTCGGCTTCGGCAAGTGATCAGCGATCATAATCCCCGAACACAAGACCGGGCCAGTCACGGGCCAAGGCACTGCGGAATGCCCCTATCTACCTTCATTTCTGCAGGTCAGCGCGTATCATGCTCGTGTACCACCAGCAGACGAAGAACCTGCTGGCGCCCCTCCGCGCAGGAAACCTGCGGCATTCGCTCAGCATGCCTACAGCAACTTGTCAGATGGACTGGCTACCACCCATCGCACGATTGTGCGCATGGTGTACTGGGCATGCGTCCAAGCGCTCTCTACACCAGAAACATGCAGGTCACCGAGCACTCGCGGCTTCCCTCTCCGCCCACTCCATGTGGTTCCACCGGCCGTTCCGTGCGGACGAGTGGTTCCTGTACGACCAGGAGTCACCGATCGCGGTGGGCGGCCGGGGCCTCGCCCGGGGCCGCATCTACAACCTCGAAGGGCAACTGATCGTGTCCGTGGTGCAGGAAGGGCTGTTCCGCAAGGTGGGCTGACCCGCGGTTTCACCGACCATCGGCCGGCCCGCGGAGCGTCGTCCGACGCTCCGCGGGCCGGCCGTCACGACGTTCTCGCCGAGAACGAAACAGAGGCCGTGGCCCGAGGTGCGCCCCACCGCGTCTCATCGCGTTTCGTTGCACCCCACAGCGATTGTGCCAATAGTGTGCCGCCGAAGACGCATGGTCCAGTCCACTTCGCCCGATGCCCCGCCCTCCCGATCGTCACTGAGGGCGTCGATGATGCGCCGCGCCCTGTGCCGGACATCGAGGTATCGCGTGGAGTCCAACCGGCCTCCGCTCGGGCCGCGGAAGAGCCGACCGTCCTCCGCCGTTCCGAACTCGTCGACGTACGTCCGCAGTATCTGCACCAGTTCAGGGGACACCGGTTCCGTCTGCTGTGGGCGAATCGGGCGGAACGTCGGCATCGGCTGTTACGTCAGGCAGCGTGTGAAAATCGCTGCCAGCAGTGGCCGATGGCGGCCAGTCAGCGTCCGCTGGCATAACGGTTCCGTTGACGCCTCCACCGTGGGCTGCTCAGCCAGACCGAGGAAGGTCGAAGCCCAGCCAGCGAACGGCGCTCAGTCGATCGGGTCCCATGTCGTCGCTGCGCTCCGGGAGCGCGGACACGAGCCGCTCGTGTTCGACGTGCGGGGGCCCGGCGCCGACGTACGGGACCGACCCGGCAGCCGTCGCCGGTGCCCTGTCCGGTGTGGAGGCCGCGTGTCACCAAGCCGCGATGGTCGGACTCGGCAACGGGGTCGCCGACCCGGCGGAGTACGTCTCGCGCAACGACCTGGGCACCGCCGTGCTGCTCGCTGCGATGGCGGAGGCCGGCGTCGGACGCCTGGTGCCGGCCGGGTCGATGGTGGTCCACGGGGAGGGGCAGTACGAGTGCCCGCGGCACGGGGTCGTACAGGCCGTCGTTACGTGGCCCCCGGATTTACCAACAGCGTCCGTTCAACGGGAGGGCGCTTTGACGTGTTTGAGAAGTGGAGAACTGGTCAAATCGGGGCCGGAAATGAGTGGCTGCGGTGCACGGGAGCTTGTTTATATGACCTGTCACTTGCCGCTCAATCGCTTGAGGTGTGAAGCCACTTGAAGAAGGTTCTGACCGCAATCGCCGCCGTTGTCATGGGTGTCACGATGTTCGGCGGGAATGCCCAGGCGGTGGATGTCACTCCGTTCAGCGCCACGAACTGCACCGGAAATGCGGGATCCACGGACGGGTCCGGGTCGGTTTGCATCACGGTGAACGGTACCGGGCTCAAGGTGGACAGCTTCTACCTGTCCAAGCAGTCGAACAACCGGGCCTGGACCGATTACGCGCACATCGACTTCACGGACGGGTCGGGCGGTTTTATGAGCCAAACCGTCACTGCCGCGCGGGTCGAGAAGAAGACGGTCGGAACCACGTGGGGGCTTTCGGCGGCGGACGGCAGCAAGATCTGCGGGTACTGGCACAATTACCCGGGGACCAAGGCCTGCGCGACGATTCACAAGTAAGACGATTCACAAGTAACCCGAGGCACGGAGCGGGCCGTTTCGGTCCGCTCCGTTGTCGTGTGCGGTCGGAGGGGGACTCAGGGCTTCGGTGTAGTCAGATGCGTCTGTTTCGCCTTGGTTTCCCGTGTGGAGCACCTGGCCGCCGCCTGGGCCCGCTGCACCGGCGGGTCGGCGGTGTCGCCGCGCGACCACAGTGTTTACGGGCCCGGGATGCCACGCGACACCCAGTACGCCGGTGTCGCCTCCTTCTTCCGTTCGGCCCTCGCCCGGGGCGAGGTACCGCGGGTATTCGAGGACGGGCGGCAGCTGAGGGACTTCGTGCACGTCCGGGACGGGGCGGCGGCCAACGCGGTGGCGCTGGAGGCGGAGGCCGCCGGGGTGCGCTCACGGCGTACAACACCGACAGCGGCGAACCGCACACCGTCGGCGCGACGGCGCGGACTCGTCGCGGCTGCGGGCCGGGCTGGAAGCCGGAGGTCGGTTTCGAGGAAGGCATGACGGAGTTCGCGCGAGCCGGGATGCGCGGGGCACAGGCGCGAGCGTCGGTCTGCCAGCGGTCGTAGGCGATGAGCGACCGTGGGTCAGCGGGCGGTGGCGGGGACCAGGTCAAGTTCAGGTGGAGGGGGACGAGTTCCGTTCCCCATGAAGCTCGTCGGGTTCGTCATGAGCGCACATGTTTCCCGTGACAGTCCACCCGACGCCGCGTCAGCCGTCCGCCAGAGTCGACGGAGGCCTCGACTCCCTCAATGTACGGGAACCGGCGGCAGGTCCGGCTATCACACTCAGCCGGTCTCGGAGACGGGCAGCGTCTCGATGAGCCCTGCGGCCATCGCGCGCAGCAGCAGTGTGAGATGGGCCTTGAAGTCGAGCGCGAGATGTCCCCATGCGGGAACCTGTTCGTACAGTTCGGCAAGGACCGGCGTGGGATGGGCGGCCTGCCAGAGCCCGCTGGCCAGCGGAAGCGTCGCGCCGACCAGCGCCTTCAACTGGCCGTGCGACATCACGCTCGCGCGATCCAGCGTCTCGACAATCCGGTCGTGCGCCGCGAACGCCTGAGTCTTGTACCGGCGGGCGCGCTCGATGTCCACATCACCCTCCAGGCTCATCGCGGCGTGGGTGAGGAGGTCGCAGAACACGGGCAGTGATGCGATCGTCTCGGCCAGCAGGCTCGCCACATCGGATGGACCGAGGCCGGTCTGTTCCACAAGTCGCGAGCTGATCGTGTCGCGCCAGCGGGTCCAGCCGCGCTCCGCGAGTTCCAGCAGCAGCTCTTCCTTGCTCGCGTAGTAGCGCCGCACGCCGGTGCGGTGAAGGCCGGCGCGCTCGGTCACCCCCGCGACGGTCACGAACCGCACTCCACCGAGTTCGAGCGCGAGCTCCTCCGCGGCGTCGAGCAGGTCCTTGGAACGCTGCGCCTTGTCCTCCGTCGATCTCGCCCTCTCCCGCACCCCACAACCGTAACGCATGGCGTGTTGCGTTACGCGTGCTACCGTCCCAACATAACGCATCACGAGGTGTGCTAAGTCTGTGAGAGGAACGCCATGAAGGCTGTGCAAGCCGTCCGGTACGGAGATCCGAGCGTTCTCGAAGTGGTGGAGCTGCCCGATCCCGTGCCGGGCCCGGGCGAGATCGCCATCGACGTCACCCACGCCGCCGTCGGCCTCATCGATTTGTTCTTCCGCGAGGGCCACTTCAAGGACCAGCCGGGGATGCCGCGACCGCCCTTCGTCCCCGGTCTCGAAGTCACCGGAACGGTGCGCGCTCTCGGCGAGGGGGTCACCGGATTCACGGTCGGCGAGAGAGTGGTCTCGATGTCCAACGGCGGCATCGGCGGTTACGCCTCCGTCTTCATCGGACGTGCGGCTCTCGCCGTGTCCCTCGAGGGCTACGACATCGACCCCGCTCTCGCGGTATCGGTCGTGCCGAATGCCGCGATGGCCCACGTCGCGCTGACGCGCGTGGCCCAACTGGCCAGGGGCGAGAGCGTCCTGATCCACGGGGCGCTCGGCGGCTTCTCCGCGGCGTTTCCCGGCATGGCCAAGCAGTTGGGGGCCGGTCGGGTGGTCGGCACGGTCCGCGCGAGCAAGCTCCAGGCCGCCGCGGTCACGAAGCTCCCGTATGACGAGATCATCGACTCGGCCGAGCTGACAGCGGTCGGCGAGGAGCTCTTCGACGTCGTCATCGATCCCGTCGGCGGAGAGCTGCGCGGCAGAAGCCTCGATGTGATGCGCCCCGGCGGCAGGCTCATCGCCTCCGGTAACGCGAGTGGGGACTGGGGCCACTCGGTCGAGACCAGCCGGCTCTGGTTCAAAAGCGTCGCGGTCATGGGCTTCAACGCCGGCGCCTACCTGCCCACGCACCCGGACACCGTGAAGCCCGCGCTCGAAGCGGCCGTCCAAGTCGTCGCCGCCGGACTCGGCCGGACCGAGGTCGACGTGCTCCCGTTCAGCCAGGCGGTCACCGCCCACGAGCGAATGACAAGCCGTTCCCTCAACGGACGCATCGCCCTGACACCAGCCGAGCCGACCTGATTGGTAGGCGTTGAGCGCCATCACAAGGACCCCGACCGCGAGCCCGGCCCCCGCCGACGGGCGACCTGCACTCACCCACACGGGATCCGGCACCTGTTCGCCGCCTACGACCTGAGCAAAGACAAGCCCTACGGCCGCATCAAGCCGAGGTAGAACCGGACGAGCTTCCTGGAGTTCTGTCGCTACCTGCGCAGCCTCTACCCGGCCGAGATCCGGATCGCGATCGCGCTCGACAACTTTTCCCCGCACCTGACCACGAAGAAAAGATTGCTTTGAGCGCCGGCTGACGGTGTCGGTCGCCAGTGCTGCGATGGCGGAGCGAGCACGACCACGGTGGTGCCGGCCAGGCCGAGGACGGCGGTGCCGGTGAGCGCGACGGTGGGGTTGTACGCGGCGGCGAGGGCGGCGGCGCCAGGGGGCCGACGATGTACAGCAGGCCCTGCGTATCGGTGTCGAGGGCGAGCGCGGCGTGCCGCAGCCCGCCGCCCCCGACGGATCCGGCCCGGCGGGGGCGGCGGCGCGCAGGTGGTGGGGCAGCTCGCCGGTGAACCCGTCCGCCGACAGGAACGTCTCGACGGCCAGTTCGGCGACGGTGACGGCGAGCGAGCGGCATGCCGAAGGTGGCGATGGTGCAGATCAGGGACAGTTCCATGTCCTGGTACCGCAGCCGCAGCGGAAGGATGAGGTCGGCCTGGTCGGTACGAGGCGGCCGGCTGGGCTCGCCGCCGCCCCCTGCACCATCCTCGGCGTCAGGTACAACCGCGGATGCGGGCCACGCACGGTGAACAGGCGCCCCACCCACGACCCGCGGTCATCCGGCCCGCAGTACCCGGCCGGTGCTGCGGGCCGGGGAGTTCACACCGGTTGCCGCCGTGAGCGCGGCGGCGATGCCATCCACGCCCTCGTACATGCCGCGCTCGTCGACGAGGTCGGCTCAGGCGGGCATGTGGCAGGTAGCGGTCGGCGATCTCCTTGGCGCTGGGCGCGAAGTCGATGCCGGTGGTGCGGTAGCCGAGGTGGTGGAGGCGGCGGGCGAGGGATCTGCCGGACCTCTTCGACGGCGCGCCCCGTCGCGACTCGGCCGGTGAACTCACCGGCCGGAGCTGGACGGTGATGGTCCGTGGCCCGTACGGCTCACCGGCCTGCACGGCCGCCGACGATCTCAACGTCGATGCCCAGGCCGGCGCCGTCCGCGGCGCCCTGGTTCTTGAAGCCCTGTCAGGGCCTCGTGGCGCGCGGCTGTGCTCTCCAGCACGCTGACCGGCCTGGGTCACGGATAGGAGTCCGGGGCCAACCCGGACGCCGTGGCGGAGAAGCAGGGCGGACGGGCCGTGTCGAGCCGGGCGGCGAGGTCGGGGTGGGCGACGGCCAGGTGGGGGCGAGTCGCGGTCAGGGGGCGATGAGGTCGGCGGGGTCGTCGTGGGCGAGGGCCGCGTGGAGCTCGCCGAGCGGGCGGTGAGCGGCGGGGAGAAGGTCGGTAAGGGCAGTGATCTGGCCGGCGAGGCGGCGCAGGTCGGCTGCGTTGGTGCGGGCCCAGGTGGCGGTGGTGCGTTCGGCGGCGCGGGCCCACCTGACCATGACGGGTGGTGCCGCAACCCCGGCACCACCCCACCCATTCTTGCTCCACGAAAGGCATGCACCGCAGTGATCTCCGACGCGCGCATACCACTTGAGCACCAGCAGTCGTACGGGACAGCGTATGAGCAGATAGGAGCCCTGGACAATCCGGGAGAGCAGATCAGCGAAACGATGCTGGGTGTCGAGGTCGTTGCTGTCCGCCCACTCTCTGGTTTCGTGCCGCTCGGGAACTCCGTTGCACAGCACCCGCAGAGGTGAGTCCCGCAGGTCGCGGAACGACAGGACCAGCTTGTCCCGCAGAATCCAGCCGGACTCCCGCCGGCCCTGCGCCTCCAGGGCATCACCGGCCGCGCGGTAGTCGGCGAAGACCGTCGGGGCCAGCTGCACGGTCGACGGCATCTCGATGACGGGCAGCAGTGCTGGTGGTGACGCTGCTGGTGCAGCTCGGGGTGGTGGCGGTGACGGGGCTGCTGAATCTGCGACTGCCCCCGTCGGCTGAGACGCGGGTGCTCGGCCGAGAGCCGAGCGGGGCAGGCCGCGCCCGGTACGGCAGCAGGGCCCGGACCACGTGTTGCGGTCCGGGCCCTGCACCGTGCGGTGCCGCCTGCGGTGGCGGTGCGTCAACTCTGTGCGGTGTTGTCGCCCGTCTGCCCGGCGCCCTCGGCTGTGCCTGCCTTCTCGCGCATCTTGCGCACCAGCTCCGCCTTCTGGTCGGCGGCACCCTGGCGGTCGAGGTTGCGGTGCGGACCATTGTTCTGCCGTTCGGCGCGGGACAGCTTCTTGCGCTGGCCGCCGCCCATGCCCACGGGGTTGTTGATGTTCTTGCTCACGGGTTCTCCCGGAATGTTGTGAAGTGATCTACGGATTCATCGGTGGGGGACGGGCACGGCGACGTCGAAGGACGTCAGCAGGGGCCCATCACGCTCTCACTCGTAAATCGGCGTCTGGAAGAACATGAGGAAGACGTTACCTGGTCGCGACGGCTCCGCATACCAAGTTTTTCGCCGTCCCGGCGTCGGCCGGGCCTTCGGTGAGCGCCCAGGGGCCGGCCGGTTCTACCACCAGCAGACTGGCTACCACCCATCGCACGATTGTGCGCATGGTGTGCTGGGCATGCGTCCAAGCGCTCTCCACCCCAGAAACATGCAGGTCGCCGAGCGCTCGCGGCGAGGGGCAACTGATCGTGTCCGTCGTCCAGGAGGGGCTGTTCCGCAAGGTGGGCTGACCTGCGGTTTCACCGATCGTCGACCGGCCCGCGTCGCGTCGTGCGACGCTGCGCGGGCCGGTCTTTACGACGTTCCAGGACCGTGCTCCATCCCGTGCGTTTCAGCGCCTGTGTCGACATCTGCTTCCACGCCCGCACCGCTGCCCGCCTCACGCGCGCCGAGGCCGCTGGGCCGGGCATGCGAATAGCCTCCAGCAGCAGGCGGTGCGGCGTAACCTTCCTGCAGGGCTGGGCGTTGAACACGGCACGCGTGCTCCCCGTGGACGTGTACGCGGAGGAGGGGCCCTGATCACGCCCGGGCCTTCGGGCCCCTCCTGCGTCTGGGCTGCCTACTGCAGGCGTCGAACTGGTGAGGGGTCGGTATTGCTGGTGTGCGCAATGCCTCGGCCTCACGGTGTTCACATCTCTTAGCGAGTGCTGAGCGCCGGTCGCGCGTCGACTGCGACCGAACATCGCTATACCGGCGTGTACTGCGCACGGGCGGGCTTTCGAGCCCCTCACCCATGACGGGGATCGCGCCGCCCGAGGTGCCCTGAGGCGGCCGCTCGTGTAAGCAGGAACTCCTGGCTCTGATAGCGAGGATGCAGGCGGTGGAGGCGGGCGTGGAGCAGCGATCGGTCGCGGATATCGACGATCTCACGGCGTTCCTGGCCCGGCTGGCCGGCCTGTTGCTGCGCTCGTCCGGCGAGGGTGCCCATCTCATCGAGCGAGCCGTGGCCGACAGTGCCCGTGCCTTCGGCGGCGTCGCGTCCCTGCTGCTGGTGCCGGAGGCGGCGGTGCTCACGGTCACCGCAGCGGACGGCGGTACCCGCACCGTCATCGTGCACGGCTTCCCGGAGGTCTTCCGCCTCGACCAGGTCGCCGCGCTCAAGCCGTTCCTCGCCGAAGTGCGGACAGGCCGGACCGGAATCGCGGAGGCCGACCGCAGACTGATGGAGATCGAGGTGGCTCCGCCGCCGTACCCGTGGTGGCTGAAGTTCCTCGGCATCGTGCTGTTCGCGCTGGGTTTCGCACCGTTGATGCAGCCCACCTGGTACGAGGTCGCCACCACAGCTGTGCTGGGCGCGCTCGCCGCGGCTCTCGCGGTCACCGCCGACCGTGTGCCCCGGCTGCACCGGTTCCTTCCGCTGACGGTGTCGACGGCGGTCTCCGTCGTCACGATCGAGCTGTTCGCCGACGCCTCTGCGCACGGCGGTCCCGTCCTGCTGATGCTCCCGGCACTGTTCTATTTCATTCCCGGCGACTATCTGAGCGCGGCGACCGCCGAGCTGGCCGCCGGTCTGATCACCACCGGTGCGATACGGCTCGTCTACTCCGTCTTCCTGCTGGTCCAGCTGTATGTGGGTGTCCTGCTCGGTGTCCTTTTCGCCGGCGCCTCCCCGCACGCTTTCTTCGACGTCGCCGCCCACTCCGACCTTTCCCGGTGGGCGCTGTTCCTGGCCTGGATCGTCTTCACAGCGGGCACCGTGCTCGCCTTCGCGATCCCCCTGCGCTTCTTCTGGCCGCTGCTCCTGCTCGTCTACGTCACCGTCGGTGTGCAGTCGGCGCTCACGAAGCTCGCCGGGGAGACGGGCAGCACCTTCGTCGCCGCGGTCGTCCTCGCCGCCGCGGCCACGCTGATCGCGCGCGGGCCGCGCCGTCCACCCCGGCTGATCCTGATCCTGCCCGGCTTCTTCACGCTCACCGTCGGCTCGCTCGGCATGCGCGGCCTGACCACTTTGGTCGGCGGCTACGTCGAGGGTTTCCAGGACCTGCTGAAGCTGGTCACGATCGTCACCGCCCTCGCCATCGGCCTCGTGGTCGGCGAAGCGCTCACGCAGGGGCACAGCGATACCTAGTGCTGTGACCGGAAAGGTTCACCGGCTCGCGACGCCCGCTGCTGCGCCACCAACTCTCATCGCGTGTCACTGCGCGGCCTGCGAGCCGCCGTCGATGGGGATGGTCTGTCCAGTGATGGACTTGGCGCTGTCGGAGGCGAGGAAGAGGGCCAGTGCGGCGATGTCGTCGGGGGCGGTGAAGCGTTTGAGGGACTGGATGCTCAGGGCGTCGGCGGTGACGTCCGCCAGGCTGCGGCCACTGGCATCGGCCCGGCCCTGCAGGACCCGCTGGATGCGCTCGCCGGCGACGGCGCCGGGAGCGATGGCGTTGACGCGGACGCCGACGTCGCCGAGTTCGATGGCGAGGGTCTCGGTGAGGCCGATCAATCCTCGCTTGGTGGTCGCATAGGGGCTGCGGTTCGGGTAGCCGTATCGTCCGCCGACGGAGGTCATGATGAGGATGACGCCGGCGTCGGACTTCTTCAAGAAGGGGATGGAGAGCCTGGTGACGTTGAAGGTGCCGGTGAGGTTGACGGCCAGGACGGCTTCCCACAGGTCAGGGTCCGTCTCCTCCACCGGGCTGGTGGGGCCGGCGATACCCGCGTTGTTGACCAGCACGTCGATGCCGCCGAGGGCGTGGACCGCTTCCGCGACGAAGGCCTCGACCGAGCGCCGGTCGGACACGTCGCAAACGGTCGCGGTGATCCCTGGATTGGCCTCGGTGACCTCTTCGAGGGCCCGTTCGTTGATGTCGCAGATGTGCACACGGTCGCCGTTGGCCGCGAACGCCTTGGCCGTCGCGAGTCCGATGCCGGCGGCACCAGCCGTCACGACGACCCGTCGTCCACTGTTCATGCGGGTCCCTCCTGCGCGGGGTCAGTTGGGTTCGGCCCGGCGCCAGGTGAGGGCCGAGTTGACGGTCTTGCCACTCGACGTGATGGGTGATGCGGTGCTCAGATGCAGCATGTCGCCCTCGAGCCTCACCACACGCGGTTGCGTCTGGCCGGTCCAGTTGGGGAACAGGGACACGAACATGGAGTGGGTGAGGGTCCGCTTCTCCTCATCGACGTGGAACGGCCCCGAGTAGGCGATGTAGGAAGTCGCTTCGGCCTTGTACTCCTCCGTCGTGCCATCGAACCAGTCCCCGGAGGCGAAGCCGGGACGGTCGGGCCTGGACAGCTGCGCGGACATGTACCCGTCCGGGGTGTACATGATGATGCCCTGCGGTTCATCGCCCAGCGGCTCGAACGGCTCGGAACCGTCCACCGGGATCTCCCGGTACGACACCAGCTTCCACGCACCAATCAGCCGACTGCGCAGGCCTTCAGCCATCACCACCTCCATCGATCAGTGTGCCGTTCCGCCGCCATCACGGCACCCGCGATCCGGCGCCCACGGTCGGCGAAAACCCGCTTCTCGCTACCGCCGCCACCGGCGCGGACAACGTTGAGTCCGCCAGTTCGCACCGAATGCAGCGGCGACTGGCGTCCGGGGGGCGTTGCGCGGCCGCGGGTCCTGACCCCGAGGCCCGATCGGAAGGCCCGGCAGCCTCCAGCCCCAGGTGAGCGCGGCCGGCCGCAAGAAGACTCCGAGCGCGTTGGTGAGCCCGCTTCTCGAAGCGACGGCGCCGGTTTCGTGCCGCCGGCAGGCAAGGATGCCCCCCCCCAGTGCAGTCTGAGGCGGCCTCCGATTCCGGTAGTTCCGGAAGGCACGGAGGGCGTCACATGTCTCGAGGAGGCAGCACCGAGAGCACGCGTACGATGTGATCGCGAAATTCCTCCATGAAGCGTCGCAGAAACTGTTCCGTATCACTATTGGCGACCCGGCCATCGCCTGTGAATACCTCCGGGTTAAATCTGATGTAGGCCTCGGGCGCGTTCATTTGTGGAGAGTTGCAGTAGCTGAGGACACTACGAAGGCTCTGCTGAGCGATGGCTGTCCCGATGGCACCGGGGGAGGCTCCGATCACCGCGGACGGTTTATGGGTGAATGAATTGTCTCCCCACGGGCGACTGGCCCAGTCGATGGCGTTCTTCAGAGCGCCGGGGATTGACCGATTATATTCCGGGGTAACAAATAGAATGGCGTCGGCGGAAGAGATCGACGTTTTGAGCCTCCTACCTTCGCTGGGAAAATCACTGTCGTAGTCGTAGCTGTAGAGCGGGAGGTCGCTGATCGGGATCTCATTGAACTCCAGGTCCGGTGGAGCCAGTCGGATCAGGGCCTTGGAGAGCGTCCGGTTGATGGATTGCGTCGCCAGGCTTCCCACGATGTAGCCGACCTTGTACGTGGTCATTTCTCCTCGATTCGATGCACGCGCCTCGCATTCTCCCGGCTTCTTGCCGGAAGCAGGCGCACTTCCTCCAAGTGCACGAAATCACGGTCGCTGGTAATTCGCCTTCCAGGCTGATCCAACCGGAGGAGCACGGGTCACGGTGCCGTTGGGGCAGCTCGATCCGGCGGGGGTTTTCGCTGTCCAGACGATCTCCGGTGTGTTCCAGCACCTTCAAAGCGTGGTGTCGGCAGGGGCTGAGACCGCCGGCCCGAGCGGGAAGGGACCGGTGGTCCGAGCCGGCCACCCAGGGGTCCTGGCGCGGACCGGGAGCGCCTGGCCCAGTGGCCCGCATCGCTCCAAGTGCGCCCGGCCTGGCTGCGGAGCACGCTGGAAACGCGCTCGGCGTGCGTCGACAGACACGCGCCGGGACATGCCACGGCGGAGCCCGGAGGTGATACCGATGCCCGACGCCCATCCCGGCCCGGACGTGGACGAGACCGCGGCCTCGATGCTGGAAGCGATGTTCACCAGCTCACCGATAGGGCTCCACCTGCTGGACCCCCACTTGCGGGTGGTACGCATCAACACCGCCACGCCTGCCATGCAAGGCGTGGCCCTGGAGGACGTGATCGGGCGCCCTGCCCGGGACGTCTTCGACCTCGTCGAGAACCACGAAATGGAGACCCTGCTACGCAAAGTGCTGGACACAGGAGTGCCTCTGCGTGAGCGCATCGTGCGAGCCGTCACCCGAGCCGCCCCCACACGGGCACACTACTTTGAGGTGACCGCACAGCGCCTGGCGAACCAGCAGCGCAAGGTGCTCGGACTGGTGGTCACCTTGGTCGACGTCACCGAACGCGAGCGGGGGCGCGCCGGCGTCCACGTCCTGGACGCCGTGCGGCGCTGCGTGGGACGCACCCTGGATCCAGCGGCGACCGGCGACGAGTTCGCCGGGGCCGTGGTCCCCGCGTTCGCCGACATCGCCGTCGTAGAGGTGGTGGACTCCGTGATGCGCGGCGACGACCCGCCACAGGCCCCGCTGCCGCCGGGCACACCGCTGATGCGCACCGCCTTCCGCAGCGGCCACCCCCACCCTCTGCAGGCCCACCCGTTGGGTGATGTGCGCCTCTTGCCGGCTCCCACACCCTTCACCCAGGCCCTGACCGACCTGCGCCCCCGCCTGGTCCCCCTGGACCCCTCCGCGCCCTGGCTGCCCACTGACCGTCCGCGCGCGGATGCCATCCAATCGGCGCAGGCCCACACCCTGCTGGTAGTGCCGCTGGCCCTGCGCGACGCGGCGCTCGGCCTGGTCAGCCTCTACCGCACGGGGAAGTCGCCGCCATTCGACGAGGCCGACCAGAAACTCGCGGTGGAGGTGGCCGCCCACACCGCCCTGTCCATCGACAACGCACGGCGCTTCACCCGCGAGCACGCCATCGCCGCCACGGTCCAGCGCCGGCTACTGCCCCGACGCCCCGAAACCCACGCCTCGCTGGAGGCCGCCTACCTCTCCCCCACCGGCGCCGCCCCCGGCGCCTGGTACGACACCATCGCCCTGTCCAGCGCCCGCACCGCGCTCGTCGTCGGCAACGTGTCCGGGCAGGGTTTGAACGCGGCCGCCACCATGGGCCAGATGCGGACGGTCATCCGAGCCCTGTCCGCCTTTGACCTCGCGCCCGACGAACTCCTCGCCCGCCTGCAGGACACGGCAACCGGACTGGCCACTGAACGGGCCAACCTGCCGCTGGGCGACCCGCTACGCCGCGAGGCACTCACCGCGGACTGCGTCTACGCCATCCACGACCCCCTGGCCGGCACCTGCGTGATGGCGACGGCCGGCCCCCTGGCCCCCGTCACGGTGCACCCCGACCACACCCTCACCGTTCCCGACCCGCCGACGGGGCCGCTCCTCGGCTCGCGGGAGAACACGCCCTTCGCAGCCGTGTCATTCGAGGTGCCGGCCGGTAGCACCCTGGTCTTCACCAGCGATCCACTGCTGACGACGTACCTGTCGGAGTCCTCACTGCCGCTCAACGCGGCCCGAGACTACGCCGACCGCCCCTTGCAGGAGCTCTGCGATGCCCTCGTGTACGCCCTCCCGGAGGGCGTGGGCGCGGGTGATGCAGCGGTGATCGTGGCCCGCACCCGACCTTTCCCGCCCGACCGGGTCGCCGCCTGGCAGTTCGACCGCGACCCTGCCTCGGTGGCGGTCGCCCGCGCCCGCGCCGGCAGGCAGCTCAGCGCCTGGCGTGTAAACGACGAAACGGCGTTCGACGCACAGCTCATCGTCAGCGAACTCGTCACCAACGCCGTGCGGTACGGAGCCCCGCCCATCGAGTTCCGCCTCATCCGCAACGGCACCCTGACCTGCGAGGTGCGGGACACGGGCAAGGCCGCGCCACATCTGCGCCATGCCCGGACGGTGGACGAGGGAGGACGCGGACTATTCATCGCCGCCCGTCTGGCCCAGGCCTGGGGGACCCGGTACACGCCCAAGGGCAAGACGGTCTGGACCGAGCAGGCGCTTCCCGCCCGACATGACTGACGGCAGCGTCACAGCCGCCGAGGAGAGGGAAGCAGGGATGCGGGTTTTCATTTTCAAAGGCCCTCAACACCGTCACGGTTTGTGGGCCCGGCGACCGTGCGTCCGCGGGGCGGTGTCATCCGCTCAGCCGAGCGCGAGCGTGGGTCGTTCCAGCTCGAACCAAGTGAACGTGTGCCGAGTCGGCGCAGTGCGGTGGGCTCACAACCGTCGTGGACGCTCGTGGGGTCTGCCGCTCGCTCATCGTTGCGGTTCCCGCCAGTCGACGTCACGGGACGGCAGCGGCAGGAGAGTCTCGATCTTTGTGCGGACCTCGCGCATGACGGCGATGATGCGGTGCTCGTGTTCGTCGGTGAGGCGGGAGGTCGGCACCGAGCAGCTGATGGCGTCGGTGGCGGGGGTGTCGTAGCGCAGGGCGAAGCCGAAGCCGGTGATGCCGGTGACGGTTTCCTCGCGGTCGATGGAGTAGCCACGTTCCCGCACCTCGGCCAGGTCGGCCAGCAGTGACGTCCGGGTGGTGAGCGTGTTTGGGGTGGAGGCGGGCAACGGGTCTTCGGGGAGCGGGAGTTCGCCGTTCGCGCGCTCGGCGAGCAGGGCCTTGCCCAGGGCTCCGACATGTGCGGGGACCCGGCGGCCGACCCTGCTGATCGTCCGCAGGTACTCGTGGGATTCCCTGGTCGCCAGGTAGACGACGTCCGGACCGTCCAGCCGGGCCAGATGGATGGTCTCCCCCAGGGCGTCCGACGCCTCGTCGAGATAAGGGCGGACCAGGCGGACGCGCTTGTCGCTGTCCAGGTAGCTGGTGCCGGTCAGCAGCGCCCGGATGCCGATGCCGTACAGGGATCCGGTGGTGTCGGTGCGGACCCAGCCGTGCTCGACGAGCGTCTGCAGCAGCGCGTACATGCTGCTGCGGGGCACGCCGAGTTCCTCGGAGAGCTCGCGCAGCCGCGCCGGGCGGTCACCCCGCGCGGCCAGCAGTTCCAGCAACGCGACGGTCCGCACCGCCGACTTCACTTCGGGTACGCCCCCACTCTGCGTCATGTCCCGATCCTAAATCCGCCGGTGCAGAACCCTTGACCCTCGACTGTCCGCGTACCTAGCCTCCGTCTCCACATGTAGACGCTGTCTTTGTATGAAGACGATATCCAGTGGGATGGACATGAAAGAGATTGCGGACGTCGTGCGGCGTCTCGGTGAGGGGATGGGGCAGGGCGTGCTGTCCTTCCCGCTGACGAGTTTTCAGCGCAACGGCGACCTGGATCCCGGCGCCTTCCGTGCCTACCTCGAACGGCAGCTCGCGGCCGGCCCGGGCGCGGTCTTCCCCGCCTGCGGGACGGGTGAGTTCACAGCCCTGGACGA
>NZ_JBIUVQ010000034.1:0-31569 GCF_044743035.1 Streptomyces sp. NPDC087787
GGGACCTAGACAATCCTCATTCTTGCTGGTCAGAGGCCCTTTCTGTTTGTGTGACCACCTGCCGGACAGCCCGCTTCATGAAAGCGCGAGGCTAAGCGGCGTCGCTGCCTGCGGCCCTATTTCACGTTGGACAGGGGCCAATCACGCTCGCGTCACGAGGGACGATGCGGCATGATCCTTCACTACGTCATCTGGCGGAGGCGGAAGTGGAAGCGGAACGCCGCCGACGAATGGTTACGGAACGTCGTCGCCAAGACGAACATTGCTCGATGCAGAATCTCCATCCTTACAGGCAGGAGCCCTGCACGGGCCCGGCTGCCCGCCGATCTTCGCAGGATCCCTGGGGTGGATGGCTGCTGCTGTGCTAGCCTCACCAACGGCTCGGAGGAGAACGATCGGAAACGGGGGATGATCGTGTTACGGGGGCGCGTGCTCGTTATTGGGGACAGCATCCGATTAGTTTCGAAGGCGAAGTCGGCCGATGTAGACGTCGTCTATATGCAAAAGCCGTCACAATTCGATCCCACGCTGATTCCGCACTGCCAGCAGCTCGCCCTGGTGGATTATCAGCACGTGCCCAGCGCCGCCGCGATGGCCGCCGCGCTGCACCGGATCGCACCGATCACGCGGATCGTTACACAGACCGAGGCAGCACAACTGGTGGCCGGTCATTTGACCGACGCCCTGGAAATTCCCGGCACATCGGAACGATGCGCCCGGCTGCTGCACGACAAGTCCGCGATGCGGGCACTACTGAACGAGCAGGGCATCGAGGCCGTTCCCTATGCGGTCAATCCCACTCAGGCGCAGCTCCGTGAATTCGTTGTCTCGCACGGGGCGGCCATTGTCAAACCGACCAAGGGCTCGGGCAGCCTCGGAGTGCGCCGGATCGAGTCGGTCGAGGACATCGACGAGATATGGGCCTGGTGCCAGTCGTTCGAGCTCGGTGAATTCCAGGTCGAGAAGCTTCTGGTCGGTCCCGAACTGAGCGTGGAATCCTTTTCCGAATCGGGTCGGCACACGATCATCGCGGTGACCGCTAAGGACACCGAGGGCGGTACCGTGGAACTCGGGCACGTCATTCCGGCGCCCCTGGCGGAGGACCAGCTCGACCAGATCCGCGAGTTGACGGTGCGGCTGCTCGACGCGGTCGGTCTTGAGGACGGCCCGTCGCACACGGAGATCATCCTCACCGCTGAGGGACCGCGGGTCGTCGAATCGCACACCCGCCGCGGGGGCGACCGGATCAACGATCTCGTCAGGATGGTGTACGGGGTCGACATGGAGGAGGCCACCTATCGCCTCGTCGGCCACGGTGCTCCGCTCGACGGTCATCTGCACCCCGCCCGCGGCGCGGCCGCCATCCGTTTCCTGACCGCGGCCCCGGGGGTCGTCACCTCCGTCACCGGCTTGGACGCGGCGCGGGCCGTCGACGGGGTGGTAGAGGTGTCGGTGAGTGTGGAGCCGGGTTCGGTGGTGCCCGAGCTCCGCTGGTCGGACGATCGCTGCGGGCACGTCATCGTACGTGCCGGCGACGCCGACACGGCCGTCCGTCTGGCCCGCACGGTCGCCAGACACATCTCGATCAACACCGAGCCCGTCACGGACGACTGTCCGGGTCCGGACGCGGCGGCACCGGACACGCTGAGCTCGATCCTGCGGCCGTACGACGAGGTGTTCGACCCGTTCCACGGGGCCGTGGCCGCGCCTTAGCCGCGGTCCGGGATCCGGCCTTCCCGGCCGGATCCCGCAGGCTCAGTCCCCCGTCGTCGCGAGGGCCGGAAAAGCTTGGGCTCGTCGGCGTGCCGGGACGCGGACAGCGGCGCCCCGCCCGCCATACCGGACACGGCACGACACGGAGCCGCGTCCGGAACACCCGGGCGCCCCGGACCTCGTGCGGCAGGGCGCCGATCCCTTGCATCTACATCGCTCGTTACGTCAACGAGCCAAGTTTCGTTCCGAGTTTGGAGTGCGGTATGGCTGGGGAACCGGACACCGGCGCAAGCATGCTCTCGTACACCCAGGAAAGCCTCTGGCTCTTCCATGAACTCGCCGGCTCCGACGAGCCTGCGTACAACGAATCGGTGGCCTTCGAGACGTCCGGCGACCTCGATCCGGGCGCGTTACGCCGCGCCATCCGGGCCACCGTCCTGCGGCACGACGCACTCCGCACGACGTTCCACGAGACCCCCGGCGGGCCGCGGGCCCAGGTGCACCACACTGGCGGGGACGCCCTTCCGGACAGTACGACCGTGGTCGACCTGCGCACCCTGGCCGCTGCCGAGGCCCGCCTCCGGGCGGAGGAGGTGCTCGCTGAACACCACCGGCGACCGTTCGACCTGAGCGCGGCTCCCTTGCTGCGGGCGGTCGTGGTGGCGCTGCCGGGCGACATCTGGTTCCTCGGCCTGACGGCTCACCACATCGTCGTCGACGACTGGAGCATCCGCCTGGTCCTTGACGAAATAGCGGAGAACTACCGCACCCTGGTGGCCACCGGACGCCTGCCGCAGCGGCGCGTCTCCGGCACCGCGTTCCGCGCCTTCGTCACGGAGAGCCGCTCGGCGGCCGCGGATGAGAAGCAGACAGCCGCCGTCGAGCGCTGGCGCCGGTCGCTGGCCGGCGCCCCGGAACTGCTCGGCATGCCGCTGGACCGCCCGCGTCCCGCGGTTCAGACCTTCCGCGGCGACAGCATGACCATCACCGTGCCCAGCGCGGACGTCGAACCGCTGCTGAAGGAATGCGCCCGCACCTGCCGCAGCACCGCATTCCCGGTGTTCCTCGCCGCCTATGCGCTGTTGCTGCACCGCTACACACGTCAGGAAGGTTTCGCCATCGGCACCACGGTGCTGAACAGGCCGGGCGTCGAGGATTTGGAGCAGGTCGGCTGCTACGTCAACACCCTGCCCCTGTTCGTGCCGGTGGACCCGGACGATACGTTCCGCACCGTGCTGTCCGGCGCCCAGAAAGCCGCCGAGCAATTGCTTGACGACGGCGACGCGCCTTATCCGAAGGTGGTCGAGGCACTCGGGGCCGAGCGGGCGCGGAACCACAACCCGGTCTTCCAGACGATGCTCACGATGCTCGACGGCCGTCCCTCGATCGACCTCGGACCGGGACTGGTCTCCCAGTACCACCCCGTCCGCCGGACTGCCGCCAAGTTCGACCTGCTGCTGTACGTCAACCGGGCCGACGACGCGTACGAGTTCGAGCTCGAGTTCAACACGGATCTGTTCACCCGGGACACCGCGGAGCGGATCCTACGCAACTACGCGCGACTGCTGGCCTCACTGGGCAACGCCGGCGTCGACGCACCGGTGGGCACGCCGTCGATGACCCGCGACGAGGAACGGAACCTGATCCTCGGCGACTGGAACGACACGCAGGTCGCCCACCCGGACGGGACGATCGCCGATGTCATCGAGGAGCAGGTCCGGCGGAGCCCCGACAGCCTGGCCGTCGAGTTCGAAGGCAAGGCGTACACGTACGACGAGCTGAACCGGCGGGCCAACCAGGTGGCGAGCCGCATCCGCACCATCCTCGGGACGACCGGGGCCGGGCCCTTCGTCGGGGTGTTCATGGAGCGCTCCGCAGAGATGGTGATCGCGCTGCTCGCCATCGTCAAGGCGGGCTGCGCGTACGTGCCCATCGACCCCGAATACCCGGTCGCCCGGATCGAGTTCATGATCCAGGACGCCGGTGTTCCGCTGATCCTCACCCAGGAGCACCACCGCCCGGCCCTCGGCAGCGCCGCCGCCCAGCTCCTCGTCCTCCCGGACGAGTCCCTGGACCACGAGGACGACACCGATCCCGTCCGCGAACTGGGCCCCGACTCGCCCGTGTACATGATCTACACCTCCGGATCCACGGGGCAGCCCAAGGGTGTGATCAACCGCCATGACGCGCTGGCCAACCGACTCCACTGGATGCAGTCCGCCTTCCCGTTGACCGACGGTGCCGGGGCGGACCGGGTGCTCCAGAAGACCCCGTACAGCTTCGACGTCTCGGTATGGGAGTTCTTCTGGCCACTGATGACCGGGGCCGCCATCGTCGTGGCTCGGCCGGGCGGACACCGCGACCCCGACTACCTCAAGGAACTCATCCGGTCCCGGGCCGTCACGACCGTGCACTTCGTCCCCTCGATGCTGAACGTGTTCCTGGAGGCGGAGGAACTCGCCCAGCACTGCGGCCCGCTCAAGCGGGTCATCTGCAGCGGCGAGGCGCTCCCCCGCAAGACCATCGAGGTCTTCGCCGCCACGCTCCCCTCCTGCGGACTGCACAACCTGTACGGCCCGACCGAGGCCGCGATCGACGTCTCGCACTGGCCCTGCCGGGCCGACTACCCGGGAGAGCTCGTCCCCATCGGCAAGCCCATCGACAACGTGCGGCTGTACGTCCTGGACCGGGATCTGCAGCTCCAGCCGGTCGGCGTTCCCGGGGAGCTGTGCATCGGCGGCGTCGCCGTGGCAACCGGATACCACCGGCGCGACGACCTCAACGCCAGGATGTTCGTCTCCGACCCCTACGGAACGGCCCCGGGAGCCCGCCTCTACCGCACCGGCGACCTGGCCCGCTTCCTGCCGGACGGTCAGATCCAATACTTGGGACGCATCGACAACCAGGTCAAGTTGCGCGGTCTACGGGTCGAGCCCGACGAGATCGCCGCGGTCATGCGCGACCTGCCCGGCGTCCAGGAGGCGGCCGTCGTCGTGGACGCGTCGGGTCCCGCGCAGGCGCTGGCCGCCTACGTCGTGAGCACCGCGTTCGACCCCGACGACCTGCGTGCCCGGCTGCGGAAGTTGCTGCCCGAGTTCCTCGTCCCGCAGTACCTCATCGAGGTCCCGCAGCTGCCCACCACTCCCAACGGCAAGCTGGACCGGCGTGCCCTGCCCTCGCCGACGGCCCACGCGGCACCGGCCGATCGAGCCGGCCGCCTGCCCGCCACGACCGCCGAGCAGGACGTGGCCCGTGCCTGGAGGGACGTCCTCGGACTCCAGGCACCGGTCGGCGCGGACAGCAACTTCTTCGCCCTCGGCGGGGACTCGATCATCGCATTGCGCGTCAGTTCCCGGCTGCGCGCGGCCGGATACGCGGTCAACCTGCGCGAAGTGTTCGCCCACACGACGATCGCGGAGCTCGCCGCCTCGCTGACCCGCGAAGACTCGGCGTCGCCCGGGCCGGCCGCCACCGAGGCGTTCGGCCTGCTGACGGACGACGACAAGGCGGCGCTCCCCGCGGCGGCGGAAGACGCCTGGCCGCTGACGAAGCTCCAGTCGGGCATGATCTACCACTCGCTGCTCGACGAGGACTCCCCGGTCTACCACGACATCTTCGACTATGAGTTCGCCGGCGTGGCCGATCCGGCTGAACTGGCCCGTGCCGTACGGGAGACCGTGGCACGCCACGCTCAACTGCGGTCCTACTTCGACCTGGAGCGCTACGACGAGCCCCTCCAGGTCGTGCTCCGCCCGGACGCGGCCGGCGCCGCGCCGTCCCCGGAGGTCGTGGACCTCACCGGGCTGTCCGCCGACGCGCAGGACCGGGCGGTCGAGGAGTGGATCGATACCGAGAAGCGCCGCCCGCTGAACCTCGCCAGGCCGCCCCTGCGCTTCCGCGCCCACGTACGGGGCAACGGCCGTATCAACCTGGCGTTCTCGTTCCACCACCTGATCCTGGACGGGTGGAGCGTCGCCCTCGTCATCGAGGAGATCCGACGCCGCTGCGCTGGGCTCCCGGCCGGCCGGACGGCCGACGCCGCCCCGGATCCCAGCTACGGCACCTACGTGGCGCTGGAGCGCGAGAGCGCACGACGCCCGGCGGACCAGGACGCCTGGCGCAGGCTGCTCGACGGCTTCTCCGCGACGCTGCTGGCGGGCCACCTCGGATCCGCGGCGCCGGAGACGATCGAGACCGCGGTACTGGAGCGGGCCGTTCCGGCAGGGCTGGAGGAGCGGCTACGCCTGCGCGCCGCGGCCCTCGGACTCCCGCTCAAATCGCTCTATCTGGCCGCGCACTGCGCGGCCCTGGCGGACCTGACCGGCAGGTCACGCGTGGTCACCGGGCTGGTCGGCAACGGCCGCCCGGAAGTGCCCGGCGGCAGCGAGATGGTCGGCCTGTTCCTGAACACCCTTCCGCTGCCCGTCGAGGTGCGTGAGGCGGACGACGCGGAGCTGCCGGCCTCGGTCTTCGAGCGCGAGCGGGAACTCGTCCCGCTCCAGCGGTTCCCCCTCGCCGACATCGAGCGGCAGCAGGGCGGAGCGCTCTTCGACGTGGTCTTCAACTACACCGACTTCCACTCCTACGCGACGGCCGGTGACACGACCGCCGCCACGCGAGACACGGTGTCGATCGAGAACGCCCGGTACTTCGAGCTCACCAGCTTCCCGATGACCGTCCACGTGCACCGGGACCACTTCGCCGGTGCGACGCAGCTCGCCGTGTCCCACGACCGCGGGCGGGTCAAGGCCCCCACGGCGGAGCAGTTCCTGGGCGAGTTCCTCGCCGCCCTCGAACGGTACGCGGGACAGGAACCGGCCGACGGCCGTCCGGACGCCACGGAGCGTGCCGTCGCCGCGATCATCGCGAAGGTGGTCGGCAGCGAGACGGTCGGGACGGAGGAGAACTACCTCGACGCCGGCGTGGACTCGATCAGCTCCATCCGCATCCTCGCCAAGCTGCGCAGGCAGTTCCCCGGTGCCGCGCTGCGCGACGTGATGGAGGCGCGCACGGTTCGGGCCCTGGTCCACAGGCTGGCGGCGCGGGCGTCCGAGCCCGAGACCGCAGAGTCGGCGGGCACCGTCGGGGAATCCCCGGGCGCGTCACTCGACGGGCTCCCCCCGGGAGTCGTCGACGCCTACCCCCTCACCGCCACCCAGCTCCGGATGATCAAGGCGACGAGGCGGGACCCCGCACAGTCCGCCTACCATGACGTCTTCGCCTACTCCGTCGCGCTGCCACTGGACGCTCCCCTGCTGCGCGCCGCACTGCGGCGGATGACCGCGTCCTGCGAGACGCTGCGCGCCACCGTCGACCTGGCGGCGTCACCCGTTCCCCGGCAGCTCGTGTACACCTCGGTCGAGCCCGATCTCACCGTGGTCGACGCCGAGGACAATCCCTCGGCGCCCGACGAGTGGTTCGAGAAGGAACGCGGTTCGGGATTCCGCTGGGAGCAGCCCGGGCTCATACGGTTCGCGGCACACCGCGTCGCGCCAGACCGCTTCGTGCTCTCGCTGAGCTTCCACCACGCGGTCGTCGACGGCTGGAGCCTCTCCCTCCTCGTCCGGGATCTCCTCCTCTCGTACGCCTCGGAGGTCGGCGCATCCGCCGCCGGTGCCGGAACAGGCGCCGATGCCGGGCCCGTCCGGTCCGGCAACGAGGCCGGCTCCTTCCGCGACTACGCCATGGCCGAGACGGCCGCCCGCTCTTCCGCCGAGTCGCGGGAGTTCTGGCACGACGTCCTCGCGGGCCACCCCGGAGCGTGGCTGCCCCGCTACCCATCCGACGGCGGCTCCCGCTGGGCCGAGGCGACCGTCGTCCTCCCGCCCGACCAGGAAGCCCGGCTGCGTGAGGTCGCGCGCCACACCGGGCACCCGCTCAAGTACCTCATGCTCGCAGCACACTTGAGGGTGCTGGCCCTGGTCACGGGCGAGCCCGACGTCTTGACCGGGGTGTTCACCCACGGCCGCCCCGAGACCGACGACGCGCAGGAACTGGTCGGGATGTTCCTCAACTTCCAGCCGCACCGGGTCCGGATCGAGGACCAGACGTGGCCGCAGCTCACCGACCAGGTGTTCACGTTCGAGATGCGCGCGCTCGCACACCGCCGCTGCGCCGCAACCGGCGACGGCCCGGACGACTGGCCCCACTACTCCGCGCTGTTCAACTACACGGATTTCCCCGCGTATGCGGACGCCGTCCACGGGGGCGGACACCTCACCGGTGTCCGGTGGTTCGAGCACACCGACGCGCCGTTCCTCGCGACCGTGGGCCGCGACCCAAACCGTTCCGCGCTGGAGATCACCCTCAACGCCGACGACAGGTTCCTCCCGCAGGGCGTGGTGGACGACCTGGCGCGCCTATACGAGGCCGTCCTGGCGCAGATCGCCGAGACCCCTGGCGGCTCCGTCCGCGACACCACCGGCCGGATCGAGACGTGTGTGGACGGCCTCGGCGCGCGCCGGAACCCATCCGTCTGAAAGGGAAAAGAGAGCCTCCGTGAACACCTTCCGAAACCCCCAGGGGATCGCGGCGCCGCTCGCCGCGTACTCGCACCAGGCCGAGATCACCGGCCCAGTCCGGTGGCTCGTGGTCTCCGGCCAGATCGGCATGGCCCCCACCGGCGAGCTCCCCGAGGACCCGGTCGAGCAGCTCGGCATCGCGCTGGACAACATCACGGCCAACCTCGAAGCGGCCGGGATGCGCCACGAGGACCTGGTCAAGCTGACGTTCTACTTCGCCGGCGAGGTCGATCTCCAGCGTCGGCGCCGGCGGATGGGCGAGTGGCTGGGCGACCTGCGCCCCTGCATGACCGTCATGACGGTGGCCGCACTGGCCACGCCCGCGCTGCGCGTCGAGGTCGAGGCGCTCGCGTGCACCGAGGACATCCCGGCGACACAGAGGAGAGAGCAACAGTGATAGTCCAGACCACCCTGGAAGGCGTCCACACCTTCGAGCAGCCGGACGGCTACATCACGCACTACCGGCTCTGGGGCGCCGAGACCGCTGCGGACCTCGTGGTGATGCTGCACGGGGGCATGAGTCACGCGGGCTGGCAGGCACCGCTCGGCGCCCGGCTCGCCGAACTCGGTGACGACGTCGCCTTCCTCGCCGTCGACTTGCGCGGCTCGGGACTCAACGCCGTGCGCGGACACATCCCGGACGGCGACCTGGCCGTCCGGGACATCGCGCTGCTGCTGGGCAGCCTCAAGGAAGCCCGCCCCGGAACCCGCATCCACCTGGCCGGCTGGTGCTTCGGCGCCCAGGTGGCGACGGTCGTCGCGGCCGGGCTCGCCGACCGCGAGGTACTCGCGAGCCTGCTCATGGTCTGCCCCGGCTTCTTCTTCAACGATCGCTACTCCGACGTGCTGGACCGCTCGATCGACGCCGCCCTGGAGGTCGTCGAGGAGCTCGGCATCACCGTCGAGACAACGCGCCCCTTCATCAGGGTGCCACTGCGCCCGACCGACTTCACCGGTCGTGCGGAGTGGCTCGCGGCCATCGAGGACGACAAGCTGAAGCTCTCCCACGTGACGGTCGGCACGATCGACTCCTGGGAGGCCATCGCCGTCAAGTCGGAGACGGACTACGGACGCATCGGGCCGCTGCCGGTACGGGCTGTGTTCGGCACCCGGGACAGGCTGGTCGACAACGACCGCGTGCGCGCCTTCCTCCAGAGCCACCCCAACCTGGAGACGCACGACCTCGACACCGGTCACGCCGTCCACTTCGAAGAGACGGAGGCACTCACGCGCCTGGTCGCGGGCTTCGTGGCCGAGCTGAAGCGATGACCACGGGAGTCGCGCGCTACCGCACGGTCCTGTCGACCCCGGGAGCGTGGGGGTTCTTCCTCCCCGGCATGCTCGCCAGGTTCCCGCTGGGCATGACCGGTATCAGCATCCTGCTCTTCGTCTCCGCGACGCGGGGCGACTACGGCACCGCGGGTGCGCTTTCGGCCGTCTCCGCGGTCGGGTACGCGGTGGCCGCGCCTCAACTGGCCCGCGTGGCCGACCGGGTGGGGCAGCACAAGGTCCTACTCTCCTGCGCGGTACTGTGCGCGGTCAGCGGCGGCGCGTTCGTCGTGAGCACGCTGAGCGACGGGACGCCGCTGTGGGTTCTGTTCGTCACGGCGGCGCTGGCGGGTGCGGCGACACCCGCCTTCGGCTCGATGGTGCGGGCGCGCTGGAGCGGTCTGCTGGACGGCTCGTCCTTGAAGGGGACGGCCTTCGCACTGGAATCCCTGGTCGACGAGGTCGTCTTCATCGTCGGCCCGGTCATCGCCACCTCACTCGCCGTCGGGGTGAGCCCGGCCGCGGGCCTCGTCAGCGCGCTGGTCCTGGTGTGCGGTGGCAGCGTCCTGCTGGCGCTCAGCCGGCGCACGGAGCCGCAGCGCAAGCCCGGCCCCAAGGCCGGGAAGAGCGCCCTGTTCCTGGGACCGGTCGCCCTCGTGGCGGCACTGAACCTGTGTTTCGGCGGCATGTGGGGCTCGATCGACATAGCCACCGTGGCGTTCTCCGGTGAGAAGCAGCAGCCCTTCATGGCGGGGGTCCTGCTGGGGATCTACGCGATCGGCAGCTCTGTGGCGGGAGTGGCGTACGGTGCGCGGGAGTGGTCGGCTCCGCTGCCGCGGATCCTGTGGGTCTCAACCCTGATCATGGCGGCCGGGATCCTGCCGATGCTCGTGGTCCACAACTTCGTCGGGGCCGGCCTCGTGCTCCTGCTGGCCGGATCGAGCTCCTGTCCGGCCATGATCGTCGCCATGATGCTGGTCGTGGACGGTGTGCCCGCCTCCTACCGCACGGAGGCGCTGGCCTGGCAGTCCACGGCTCTCTGGCTCGGGGTGTCCATCGGCTCCTCGGTGAGCGGCCACCTCGCGGACTCCCGAGGCGCGCAGGCCGCCTACGCCTTCGCGACCCTCTGCGGCGGCGTCGGCTTCGTGGTCGCCCTGGCCGGCGGCCGACGGCTGCGGCCGGTACAGGCCGAACCCGCGGACGCCCCAGCCGCTGATGACCGTCCGAACCTCCCCACTGAGTCAGGTATCCGATGACCTCCATCAGCACCACCCGTCCTCCTGCCACCGCCTCCCCCCTATGGGTGGCCGACCGGATCGCCGCGACGGCCGGACACCCGGACACAGCGGTCCGCGAGCGCGTCGCCCTGCGGACCGCCGATGCGACCGTCACCTACGCCGAGTTGTGGGAACGCGCACAGAAGGTCGCCGTCGAACTGTCGGCGCTCGGAGTCGGCGTCGGTGACGTCGTCGGTCTGCGGCTGCCCTCCGGCCCCGGCGCGGTCGTCGCCATGCTGGCGTGCTGGCACGTCGGCGCCGCTTTCCTGCCCATGGACGCCGCGGCCCCCGACGCGTACCGCGACCGACTGCTGAGCCGTTCGGGAGCCCGGGCCGTCGTCGACGCCGACGGCCCCCGGGCGCTCGCGGACACGGCTCCCTCCACGCGTCCGGCGACCGGCCGCCCCCAGGACCGGGCGGCCTATGTCATCTACACCTCGGGATCGACCGGCACCCCCAAGGGAGTGCTCGTCGGCCAGGACGCCTTCGCCGACCACACCACCGGCATCGGCGATCTCCTCGAACTGCGCGACACCGACACCGTGCTCCAGTTCGCGGGGCTCGGCTTCGACGTCGCCCAGGAAGAGATCTGGCCGACGCTCGCCGTCGGCGGCACGGTGGCCTTCCTGGACTCCGCGGACCGCGCCCTGAGCCCGGCGGAGCTCGCCCACCGGGTACGTGGCCTGGGTGTGTCGGTGCTCCAACTCCCCACCGCCTACTGGCGTCTGGTCTGCACCCAGATGCAGGGGACGGAGGGCGCCGGCCTCTCCTTCGACGGCGTACGCACCGTCGTGATCGGCGGCGAGGCAGCGGGCACGAAGGACGTCCAGGTGCACCGGAACGGACCGCTGGGCCACTGCACGCTGGTCAACGGCTACGGGCCGACCGAGACGGTGGTGACCTGCGCGGCCTTCGTCCTGCGGGCGGACGAGCCCGTCCCGGCCACGACCGGCCTGCCCATCGGCGGCCCGGTGGGCAACCGCCGGCTCTACGTCCTCGATGCCGATCAGCGTCCGACCGAGGCGGAAAGCCCCGGCGAGCTCTGGGTCGGCGGGAGTCCGCTCGCCCACGGGTATCTCGACGACCCGAAGCGTACGGCCGAGCGCTTCCGCCCCGACCCGTTCGCCACGGTGGCCGACGCGCGGATGTACCGCACCGGCGACCTGGTCATACGCCATCAGGACGACGCGTTGGAGTTCCTCGGCCGCCTGGACAACCAGGTCAAGGTCCGCGGCTACCGGATCGAACTCGACGAAGTGGACCGGCACTTGACCGCCACGCGAGGCGTCACCGCGGCCGCTGCGGTGGCCCTCGACGACGGAACCGGGAACGGCGGACGGATCCTGGCCGCCGCACTCTCGGTGACCGCGGGCGGCCCGACGGCCGAGCAGATCCGCGAGGACCTGCGCGGACGCCTGCCCTCCCACCTGGTCCCCGGCCTGATACGCGTCCGCGACGCGCTTCCGCTGACCACCTCCGGCAAGATCGACCGCCGTGCCGTGGCCGCGGTGCTCGCGGAGGAGTACGGGGGCTCCGCGCCGGAGGCCACCGCACAGGAAGCCCCTGCGCCCGAGGACGACGCACCCACGCCTGCCGTGGCGCCCGCGGCCGACGCCGGCACCACGGACGAGGCCGCGGAACTCACCCTGCTCCTCGATCTGGTACGCACCCTGCTCCGCACCCCGGACTTCGGTCCCGACGACGACTTCCTGGCCCACGGCGGGGACTCACTCGTCGCCCTCCGGGTGAGCGGCGCGATGCGCGAACGCGGTTGGCGCCTGCGGCCGTCGGACCTCCTGACGGCGGGCGAAGCACGGTCCGTGGCGACCCGCATCGTGCCGTGCTGAAGGGGAGCGCGGTGTCGAAGTTACGAGCGGCCGACCGAAGAGTAAATCAGCAGAACGGCACAGCACAGCACGCTAGCCGATACGCCGAGGGAGAGGTTTCATGACAGCCGTACCCGTCCGTGACCAGTTGGCGGCCTGGATTGAGAGCGAGGAGTTCTCCTGCCTAGGGGCCAAGTCGGCCCTGCGCCGCGAGAGCCTGCGCCAAGCCCATGTGGGGGTCCTGGGCACGGAGAGTACGACGGCCGCGCTCCACGGCGCCCTCACCGAGTTCGTCTCGCGCGACCTCAACGTCAAGCAGAACTTCGCCACCATCGTCGCCGTCTTCGAGGGTCCGTTGGGGCTCCCGGAGCCCGACTTCCACGCACTGCTGTGGCGGCAACTGACCGACCTGCACGCCTTCGACGCCGACCGCGGCTTCGCCTGGGCGGAGGGCGCGGATTCGGATCCGGACTCCCCGAAGTTCGGTTTCAGCGTGGCCGGACACCCGTTCTTCGTCGTAGGCCTGCACGAGAACGCGTCGAGGGTCACCCGGCGCTTCCCGTTCCCCGCGATGGCGTTCAACTCGCACCACCAGTTCCGCCGACTGGTGGAGAACGGCGTCTACGGAGGTCTCCAGCGCCGCATCCGTGAGCGCGAAGTGCGCCTGCAGGGTTCCATCAACCCGAACCTCGCCGAATTCGGCGAGTCGTCCGAGGCGCGTCAGTACTCGGGGATACAGACGGACGCGCAGTGGCACTGCCCTTTCGTCCCTCGGGACGGATCAGCCGCAGGACCCGAGCCGGCCTCGCGCCAGCCCGACGCGTGAACAGCTCGCACGGCTCCGTGCTCAGCGTCAACGTCGGCCGGGCCCGCGCGGTGCCCTACACGGACGCCCCGGGCGGCGCGACGGGAATCGACAAGCAGCCGGTGGACGGGCCGGTCCGGGTGGCCCCGGCAGGGCCACCCGGCCTCGCGGGCAGCGGAGTCAGCGGTGACGCGGTGTGCGACCTGCGCTTCCACGGCGGCGCCGACCGCGCCGTGTACGCCTTCGCCCGGGAAGACCTGGACGACTGGCAGCAGAAGTTGAACCGGGTGCTGGGCAACGGCTCCTTCGGCGAAAACCTGACCGTCCTTGGCATGGACCTCCGCCACGCGCTGATCGGAGAACGATGGCGGGTCGGCCCCGACACCGTCCTGGAGGTGACCGGCGGACGTATCCCTTGCCGCACCTTCGCCGGCTGGCTCGACGAGAAGGGCTGGGTACGCCGCTTCACTCGCGCCGCGTCCCCCGGAGCAATGCTCCGCGTCATCGAGGCGGGCGACATCAGCGCGGGCGATCACATCGCCGTCGTGCACCGCCCGGACCACGACGTGACCGTGTCCCGCCTGTTCCGCGCGGTGACCACTGAACGGGCGATGCTGCCCGACGTACTCGTGGCCGCCCCCTGGATGGAGCGCGAACAACTGGAGATCGCCCAGCAGTACACCGCCAAGTACGCCGCAGGCACCGACCAGTAGCCCGCTCCCCCATCCCCGAGCCCCACTGCGACCCGCCGGGATCCGTATGAAGGACCCTGTTCAGCGCTCGCACTCCTGGGCACCGGTGAGCGCCTTCGGCCCTGCTGCGGCAAGGACGTCGACGAGCCGCGAGACCGTCGGGTTCGGACGCCACCCGGCCGAACACGTGGGGCTCGGCCCGCAGCATGGCGACATCGGCCAGGCAGTCCCCGCCCAGAGCCGTCGCGAGCGCGCCAGCAGGACCTTGCCCGGGTCGTGCACCGTCCGCGGCTTGCGCCACGGCGCCGACGCCGCCGATATCGCGGTGTCCAGGCCCACCTTGCGGACCGTCTCGGCCGACAGCACCGCTCCGGCATGCGAGAGCACTCCACTGCCGCCGCCCTCGACGCGAACACGCGGGTACAGCCCGATACGCCTGCTCACCTGGAGAGTGCTTCTTTCCGTGCAGCCAACAGGACCCTAAACAAGTCCCATCGTTGCACCCAGGTCAGGTCAGAAGCACTCTCCGGTTATTTGATCAAGACGTGGAGTGTCAGGCCGGGTGGCTGAGAACGGTCAGCTGGCGCTGCCGATCAGCTTCCAGGGCTCGTGGTCGGCGTCGGCC
Source organism: Streptomyces sp. NPDC087787 (assembly GCF_044743035.1). Taxonomy (NCBI): domain Bacteria; kingdom Bacillati; phylum Actinomycetota; class Actinomycetes; order Kitasatosporales; family Streptomycetaceae; genus Streptomyces; species Streptomyces sp. NPDC087787. The sequence continues at coordinate 14,729 of NZ_JBIUVQ010000034.1, forward strand.
CCGGTGCCCGGGGCACTGCCCTTCGTCTCCCACTTGGCCTTCCAGACCTTGCCGTTGTACTTGACCGTGGTCTGCTCGACCGGCTGGCTGGCCGGGGAGTAGATCTTGGTCGCATCCCAGTTCCCGGCACTACAGCCACCGGCCGGCGGGGTCGCCGTACCGAGTCCCTTGAGGTTGTCGGTCACCGGCGCGTACGCCGTACCGCCGATCGACAGACTCGTGTTCACCGGACCGGTGATCGGGAGGAAGTAGATGATCGGCAAGTCGAGCGACTTCCCGGCCGGGATGATCTGGCAGTAGTCCAGCGTCGTGCTGACCCGGAGGAACGTCGTACCGGGTGCCAGCTTCCACTGGCCACCTTGGGCATCGGTCTGCCAGTTGGCGTCCTTGACCAGCGGTGACGTCGAGGCTGGAATGTCGAACGACAGCTTCGTGTCCTTGCCACCGCCGAGCGTGCGCCCGGTGTTGTTGGTGATCCGGACGGTCGGCTGCAACGGCCACAGGTTCGCCGTGGCGGTCGGGTAGTTGACCATCTCGACGCTCAGGTTGGCGGTCACCGTCGGCGCGACACCACCACTGCCGGTGCGCAGATTGTTGTCATAGGCACCGATATTGCCCAGCTTCTCGTTCAGCCGGGTGGTCAGCGTGTACCCCATCCCGCACGGGGTGTCCGGCTGGATGTCCGCCGGGCAGGAGTAGTCGCCGCCGAGCTCCCACATCATCACGCCGCCCGCACCGGTCGACTTGACCAGATCGGTGACCGCGTCGATGCCCTGCTCGTCCTCGGTCGACAGGAACACCTTCTTCTCGGCGTTCCACAGCCACGACGTCTTCGTGGTGTCGTCCCAGTACCGGGTGTATTGGCCCGTGCGCCGGTCGGTGATGTCGGTCTCCGGCGTCAGCCCGACGCTGCGCGCGTAGACCGGCGTGATGTTCTTCTCCAGGTTCTTGGTGTGCCACAGCGGGTTCGTCCCGGAGCCGAGCTCGCTGCCGTTGTTGGTCTCGTCGTGCCAGATGTTGTCGATGCCGAAGGCACCGTCACCACACGGCCGCTTGACGCCCGTACCCGGCTCGCAGCCGCTCAGCTTCTGCGACTTGCCCCACAGACCGTTGGTACCGCCGGTGACGTTCTGCCAGCCGCGCGTGTAGTAGGGCACACCGATGTTGACGCGCCCGGCCTGCATCGCGCCACGCATGTACTTCATCGCCCAATTGGTGTTGAAGTACCCGATCTTCCCGTACTCCGGAGTGGCGTACTGATCGGCCAGTTCCGGGTCCTTGCCGTCGTCGAACAGCGCCGCGTTCGGACCCACGACGTCGTTCCAGGTGCCGTGGTAGTCGTAGGCCATCAGGTTGGTGAAGTCCTGGTAGTCCAGCGCGGTCTGGTTCGCCATCCCGCGGGCCAGGTAGCCGGAGGCCGACGACGCCGAGGTGAGCAGGTAATACTTGTTGTCCGCGACCGAAGCCCGGTTCAGCGAGTCCCGCAGCGTCTTCATCAACGCGGCGTACGTCGTGGGCAGACCCTTGCGACGCGGGTTCGACACCGCCCAGTCGGTCGGATTGCCGGTGTCCTCGAGGACCGTGGGGTACTCGAAGTCGATGTCGACACCGTCGAACCCGTAGGTCCGCAGGAAGTCCACGACCGAGCTCGAGAACGTCTCGATCCCGCTCTGGTTGACCGAGCCGTCGGCGTTGGTGGTCATCGCGTAGAAGCCACCGGAACCGGCCCAGCCACCGACCGAGATCAGCGTCTTCACCCGCGGGTGCAGGCGTTTGTACTTCGTCAGCAGGTTGAAGTGCCCCTTGTAGGGCAGCGAGGGATCCATCTCGGCGCCGACCTCGCCGGGCCACTCCTTCTGGGTGGCGTTCGAGTCGACCTTGATCCGGTTGTTCTCCACCGACGCGAACGCGTAGTTGAGGTGGGTCACCTTCGACCACGGGATGTTCTTCACCAGGTAGTGCGGCGTGCCGTCGGCGCCCGTGCGGCCACCGTTGAAGTAGCCCACGACCCGGCGGCCCCGGCCCTGACCGAGCCATTCCCTGCCGTCACTCTGATAGACCTTGCAGTACGGCGTCGCCACGCCCGGCGTGGCCGCCAGACCGTCCGGCCGGCAGTCGCCGGACGCACCCGGCCGCGAACCGCCGTCGTCGCCACCAGGGTGCGACTCCATCGGGTCACCGACACCACCGTTGATACCGAGATCACCGGCACCGCCGTCGCTGCGGCTGCCATCGCCGTAGCTCGGCACCAGCCAGCCCTCGATGTCACCGGCACCACTCGCCACGGCCGCCTTGACGGCGGTCTTCGCCGTCGTACCGGAGCGGGTCATGGCGAAGTCCTCGATCCCGTCGCCGTTCAGGTCGGCGAAGGTCCCGAAGGTGCCCTGGAACGGATCGTCGGCGCGGATCACGCCCAGCGACTTCCAGCCGGCGGTGACGCTCCACGGAGCGCCGGTGTTCTGCCAGGCCCGGACCTCACCGGTGGTGTACTCGACCCGGACCGTGTCGGCCTTGCCGTCACCGGTGATGTCGGCGAAGGCGACCTGCGCGCCGCGCGCCTCACCCGGAGTGGCGAAACCCGCGACCTTGTTCCAGCCGCCCGGAGTCGGCATTCCCGTGCCCTTGTTCTGCCAGGCGGTCGGGAAGCTCATCCGGTCCAGCGTGATCAGGTCGTCGCGGCCGTCACCGTCGAGGTCGGTGAAGTACAGCTCCGGCTCGTAGCTGAGGTTGTTCGCGACGATCGTCGCGCTGTCCCAGCTGACCTTGCCGCCACTGCTGGTGTTCCGCGACATCCGCATCGCGGGGATGCCGGTCGGCGAGTCGGCCGGCGGCAGGATCCGGATGTAGTCGTCCTTGCCGTCACCGTCCAGGTCGGCGAAGTAGACCAGCGCCGGGTTGTTCCCGCGGTCGGCCGGGCTGATGTCGCCCAGCGAGACCGCGGCCTTGCGCGGGTCGTCGTTGCGCCAGCCGGTGACCTTGCCGTCCGTACCGACCACCGCGTAGTCGGCCTTGCCATCGCCGTTCAGGTCGGGGAACCCGATCTTCGAGCCGGTCGCGGCGGCGTCCCGGATCTTGCCGATCGGCTCCCAGACGTACGAGCGGCCGCTGATCATGTGCTGCAGGACCGCGATCCGGGTGCCTTCGCCGAAGGCTTCCGCGATCTTCTGGTAGCCGGCGTCGGTCGGGTAGACCTCGTTGGTGATGTCCTGCGGGGTGACCGAGCCCAGCTCGACCAGCACCAGCCGTGCGCCGCCCTTGATCTTGGCGTAGGCGATCGTGCGGAGCGCGCTGTTGTAGGCGTCGATTCGGGCCTGGTACGTCGGGTTCGTCGACGGCGGCAGGGTCCCGAGCAGGACCGTGGTCGTCGGCGAGGTCCGGTAGATCGCGTCCAGGAAGCTCTGCATCTTCCTGGCCGTCGCCGTACCGTCGGCACCGCCGGTCAGGTCGGCCGTGCCCGCGACCAGGGTCATCATGTTCGGCCGCAGCGTCTGCAGCGCGGGGATCGTCTGGGCCTTGATGTCGTCGATGCCCTTGCCGTCGAAGCCCATGTGGTCGGGGTCGCCGCGCTTGCCGTTCTTCTGCTCACCGACGAAATCCGTGCGCTTGAAGATGAGACTGGCCGCCGTGCCACCGACCACCGCAATGGTGGTCAGGCCCTTCAGGATGGTGTTCAGGTAGTCCCGGAAGCCACCGTCGTCGGTGCTGTGCACACCGGCCGTGATCCCGTCACCGGTCGCCATCACCCGGAGCTCGTCGATCTGCGGGCCGGCGGCGGGCGACGGAGTGGGTCCGGCCGCGTTGAGCTGGCCGGACTGGACCGGCCGGTGGTCGGAGTTGCCCTCGGACCGGACCGTGACCGTCAGATCGTGGTTCAAGTGGGTGGTGACGAAGTAGTCGAGCTGACCACCGCTCTGGTGGGTCGCCGTACCCGAGCCGTGGATCCGCATGGCCTGCGGGAAGTTCGCCCGCTGGGCGAGGGTCCCCGGCTCGACGTTGAAGTCGCCACCGATCGTCGCGTTGTAGGTGACGCCACGCTGGGTCCCGAGGGCCGTGATCCGGTTGTTGACGGCGTTCAGCAACACCCCGGAGTCACCGCCACCGCCGGACAGGCCGTGCACGGTGAAGTACCAGTCGTTGCCGAACCGCGCACCGAGCGCGTTCCGGCCGGCGTCGACCGGGTTGCCGACGACGATCAACTCGTCGGGCGCCTCGCTCAGGACGAGCGCGATGTTGACCCGGCCGCCGATCCGACGCGGGTTGGCCTGGTCGTCGTCGGTCTGCAGGAAGTAGACCTCACGGGTCGGGATGGCATTGCGGTAACCGCTGCTGACGATCCAGGTGCGATGCAGCACGGTGTGCTGATGCGCGTTGCCCTGGCTGTCGGTCGTGGTGAAGGTCTGGCTGGGCTGTGGGTCGCTGTTCTCAGGCGGCTGCGGGCCGACCTCCTGAAGCATCAGGATCGGCACCTGCAACGCCAGCCGCTGGACCGTGTTGCTCCACTTGCTGCCGTTCTGGTCCGCGTTACTGGCCCCCTGCATGTTCCAGGAGACCAAGGGCGTGGTGTCCGCAGGAAAATCGGTGGCGGAGGCCGGAACGACAAGTGACGCTGTCAGCCCGGCCATCACCACCACTGCGGAGATTAATCGGCGGAACAAGAGTTCCCCCCGTTTCTCACATCCAACAGATCGGGAACAACTGAATCGTTGGAAACTAGTTGGTTTCTCTCAACTGTAAGCCTAGATCGTTCATGAGACGCCATCCGCTTATCGATGACGGGGCGTCTGAGGCCACGTCAGCTTGCTGACGGGGCCTTTGTGGTGAGTGTTGGTGGTGATTTCAAAGTCTGGGCAGGTTGAGCGCCCGGCTGTCGCGCCGCCGTTCCAGCCCCCGGGGCTCGGCAGAACACGGTGACGGCCCGCCTTGCCGGGTGAGTGGGCCGCACCTCGAGGGGTGTGCCGGTCCTGTCAGACGGTCTGCGAAGTCGTCCTCGTGCCGATCAGGCCTGTACGGTCGGTACGGCCAGCGAGCGGCGGGCGAGGCGGGTGAATGCCGACGGCCCGCCCCCGAGGCGGGGGTGGCCGTCGGCCATGGCGCAATGTGGGTCAGGTGGTTGCCGGGTCTGGGCGTTCGACGGAGTCGACGCTCAGTGCGACGGTCTTGCTGGCGGTCTCGTGGCCGTCGGTGAGGTGGCGCTCCTCGGCGTCCGGCGCGGAAGCGGCGTGCACAGTGAAGGTGATCAGCTCGGTGCGGGACACGGTGACTTCGTGGACGCCCATGGGGGCGTGGGGGTCGGTGTCGGTGGTCCCCTGGCGCAGGGCGCGCAGGCCCATGGATCGTTCGATCTCCTGGGCCTCCACGTCCACGTCCCGGGTGCATGCCTCGCACGGGTCGATTTCGGTGCACTCCGGCGAGCGGTTGCCGTTCGGGCACGTCATGCCGTCGTCCCCGACGTCGGCGGGCTCCTGCTGGTCCAGGAGGACCAGCACGTCGTAGGTGAACAGGGGCGGGCGGACGCCGTGGCTGCGGGCCAGGGTGCGCGGTTCGCCGTCGGCATGGGTCAGGAAGGCGGTGACAGTGGCGCGCAACTGCTCATGCTGGGCAGGGGTGATGGTGCCCTCGGTCAGGGCTCGAGCGTCAGCGACACCGACCACGACGGGCTTTCCCTGGCGGAAACCGATGTCGTAGGCGATCCGGTGACCCATAGCATCGACCCACGCGCGGACGCGGTGAGCGGCCGTTTCAGGGGTAGGGCGGGCCCCCGCGGTGCTCTCCGCAAGACGCGCGGCACGCCGGACGGGGTCGGTGGTCGGCTCGGTGCACGCCGCAGCGGCGGGTGCAGGATGGGGCTGGTCCATGACGGTCACTCCAGACAGCGGGAATGTGGGGCTGGAACGGCCCGCAGAAGGGTGGGAAAGACCACCGCCCTCCCCGGGCCGACACCCGCACCGTGACTGGGCACGCGGCAACGCCCGTAAGCCCGAGGCGTGTTAGCGGCACACCCGGGCAGGGCACACGGCGTACCCCCAACGCCCCTACAGGAGACGGGCACTCCGGGGCCCGAATCCTGGTAGCGAGGGCCTCTCTCAGTGTTGGCAGGGCGACGCACGCCCGCACGACCGGTGCGGCGGTGCGGCCTCGCGCCCGGCGGCGGGGTCAGCCGGAGGTGAGTGCGGTGATGTGGCGGGACGACGTCGGTGGCGTACTCGGCAAGCTGCCGGCTGTTTTTGCGGCCTACCAGGTCGAGCAGTCCGCGGATGTAGTCCCGCATCCGCCACCAGACCTCCTCGCGGTAGAAGCGGACTCTGGTCCGTAGGAGGGGTTCTTCGAGTTCGAGGTCCCAGTTCGTCGGTACATCGTGGATCACGACAACGGACTGCTCGTCGCCCTGCCATTACATGCGGCGCGGGCACCCGTTGGTGGGACGGCCGGCTACAAGACCGTCCCACGGTTGCCGAGCCCCCTATACACTCCCCACCGCCAGGCCGTGGTGCGCCAGGGCCTCGCCCAGTCGATTCGTGACTGGCTCGACGCGAATCCGTCCCCCCAGCACGGCGCCCGCGGAACCGATCCCGAACGGAAGATCGTCGGCAACCAGAAGGGCGGTGTCGGCAAGACCGCTATCTCCGCCGGCATCGGGCAGGTCTACGCCGAAGAAGGCAAGCGCGTCCTCATCGTCGACTTCGACCCTCAGGGACACCTCAGCGAACAGCTCGGCGTTCCCCAGATCGAGCCCAATCACGACAGCCTGGTCTCCCACATGTGCGGTGAATGCACGGGTGATCTGCGCGACCTGGTCGTGGTGATAGAGGATCCGCGGTTCGAGAAGCGGCTGCACGTACTGCCCGCCTGCTTCGACGGGTTCCTCCTCGACGCGAAGATCGCCGTGGTGGCGATGCAAAAGCGTGGCTTTCAGAAGGAAGCAGCCCTCGAGCTGGCACTGCGTCCCCTCGAAGCCGACTACGACGTCATCATCATCGACTGCCCGCCGAGCCTCGGTATCGCCATGGATGCCGCCCTCTACTATGGGCGCAGGCGACGCGGCGAAGCCGCCGGCGTGTCGGGCGTCGTCATTCCCGTCCTCGCCGAAGACTCATCGGCCACGGCATACGGCATGCTTGCCCAGCAGATAGAAGACCTCTGCGAAGACCTCTCCCTCGAGGTCGACTACCTGGGCCTCGTCGTGAACCTGTACGACTCCCGACGGGGCTACGTCGCCACCTCCTCCCTGGACAACTGGAAGTCGCTCGGTGACCCGAAGGTCCTTGCCGTCATCGGCGATCTGAAGGAACAGAGGGAAGCGGTCCGCAAACGGATGCCGCTGCTGTCCTACGCCCCGCACAGTGACCAAGCGGAAGCCATGCGACAGGTAGCGAAGGGAGCAACCCGTTGAGCAAGGCCGAAATGCTCGGATCGGCACCCGCGTTCGGCGCGGCCCGCGGAGCCCGGTCCTCCCGACGCAACCTCATCGACAAGACCATCGAAGGAGAGGAGTCGACCGCAGCGGCCATCACCGAGCTGCCGGTCACCCTCATCAGCGACAACCCCGACAACCCGCGCAACCACCTGCGAAATCTCGATGAGACGGTGCAGACCGTCCGCGAGGTCGGCATCATCATTCCCATCGCTGTTGCCACAGTCGAGGCCTACCTGCGCAACCGGCCAGACCGCGCCAGCGACCTCGACGACGGGGCGCAGTACATCGTCGTCGACGGCCATCGCCGCCTCGAGTCCGCTCGCCGCGTCGGAATGGCCACCATCCCGGTCCGCGTCGACAACGGTCGCGTCGCCACGGATGAAGCCCTCCTCGAGGCCGCGTTCGTCGCGAACTACCACCGCGACGACATGACCGACCTTGAAGAGGCCCACGCCCTCAAGATGCTGGTCGACCACTACGGCTCGCAGACCAAGGCCGCCAAACGGCTGGGCATTCCGCAGAACACCATCTCCAGCAAGCTGTCGTTGCTGAAGCTCACCCCCGAGCTCCAGAAGGACCTGGTGACCGGGGAACGGAAGGTGGAACACGTCCGCAACCTCGGCAAGCTGTCTCGCGAAGAGCAGAAGGCCAAGGCGGACGAACGGGCGGAAGCAGCCCGCAAGAAGGCAGAGGCCCGGCCGCAGGAGATCGTTGAGCGCTCAGCAGGCCCCGCCGAATATCACGGCGTGATAATCCCGGAGGCGCCCGTCAGTTCACCCGTTACGCCGCCCCCTCCGTCCGGGGCCGCTCCGGCAACGCCGTCCGCCGACCGCGAGCAGGCTTCCGAGTCCATCCCGGAACCGCGCACCAGCGCAAGAGAGCTCAGGGCAGCGACATCGGGAGCAGCGCAGCCCGAGCAGCCGAAGCGGCTCCCGTACGACGACGCCTCCTACTGCGTGCTCCATCTCCACCAGAAGATGGAGCCGGAGACGTTCATTCAAGGCGCCCGGGTGTGGATGAACGTCCTGCGGGACCAGTACCCGGATGAGTACAAGGCTCTGCTGGCCGAGCTGGGAGCCCAGTAGCAGAGCCATTCGTCGGCCCCGCTCCCCTTGCCTCGATGACGGCGGAGAGCGGGGCCCGGCCGGGCCTGTTCGGCGTGACCGAGCAGCATCACGGCTCTCTGTGAAGTGAACGCCAATCCGCCCGCCTGTCTCCGCGGCCTCGCCCCGACCGCCTACCGTACTCCCGTATTGAACACGTTCAAAAAGAAGGGCTACGCTGATGCCGAGCGGAGCCGAGGGGGTTCGATGAAGGTAGTGCTGCCCGGGGGAACCGGACAGGTGGGCACGATTCTCGACCGTGCGCTGACGGCGGCCGGCCACGAGGTCACGGTAGTGACCCGGCGTCCCGTGCGGGCGCACGACGTCGGATGGGACGGGGCTACGCTCGGCCGCTGGGCCGCGGCGATCGACGGCTGCGATGTCGTGATCAACCTGGCTGGGCGCAGCGTCTCCTGCCGTTACACCGCCGAGAACCTGCAAGCCATGATGGACTCCCGGGTGGATTCGGCGCGGGTGGTCGGCGAGGCGATCGCCGCCGCCTCACGGCCACCGCGTGTCTGGCTGCAGATGAGTACGGCGACGGTCTACGCCCACCGCTTCGACGCGGCACACGACGAGGCGACCGGGGTGATCGGAGGCTCGGAGGCCGGAGTGCCGGACTACTGGGCATACAGCGTCGAGATCGCGAAGAACTGGGAGCGGGCGCAGGCCGAGGCGCCGACCCCCGCGACCCGCAAGGTTGCGCTGCGCTCGGCGATGGTCATGAGCCCGGATCGGGGCGGTGTATTCGACGTACTGTCGCGGCTGACGCGACTCGGGCTGGGCGGGCCGGTGGCCGGCGGCGCGCAGTACGTCTCCTGGATTCATGACGAGGACTTCGTGCGAGCGGTGGAGTTCCTGATCTCCCGGGACGACCTCGAGGGGCCGGTGAACCTCGCCTCACCCGGTCCCCTTCCGCACCGCGACTTCATGCGGGCGCTGCGCACGGCCTGGGGCATCCCGGTGGGGCTGCCGGCGACGCGCTGGATGGCCGAGCTGGGGGCGTTCGCGCTGCGCTCGGACACGGAACTGCTGCTCAAGAGCCGTCGAGTGGTACCGGGCCGGCTGCGTGGGGCCGGGTTCGCCTTCGCGTATTCCGAGTGGGAGAGGGCCGCTGCGTCCCTCGTGCAGCGGGCCAGGCTGGTTCGTGCGGCCTCGAGTCGGACCCGTGAATCCAGCAGGGTTGGTGGCCCTGCACAGCCCTGAGCCCGCTCAGGGCCACCTAGCACGGCTCAGGTTCAGGTGAGCTGACCCCTGATTCGTGGAGGCCCGGTCTCACCGCGGCCCGCAGCGCGCGCCCCAGTCGCTGGACGCTCTCCACGGTGTCCGCACCGACCCGCAACGCGACGGACTCCGCAAGGCACAGCCGACGGGCCTTTGCGTCATCGACCCCCAGGGGTGGGCGATGAAGAGGTCCGGCACTCCGCCCCGGGCGAAGAGCTAGGCCTCGCCGACGGTGGCCACGGTCAAACCTGCCGCGCCGGTGTCGAGCTGGCGGCGTGCGATCTCCAAGCGCCGATGTCGAGGTGCTGGCAGCGGTGGTGACGGATTCCCAGGCGTCGCGGCGCCGCAGCGCGACGGCGAGCATGTCGCCGTCGATGGCCGGCGGGCCGCCGCCGTGGTTGCCGTTGGCCGCGATGCCGCGTTGGCTTCGTTCACTTCAAGCAGCAGCGTTTGTCTGCCGGTTTGGGCAGCAGTTGGTAACCTTGGGGCTCATAGATGTTCACGAGAAATGACGTCAGTGCCTCAGCTTGATGGCTGACAGGCTGCTGCTCGACCACGAGCCCTCAGCCTAGAGCCGCCGACCGGGCCACCATGCCCGTCGGCACGGTCGTACGCGTTTACCGCTCCGGGGAAGCCACCGTGGACGTGTGGTACAGCGGCCTCTTCGGGCTGACAGGCAAGGGCGTCCACCAGGAGATCCCCAACAAGACGAGCTGGTTCACCATGACCGTGACCGTGCGCTGGACCCACAACGGCTGGAAGCTGAGCGAGTTCTCGCAGAAGGACGGGCCGGAGCCCACGAACGGCGCGGCCGCCGAGTTCGGCCAAGAACCGCAGCTGTAAGAGGCCTCCCCCTACGGCCATCCCGGCACTGGCTGACCGGTGAACGCGTCCAGGAGCACACGGTCGCCGAGTGGCCGGTCCAGCTTCACCGTCACCGTCTCGCTGAGCCCCAGGTCGGCGCAGGGGCCCTCCTTCGTCCCGACGACGGACGCGGACAGCACCACGCTCCCGTCCGTCTCCAGCACAGCCACGGCAGGACCGTCGTCACAGGCCCCGTGGTCGGCGATCACCGTGACGGACCGGCCGTCCCTCGCGGTCCCGACCAGCTGCCGAAGCGGCTGCAACGCGTCGCTGGGCCCCTCCGTAATCGGCTCGACCGGCGGCGCGGGAGGCTTCAAGGGACGGACGGCGACCCGCTTGAGCGGAGTGCCGTAGCCGTCCAGGGTGAAAAGCCAGGCCGGGACGGTCGCCGGGCCGCGGCTGGTGGACAGGGTCATCTCCCCCAGCTTCGCCCCGGTCACGGTCAAATGCGGTCCGTCGTTGCCGCCGCGGGCCACTGCCTCGTACGCCTGCCGCGCCTCCAGCAGTGGCAGCGTGAGCGAGCCTCCGCTCTCCCACTTCACCCGGCCGTTCTTCCGCGGCGTGGCGGGGAGTTGGCCGCGCAGGGCGAAGTTCTGGTTCAAGTAGGCCTGCTTGTCTGCTGCGTCGTGGAAGGCATCCTCGGGTAGCTGGACCTGCTCTCCGAGAGGGTAGTAGCCCTTCCGCCAAGCTCGGGCGGCCTCGGAGCCGTCCCAGGCGTCGGCGACCTGACGAGCGCGGGCCTTGGCCACCGGGCTGTGGCCAGGGGCGCGAGACTGAGCGCCACGATCGCTGCCCTGTTCGCAGCCGGTGACGGCCCCGCCCGCTGCGGCGAACAGGGCGAGGGCAAGGAGCAGTTGGGCGATGCGTGCGGACATGGGGCCCCCTGGGTCCGACGGTGACGAGCACAGGCTTCGCGGTGTGGGCTCGCCGCTTCTATGACGCACCGGGCCCACGACACGTTGTACTTGCGCTCCAACTTCCGCAGCTTCATGCCGCCGCGATGGTCACGCCGGATCGCGGCGTACAGCTCGACCTTCGACATCTGCGGCATGACCAGGGCCTTTCACCAGGAGCATCCCGATGCTGCCCCGGCAAGTACCCCGCTGCTGTCAAAACTCGTGAACATCACCCGACCATGGATCGAGGTGCCTCCCAAACTTGGCGGCCGGCCAAGTCCAGCACCAGCAGAGCCGGCCAGCCGCCGAGCGCGGCGGCACGGCGGATCGGGTACGGCCTCGCTGCACAACCGGCGGGCTTGGTCGCGGATGAACTAACCGGCTGCTACTACTCCAGTGCGGTTTCGTGATCTAGCTATCAGGTAGGGCACGGAGTCGGCGTCGGTAGTGGCTTCGGCGGGCGGCGGCCTGGTGGTGCCTGCGCCAGGTTGACCAGTGCAGGAGCATCTTCACGGAGGTGCTCGGTGAGCTCAGCAGCGCCCCGAGAAGGTGACGGATCTCCGGGACGGTCAGGTCGACCGGGTCGGTGCTGCGGACGGGGCGGTCCGGATCGGCGGGTCTGGTCGATGTCGCGTCCGCGGCGAGAACGGTCAGGAACGCCAAGGCCAGCTTGGCCAGGGTGATGTGCCGGTGCCAGGCGGTCCAGCGGCGGACCTGGTAGTGGTCCAGGCCGACCTGGCCCTTCGCGGCCTGGAAGCACTCCTCAATGCACCACCTGGTGCCGGCCACCCGCACCAGTTCGGAGAGGGGCACCTTGTTCGGGGACCAGCACAGGTAGTAGGCGAGTTCACCGCTGTCGGGGTTGCGGCGGATCAGCAGGTACCGATCACCGCCGGTGCCGGTCTCGAGCCAGGCCCAGTCGTAGTGGCGGGGTTGAGCTGACCCCGATTTCGTGGAGTCCCTGAAGCCAGGCTTATGATCCTGGCTCGAAGGAGAACCACGAGCAGTGCCAGCACCACGTAAATACCCGGACGAGCTCCGCGAGCGGGCCGTCCGCGAAGTCCGCACCACCGGCCGCCCGGTCGCGCATGTCGCCCGGGACCTCGGCATCCACAAAGAAGCCCTGCGGGGATGGGTCCGCCAGGCCGAAGCCGACGCCGGTGACCGGGACGACCGGCTCACCACCGCCGAACGCGAGGAGCTGAAGCAACTCCGCAAAGAAGTCGCGGAGTTGAAGCGGGCGAACGAGATCCTGAAAGCCGACAGCGTGTTTTTTGCCCAGGAGATCGACCGTCCCCGGACGAGGCCGAGCAAGTGATCGACCACCTGCGCCAGAAGGGCCTCGGGGTCGATCCCGTCTGCCGGATACCTGAGCTGACGCCGTCGACGTTCTTCGCCCGCAAGAAGCGACCGAAGTCGGCCCGCCGGCTCCGCGACGAGCAGCTCATGCCGCTGATCGAACGGGTCCACGCCGAATCCGGCGGCACCTATGGCGCCCGCCGGATCACCCGCGCGCTGCGGCGCAAGGGCGTCCAGGTGGCCCGCTGCACCGTCGAGCGGCTGATGGCCGAGCTGGGCCTGGAGGGCGTCATCCGCGGGCAGCGGCGTCGGACGACCGTCCCCGAACCGTCGGCGCCCCGCCCGCCGGACCTGGTCGACCGGGACTTCACCGCGAGTCGGCCCGACCAGCTCTGGGTGGCGGACATGACGTATGTCCGGACCTGGTCGGGCTGGGTGTATGTGGCGTTCGTCCTGGACGTGTTCTCCCGGACGATCGTCGGCTGGCAGGTCGCGAACCACATGCGCACCGAACTCCCGTTGGATGCCCTGGAGATGGCGCTGTGGAGACGGAGGATCAATAAGGACTCCGGTCTCATTCACCACAGCGACCGCGGGTCGCCGGGCAATACGTATCAATTCGGTACACCGAGAGGCTGTCCGACATCGGGCTTCGGCCTCGGTCGGCTCCGTCGCGGACAGCTATGACTGTCAACGCGATGGCCGAAGCCCTGAACGGCACCTTCAAGGCCGAGCTGATCGAGATGCAGGGCCCCTGGAAGGACTTCGACCAGGTCGAACGGGCACTCTTCCAGTGGATCACCTGGTACAACGAAGAGCGTCTGCACTCCGCGCTCGGCTACGTACCGCCAGCCGAGTACGAGGAAGCCTTCTGGCGGAGCCAGGAGCAAACCCCGCGGTCCGCCTGAAACAAGATCACCGGACTCTACGAAACTCGGGGCAGCTCAGTGGGACGTCCGGGTGAGCGGACAGTTGATCTCCTTGTATGCGGACAGCTCATCTCCTTGTCCGGTATGACTTTTCATCCCTCGGACGACGGTCAGTTGGACGGGGTGAGAGGCTGGACGCCCCGACTGCGGCCACCACAGACATCAACAGCCTCACCACCCGACGCCACCGCACCCGCCGCTCCCCCGCACGTACCCACACATGACCACGTGCCCATAGACGTGCCTGCACCCGGCCGAACCGTCCGAGCAGCACGCCCCGTACCAGGGTCAGTGACACCGGATACGCACCCCGGCCACAAGACGCGGGCGTCGGCGCCCGTGCAGAGCACCAGATCAACCATGCTGAGCGCCAGGGTGGAGGCACATCTGTACCGGATGACCATGGCTGCTGTCAGTCTTATGCCGATTCACGTCAGTAGGGTGCCGAAGGGCTGCGATACCTGGGACCTGGAGGGCAGTTCATGCCGTCCGGTTCTCGTGGGAAGTGTCCGTCGGGCAGCTGGCGACTTTCGCCCTGGAGGACGACGGCCGCACGTACACGATCAGCACGAGCGGGGTACGGTGGCGCCGCCGGGACTACCTCGCCCCGTGGATGAACGGCCGTACCGGCACCAAAGTCTCGGTACGGCACCTGCCCCACCACGACGACACCATCGAGGTCTTCGACGCCGCCACCGGCCACCACCTCGGATCAGCGTTCCTGGCCGCCGCCGCGAGCCAGGAACAGATCCGCTCCGTCCAGGCCGCACGGACCGCGGCCGCCCGGCGACTCAAGGCCGATCTGAAAGCCGCGGAGAAGCTACGCCGCCGGCGCTTCGAAGCCTCCACCACCGCAGCCCCGCCCCGGCCACTCATCTCCCCGACCTCAGCGCAGGCTGAAGAGGAACTGGGCGCGGTGGCGCAGACGGACCGCCGCGCGTTAGGCCGTTTCGTTTAGATCACTGAGCCCGGCTGCATCAAGATCCGGCATCACCGGTTGGGGCGGGTCATTCACCGCAAGTCGCTGTTGCGGTGCTGGTAGGTGCCGCAGCCAGGGGCGCGTAGGGCCCTCCAAGCCAATTCGGTCGGCGAGACCGTCAGAAAAAGACGGGCGCGGACCGATGAGTTCCTTCGTGATCAACAGTCATAGATCATGGTTGATGCGCCGCAGCCGCAAGTGTCGTCGAAGCATGCACCGATCTGACCTGCTGAGAACCAGATACGAGACACCGAGGAACCTTAGATGCGTACCCTGATCAGCACTGCCTTCATCTCGCTCGACGGCGTCGTGGAGGCCCCGGGCGGCGAGCCCGGCTACCGGAACTCCGGCTGGACCTTCAAGGACATCGAGTTCCTCCCCGAGGCGTTCGACATCAAGGGCCGCGAGCAGAAGGAAGCCACGGCGATGCTGATGGGCCGGACCAGCTACGAGGCATTCAGCCCGGTGTGGCCGGACATGGCGGACTTCGCCGACTACAAGGTGATGCCGAAGTACGTCGTCTCCACCACCCTCACCGAGGACGAACTGGTGACAGGCTGGGGCGAGACCACCATCCTGCGCTCGCTCGACGAGGTCGCCGCCCTGAAGGAGACCGAGGGTGGCCCGATCATCGTCCACGGCAGCGCCGCCCTGAACCAGAGCCTCTCGGACGCCGGCCTGATCGACCGCTACCACCTGCTCGTCTTCCCGCTCCTGCTCGGCGCGGGCAAGCGCCTGTTCAGCGCCACGGATAAGGACACCCAGAAGCTGAAGCTGGTTGAGCACGAGGCATACGCCAACGGCCTGCAGAAGAACGTGTTCGACGTCGTCCGCTGACATGGCTCCCGCATACGTCCGGCCGTCGCGTCATCGGACACGGCACCGGCCGGAAGATCTGCTCAGTGGACATCGGGTCACCGTGCGGACCAGAGGAAGATGCCCGCGACGTGAAGCCCGGCCATATAGATGGTCGCGGTCTTTTCGTAGCGGGTGGCGATACCGCGCCACTGTTCAGGCGGTTGGTTGAGTAAGCGCTGTCCCGTAAATGATCTGTGGCGTGCTCGTTGGCCTGCTTGTTTCTTCGTCACCCGGCGAGGGTGAGGTTGTGGAGGCGGGCGATGCCGAGCATGGCGTGGTGGACGCCGTCGCCCTTGAGGCGGCAGTCGCGGAGGATCTTCCAGGTCTTCATGCGGGCGAAGGTGTGCTCGACGCGGGCGCGGACTTTGCGGTGGGAGGCGTTGTGGTCCTCTTTCCAGTCCGGGAGTTCGGCCTGCCCCTTCTCGCGTCGGTGCGGGATGACCAGGCCGGTGCCGTGGTAGCCGCCGTCCGCGATGACCGTGGTGCGGCCGACGGCGTCCTTCGCGCCGGACAGCTCCCATGCCTTGCAGTCGTTGCGATTGCCCGCGACCGGCCGGCCGACGGCGACGACGAGCCGGGTGTCGGCGTCGATGACGACCTGGTGGTTGGTGGAGTACCGGTAGTTCTTCGACTGCTCGGCGATGGTGTGGTGGCGGGTGGGGACCAGGGTGCCGTCCACGATCAGCACGGTGTCCTTGCGGAACCGCTTGCGCTGCTGGAGCGCGAGTGACGGTGCAAGGTGGTTGATGATGCGGTCGGCCGCGGACTTCGACACCCCGAACAGCGGCGCCAGTTGGCGCAGGGTGAGGTTGGTCCGCCAGTACGCGGCGACCAGCAAAACCCGGTCCTCCAGCGGCAGGCTCCAGGGGCGGCCCTTGCGGACCGGGTCGGCACCCTCACGCCGCAGCGCGGTGATCAGCTTGCCGAACTGACGTGGGTTCAGTCCGGTGAACGGGGCTATCCAGACGGCTCCGACGCCGTGATCACACCGCCACAGCAAGATGATCACATGGGTGCCTGCGAGGTGCCGCGCAGCAGCAGTCGGCCGTAAGGTCGCTCCGAATCCAGCCACACCGATGGGATACACATGCTGCAGCGAGCGGAAGCTCTGCGCCTCGCGGTTTCGTTCCTGGAACGCAGCCAACGCGATGACGAACCACTCCTTGCCGTCGATACAGAGTGAAGCTTCCCCTTGATGTTGGACACCTGGAGACTGGGACGTGAGGTTCCAGAGGAAGTAGTGCCAGGTGGGAAGCAAGAGCAACCGCAGCAGGC
>NZ_JBIUVQ010000035.1:0-30121 GCF_044743035.1 Streptomyces sp. NPDC087787
CGGAGCACTCCGGGCGGGCAGTCGGCGACGAAGCAGGAAACCCCACGGCGCGAGCCGTAGGAATCCCCCGCCTTAAGGCGGGGGAGGAAGTCAAGAAGGTGAAGATGACCGTGTAGGTCAGGGGCTCGGTGCTCTCATTGGCGACCTCATAGGCGGCGGAGATGCCCGAGTCCGATCCCGTGGTGAGCCCGTCGGCGGAGCCGGAGTAGCTGCGAGTGGGCGAGGGAGCGACCGACGGCAGGGTCAGCGACGTGATCCGTACGCCGTCCTTGCCCGGATCGTCGATCCGCATGCTGCCGCCTTGGGGCGCGGCCGCGTCGGCACCGGTGTTCCCGGCACCCGCATGCTCCGCGCCGCAGGCCGTGAGTAGCAGAGCGGCCGCAGCGATAGCCGACAGGAAAGGGGCGGTCGTGGTGAGAACCGGGTGGAGGGAAACGGGTTTGGGCATGCGGTCATCTCATCAAGGCACCAACCAGACGTGTGCGATGGAGCTCACAGTTCCGGTCACAGGGGTGTCACAGGTGGGGGCCGCATCATGCCGAAGCCGATGCGGCCCCCGATCGCGTCAACCGGTTGTCCCGGTGTCCGTGCGCGATGCTCCCGATCCGAGGTCCCGGGGACGATTCACGCACACCGGGAACGGGTCAGCAGTACAGGTTGGCGCCCGCCGACACGCCCAGAATCTGCGTGAACTGCTGATACGTGGTCACACGGCTCTGCACCTGGGCGGGGTTCCTGCCGTCGCACTCGAGGGAACCGTTGATGGAACGGATCGTCTGGCCGAAGCCCGCGCCGTTGACCATGGCGTTGTGCGGGGTCATGCTGCCGGGCCCGGACTGGGTGTTCCAGTACCAGAGGCCCGTCTTCCACGCCACGGAGGCGTCGGTCTGCACCAGCGACGGGTTGTTGAGCAGGTCGATGCCGAGCGCGTCACCCGCGGCCTTGTAGTTGAAGTTCCAGCTGAGCTGGATGGGGCCGCGCCCGTAGTAGGCCGCCTGTCCGGCGGGGCAGCCGTACCACTGGCTCCAGTCGCAGTAGTGCGGGTAGTTGGCGGTGTTCTGCTCGACGACGTGAACCAGTCCGCCCGTCTCGTGGCTTACGTTGGCGAGGAAAGCGGCTGCCTCCTGCTTCTTGGTCTCGTCGCCGCCGGTGTTGGCGAAACCGGGGTAGGCGTTGAGCGCTGCGGTCAGGCCACTGTAGGTGTAGAAGCCGTTGCGGTTCGGGAACATCTGGTTGAACTGGGCCTCGGAGACAACGAAGTTGCCGACGGGCGTGCCGCTGCCGCTGTCACAGTTGTACGGCCTCCAGTACCAGGTGCTGATGACCGGGTCATAGCCCGGGTTGTCGTGTTCAGCGATGTACGCCTTGCCGTCCGTGTAGCGGACGATGTCACCGGTGACGTACGCCCTGCCGGCCACCCAGCTCGGGTAGCTCGAACAGGTGGCGGCGGACGCGCTGCTGGTCGGCACCAGCACCGGTACGGCGGTGGAGAGGGCGAGCGCGGTCACGACCGCGGAGATACGACGCCTCGACACGGAATCAACTCCTTGACGGAGAACGGTCGTACCCGGCGCGGGCTGGACGGAGCGAGCCTTGTGCGCGTGCCGTCGGAACCGGATGGGGGGCGCGGGGCCGACCGTGGTGGGGGGTGTGAGCCACACACTCAACCGTATTGGTCTGTACCAGTCAAGGCGCAGACAGAACCCCAGCCCGACCCGCCACATGACCGTCTTCCTGTTGGTTGAGCACGCCTGTACGGTAGGTACCGGGGGTGGTGCGCATGGCCTGGGCGAAGATGCCGACGAAGGCGCTGGTCGAGGCCCATCCGCAGGCGTGGGCGGTGTCGGTGACGGTGGCGGGCATGAACAGGCCTCCGGCGCTCATCGCGAGGCCGAGGGTGACCCCGGCGGCGGTCCCGGGCCGGCTGGGCAGATAGTCCTGGCCGAGCTTGATGAGGACGGCGAACGGGATGTTCGAGATGAGGCCGACGAGCAGGGCCGACGGGAGGGCTGCGTACTTGTTGTCGCAGGCCAGCATGAGCCACAAGGCCGGAAGCATGGCGGCGTTGCCGATCTGAACGGTGCGGACCATGCCGATGCGGTCGGCGAGCCGTCCGCCGAGCAGCGTGCCCAGCACGCCGCCGCCGAGTTCGAGGGTCAGAGCGATGCCGCCAAGTCCGCTGCCGGCGCCGAGGTGGCGGATCCAGTACAGGGAGATGAAGGTGTTCAGGCCGGTCGAGATCGTGGAACGGACGATCTCGACCGCGGTCAGAGCTGCGAACCGTCCTGGCTGGTCCTTTCCGTGGTGCCGGAGCTTCTTGGCCGCGGCGTTCGACGTGCGGTCAGGTGGCGCAGCAGTACGAAGCCCATGAGGACGGCCGGAGGGATGAACAGCGGGGTCGCGCCGATCCCGAGGTTGTCCAGGGCCGGGGTGACCAGCGCCGGTCCGATGAAGAAGCCGACGCTTCCGCCGGCCGCGAAGTAGCTCATCGCGGTGGCGCTGCCCCCGGCCGCGCGGCGGGCGTCACGCCCGGTAGGGGGGTGGAACATCGCGATGCCGACGCCGGCGAGCAGCAGCAGCGCGAACACCAGCGGATAGGAGGGCACGAGGCCGGACAGGCCCGCCCCGATGCCCGCCAGGCTGATCCCGAGCGGCGACATCCACCGCAGCCGGTGCCGGTCGGCGAGCAGGCCGATCGGCACCTGGGGCAGCGCGCTGCCCAGCGTCGCGGCCAGCGCGAGCCCGGAGGCCTCGACCTAGCCGAAGTGCCGCTCCAGCACGAAGTAGGGGACGGCGGCAGGCACGAGGTCCTGGTAGAAGTCGTCGACGGCGTGGGCGGTGGCCCACACCCGCATCCGGCGCCAGTGTCCGGGCGGATCGGCGACGCCACGGGGACGGGTCGTTTCCTGGAACGAAGTCACACATCGACGATCGACAATCCAGCTCAGGCGCGCTTCCCGTATTCTGCCTATCGATATTCGAAACCCGTCAAGCGCTCGTCGACGGGTTCGGCCGCAACAGCATCCGGCCGCCGGTGGAGAGCTGCGGGTTCTGCGCCGCACGGCCGCCGCCTACTCGGGTCAGGGGTTCGGCAGGGTCGAAATCGGGGGCAGTCCGGAGGTGTGAATGCCACAGACGGCCCTGGCGTCGGTGCGGTGGCTTTGTCAACGAGAACCGCCCCCAAACAGCAGACGCTCTCCCGAGGTTTCTACTCGAAGAACTTCAGACCCCATCCGGTGTCGGTGTTCGGTCCGGGGACGTTGGCCCGGCTGTAGGTTGCCCCGCCCCACCAGCAGAAGGTGCCCGTGTGCCAGTAGCGGTTGTCCCACGAGTACGGCGTTCCCTTCGCGACCGCGTGGAACATCAAGGGGAACGTCGGGCCCGCGGGCGGGCTGGTGGCGATGTCGCCGTTGAGCAGGACGAAACTGTGGTGCCCTGGACCGTTGACGTAGAGGGTCGGGTCCCAACCATGCATCATTGTGGCGGCGTTGGAACCGAACAGGCAGCCGTTCGACTTGTACCAGTCCCACACGTACGTGGGATCACCGCCGGACCGCAGCCTCAGGTCGGCCAGGCAGTACTGGTCGCTCCAACTGCCGTTGGCGGAGTACACGATGTGCAACTGGCCGTTGGGGTCCTTGATGGCTTCCGGACCCTCGTTGATGAAGGGGTTGCCGACGGCCCGTTCCCAACTCTCCCGCGGCTGCGAGATGATGTACCTCGCACCGGTCGGCGTGGTCGGGTTGTTCATCCGGGCGATGTAGAGGTTCTGCTCGACATTACTGTCGCCCGCCCATCCCGACCAGACGAACCAGCGCTGCCCCGAGAAGGTGAACATGGTCCCGTCGATCGCCCACTTGTCGTCCGGCAGGGCAAGCTGCGTCTCGGCCGTGTACCCGCGGTCCGGAGAGGCTGAGCTGATGACGAACATACGGTGGTTCGCTCCGACGCCGGCCGTGAAGTAGATGTAATAGCGGCCACCGTCTGTCACCAGCTCGGGAGCCCAGACCTCACCGCGGCCACGAGTGTCCGACCAGACCTGCCGGGCGGGCGCCCATGCGAGCGCGTCCGTCGACGCGGCCTGCCGGACGGCGATGCCCGCGCCGGTCGACTGCACGGAGATGTAGGTGCTTCCGACACGGATCACACTCGGGTCCGCCGCACGCAGCGGCGTCTGGCTCGCCTGGGCCGGCCCGATGGAGGTCAGTGAGATCGCGGCCGCCAGGACCGCGGACAGGGCGAAGACAACGGCGGCGTACAGACCTCGGAGAGTCTTCATGGTCCCCGTTCCCATAGTCGGCTTCAGCTTCGACGTCGACCCGGACGCGAGTTCACAAGACCGGGTCGACGTCCGGTCAAGTCCGCTTCGGAAGACGGTGGTGGGGCGATCCTGACTGTCAGTTGCACGTCACATCCACCGCTTCCACCGGTCGCGGGTCCAGTTCCGGCAGCGCTTCAAGGTGCCGCGTTGAGCAGGTCGAGGGCGCTCTGCTGACGTGCCGCGTCCAGTTTGTCGACCGGTCCCGACCAGCGCAGTCCGTACTGGTCGAGCGCGTTCCGGTCGCTCGTGCGGGCCCGGTCCGCCTGGCGTTGCAGATAGGCGGTGTAAGGATGGTCCGGCAGCGCCGCGTTGAGCTTGCCCAGGCCGCGCACATGGGCACCCTTGAAGGACGGCCCGTCGCCGCCGCAGTCCCCGCTCTCGCACGGGTCTCGCAGGATGCCGTCGCTGGTGTGCAGGGAGGAGGTCGTGGTCGCGGCGTCGGCGATCTGCCGAGCGCGGGTGAGCAGCGCCCCGTCGCCCGTCGCCCGGTTCAGTTCGGTGAGCGCACCGAGCAGCACGCCCTGGTTGTACGACCACACGGCCTGGCCGTTGTTGCGGCAGGTGGACAGGTCTATGCCGTCGTTGACCAGGTTCGAGCCGTTGACCATGCCGGTGCCCTGGAACCAGGACCAGCCGGCGCGGGCCCGGTCGAGATACGTGGTGTCACCCGGGATGCGGTTGTGCAGGGCGGCACTGAGCTGGATGTAGAGGGAGTTGGCGATGGCGTTCTTGTACGTCTTCGCCGTACTCCACCACACTCCGCCGCCGCAGGTGCCGTCCCAGTAGGCGGCCATGTGGTCGGCGTCGGCGCGGGCGGTGTTCAGGTAGCGGCTGTCACCGGTCAGGTCGTACGCGGCGATCCACGCGAGCCCCCACCAGCCGGTGTCGTCGATGTACTCGTTGCGGAACTGCCCGTTTCGCGTGTTCAGGTTCAGGTCGTACGTGCGGGAGATCGCGTACGAGTAACTGCCCATCCCTGACACACGGATGTTGTCGATGACGGCAGTCAGCGCGTTCGCGGAGTTCCACCAGCCGGTGGAGTCGAACAGGCCGGTCGAGTTGTTGTAGAAGGTCATCAGGCCGGTGGCCGCAGCGGTTCGCCGGTCACCGGCGTTCCACGTGACGCGTGCCCACGGGGTGCAGGCGATCTCGGCGCGGTCGCCGGCCTTGCCGCAGGCGCGCAGCGCGCCGACGCCGTGGTTGTTCCAGTCGTCGACGTTGTACATGAGCGTGCGCCAACCCCGTTGCCCGGAAGGAACGGTGGTGTCACCGAGCTTGCTGCCCGAACTCCAGGTGCGGCCGCCGTCGAAGGAGCGGTCGAGCCAGACCTCGTCGCCCGGGTTGCCGTTGTCGATGGACGCCCAGCCCATCGCGTCGGCGTCGTCGAAGTGGAGGGCGATGGACCGCCCGTAGACGGCCGCCGTGACCGGGACGCGGTCGCCGGGGGAGAGGGCGGGGTCACGGGCGTCGCAGTATTTGTTGCAGACGGTCGCGGTGACGGCGGTGCCGGCGGCGGACGCCGACTGCGGGGCGAGGCCTGCGAGAAGTGCGAGGGAGAACGCGGCGGCCGACTGCCCGAAGGCGAGAAGTCTCGCCGTCCTTCGGGACCTTCGTACTGGAGTCATGGGGCCTCCCCGTCAACGCGACGCCCCCTGCCCTCGCCGTGGACCTGCGGACGTCGCTTCGCAGCAGCACAGGTGACGAGTGGTCCGGGGCATGCCGTAGATGAATTGTGAGAGCGCTCTCGGAAGGTAGTGAAGGGGAAAGGGAGCGTCAATGGGTATGTCACGTACGGGAGGCACCGCCGATCGCGGCCGAGGGGGAGCCGCTGCGTCGCGCATGGGACATCCGGCAGTATGACTCTGTGCCCTCCCTCCCAAGAACCCAGGACCGCGCCGCAGGCGCCGCCGCCCCGGTACGGATCCGCCTGGCGGCGGCCGCGGCCGCGGTGCTGACAGTCGCCGCGGGGCTGGGACTCAGGGCCGTCACGGCGGGGAGCGTCGGCAAGTACGGTGGAGACGCGCTGTACACCGTGCTGCTCCTGACCCTCGTCGTTCTGGTGGCGCCGCGGGTGACGCCTCTGACGGCCGCCGCAAGCGCGTTGGCCATCAGTTGGGGGATCGAGTTCCTGCAGCTCAGCGAGGTGCTGGCCGAGCTCTCCCGGCGTAGTGCCGTCGCCCGCCTCGTGCTCGGTTCCACCTTCAACCCGCCCGACCTGCTCTGGTACGCGGTCGGCGCCGCAGCGGGCTGGCTCGTCCTCACCGCGGTGAGGAGAGAGGTGTAGGGCCGGCTGGTCGCCTACCGGAGCTTGTCACCGACCACTTCACCGTCCACAGCCTGGTCTTGGAGCTCGCTGACGTTGGGGAGTGCCTTGTTGCCCGGGCTCGGTTCACGGTTCGTCGCGGTGCGTGAGGTGGCCGTCGGTGAGCCGCCAGTAGTGCTGGTGATCGGTCAGCTGCCAGGTCTCGTCGGCGGCGATGGCCTGCGTGATCCATTCGTGCATTTTGCTCCCAGGACGATGGTCCCGCTGCCATGCCCCGTGAGGAACCGCAGCTCCTTGACGCGGCTCAGGTAAGGGCCGAGACACTCGTTGATGTCGGTGGTGGTCAGGGGCCAGGCGCGGTGCCGGGGCAGTCTTCGATTTCGTGCGGACATGGCAAGCAGAATGACAGAAGGTCACTGTCGGTTCTCGCGGGTTTTCGCGGCCTGCTCCAGCAGCGCCCGTGCGGAGTCCGTGTACGGCGGCGCTGATCCAGTGGTTCGACCATCGTCGGCCGCTCGAACCTTTGGGGCAGTCGAGCGTCCGTCAGATTCAAGGTATTTCACCTTGACGGGGCGTGGAGACTTGCGCCGTGATCGTTCTCCTCCCGTTGAACGTGGGTTTCGCCACGGTCGGTGTCGGGCTCCGCTCCTTGCGGTTCTCCGTCCTACGGCACTCGTCGGCGAAGGAACGGACAGCGACGGACTGCGTTTTTACGTGCGCTTCCGATCAAAACAAGGCAAAGGGCAACTGCTGTGAACCGGTTCGTACTTCCCGATGAGCCCGTGCTTCGCGCCCGGGAGAAGCTCGTCCTCGACCACTTCCGCGACGAGGTCGCACAGGACTGGGACGCCACCCTGTCCACCTTTCCGCATCCCCACTACGAACTCATCGCGTCGATGCAGGTGCACGAAGGCGATGCCGAAGTGCGTGCTTACTACGACGACACGCGCGTCGCCTTCCCCGACCAACGTCACGAGATCATTGCGTTCCGTCACAGCGTCGACGCCGTCATCGTGGAGTTCTGGCTTCTGGGCACACACCTCGGCCCTCTCGGCAGGATCCCGCCGACAGGCGCCACTCATCGCACGCGGATGAACGCGTACTTCATCTTCGACGAGGACGAGAACCTCGTGACCGAGCGGATCTACTTCGATCAGCTGAGCGTCCTCAAGCAACTGGTCGCGGGCGTGGACAGGAGCAGGCCGAGCGGCCTGCTCAAGCTCATCCGGATGGTCAGGGGCGCCCTCTCCATGGCCGCTGGCAGTCCCGACCCGCGGCTCACCGACACGACAGCGCCCGACTTCGTCCGCTGACCGCGGCCAGGGTGTCTCGCGTCCGCTTCCCGCACCACCCGGCCCCATGACCACGGCGGCCTGACACCCCGGCCGCTGGACTTGAGGGGGGAGTCCTTCTTGTCTTACTGCGGCGGGTGAGGGGCGCGGGGTCAGCCCTGGGCGGTGCGGGAGACGTGCTGCCAGTCGGCCCAGGTCCGAAGGCGCTGGGCGTACAGCGGCTCGACGATCTCGATCGGCTCGGTGCCGAAGAACACGCGCAGCGGCGGAGTGTCGGCATCGACGATCTGCAGCAGAGCCACACCGGCGTCGGCAGGGTCGGCGTACCGGGCGTCGCCGAAGCGTGCCGTGACGGCCTCGCGGACCCGGTCGTAGGCGGGGTTCGGCGTGGCGCGCGTGGCGGAGGAGCCGGCCCAGTCGGTGCTGAAGCCGCCCGGCTCGACGATGGTCACCTTGATCCCGGCACCGGCGACTTCCTGGGCCAGGGCCTCGCTGAATCCCTCGAGCGCCCACTTGGACGCGTGATAGGCGCCGAGCGACGGGAACGCGGCGACGCCGCCGACGGACGATATCTGCACGATGTGGCCGCTGCCCTGTGCACGCATGATCGGCAGGGCCGCCTGGGTGACCCAGAACGCGCCGAAGAGGTTGGTCTCCATCTGGTCGCGCAGCTGCTGTTCGCCGACCTCCTCGACCATGCCGAACAGGCCGTAGCCGGCGTTGTTGACCACGACGTCGAGCCGGCCGAACTTCTCATGCGCGGCTGCGACCGCGGAGGCAACGGCCCCCTTGTCGGTGACGTCCAGCGTCAGCGGGAGCACCGCGTCCTCGCCGTATGCGGCGACCAGGTCGTCCAGCGCTTCCACCTTCCGGGCGGTCGCGGCGACCTTGTCGCCCCGCTTCAACGCGGACTCGGCGAACGCACGGCCGAACCCTCGGGACGTACCAGTGATGAACCAGACCTTGCTCATGACTTCTCCCCACGGTCAGGCCTCCGGAGCCGTCCCCGGGGGTCCGCTCTCACCGTAACCCAGAAACTTAGACTCGTCTAAAAATACACTCGTCCAGAAATCGACCCTTAGGATGGGAGGCGTGAAAGAACCCATGAGTCTGCGGGAGCGCAAGAAGCTGGCGACCTGGCGCGGGATCCAGTCCGCCGCGCTGCGGCTGTTCGACGAGCAGGGTTACGAGGCCACGACCGTCGAGCAGATCGCCGCCGCCGCGAACGTCTCGCGCGCCACCTTCTTCAACTACTTCGCCGGCAAGGACGCGGTGCTCCTCGACCAGGACCCCGAGGGGCGGCTCGCGTGGCAGGACATGATGGGCGCCCGTCCGGCGGACGAGCCGCTGTGGGATTCACTGACCGCGATCCTGACAGGGTTCTGCGAGGGCTTGCGGGAACGGATGCCGCTGCAGCGCCGCCTGAAAGCGCAGTCGCCCGTGTTCGCCCAGTCCGCGCAGAGCTTCGGCGAGCAGTTCTTCACCGACCTGAGGGAGTGGGTGGCATCCCGCGCCGCACCGTCGGACACCCTGAGCGCGACGCTGCAACTGAACCTCGCCGTCGCCGCGACGATGACGGCGTACCAGACCTGGCCCGCGGACGAGCCCTTCGACGGATTCCTGCGACGCCTCAGCCTCTGCCTCCGTCAGGCACGGCCGAGCGCGAGCATCGGCTGAAGCACAGGATGGCGCCGACGCACCAGCCGGGCGGCGGCGTCCGCAAGGCCGTGGACTTCGGGGCACGGACTCGACCTGATCAAGCCTCACGGCCCCCGAGGCGCTCCCACCCTGAGGGGCCGTGGCCCGCAGTTCCCTTGCAGGGCGCGCACGACAGCGGATCCGGCCAGTTCGGCCATGATGACGTTCCGTTCCTGGCTGTGGCGGTGGACGACTGAGATTGCGCGGCCGCCGGGCTGCTCGGGCAACAGCTCGATTCACGGCGTCGTCCACAGGGACTGGATGGTGGAGCTCGCCGTCACCGTCGGCGCGCCGGGCACAGCGCGGGTGGTGCGCGCCGCGCCTGCGAGAGGTGTGTCTTCCAGGCCCTGCGCGAGCGCCCGCGCTGCAAGGAGATCCGGGCGGTCGGCGCCGACAAGTGACGCAACCCCGAGGAGGACCTGCCCGACGGCTTCGAGACCTCAGCCCGGGCGGCACCCTGGAGGAAGACGAGGTGGGATGGCGGGGGAGGAGGCGTGATGCGAACCAGTGACGAGATCTATTACCGGATCCGCTGGGACCCGCGGTTCGACCCGGCCCGGTTCGTGCTGGGGATCAGCCGGCGCGGGGACGGCGTCGAGCGCATCCCGCTGTCCTCCTTCGTGCCCGGGGGCGACATCCCGTGGCACCGGGTGGTGTTCATCGAGGCGGACGGCGAGGTGGTCTGGGACCGGGCCACGGGCGTGGACCGCATCGACGCGTCGGGCGCCGGCCGGGTGCGTGACGCTCGAGCGGACCCGAGCCGCGACACGGGGTCCCGCATGGGCGGGCACGTCGGCGTCCTCGACCTGGCCCCGACGCCCCGCACGGCCGTGGCCTGGATCCCGCCCGCGGAACTGTGGCCGCCGATCCAGGACGTCCGCCAGGACTACGATCCGCAGATCCACCGCTGGCCGCCGCACGTCAATGTGCTCTTCGGCTTCGTGCCGGAGTCCGACTTCGAGCGGGCTGCCCCACTGCTCGCCGCGGCGACGGCCGAGACGCCCGTCTTCACCGCCCGGCTCGACGGAGTGCGCACCTTCCGCCACAGGGCGTACTTCACCGTGTGGCTCGACCCGGCGGCAGCCGGCAAGGCGCCATGGGCGGACCTGCACCATGCACTGCGGCAGCGGTTCCCGCGCTGCGGTGGGCCCGCCGAGGACTTCACCCCCCATCTGTCCCTGGGCCGGACCCGCGATCCGCGGCGGGTCACCGCCGACTGCGCCACCCGGCTCGGCGCCATGACGGCGACAGTCTGGGAAGTCGTCCTGCTCTCACGCAGGGGCGACGGGCCGATGCGGCCACGGGCCACGGTCGCCCTGCGA
Source organism: Streptomyces sp. NPDC087787 (assembly GCF_044743035.1). NCBI lineage: Bacteria > Bacillati > Actinomycetota > Actinomycetes > Kitasatosporales > Streptomycetaceae > Streptomyces > Streptomyces sp. NPDC087787. Next base: position 10,897 of record NZ_JBIUVQ010000035.1, read on the forward strand.
TCGGGCGAGGTGCGCCGGCTGCCCGCTCCCGACCCCGACGCGCCGGGCCCGGAGGACACGGCATGGCTCTCCGCGATCAATGACAGGTGAGGCCATGTCCGGCTGGGGCAGAGCGCGGTGCTGACTCCTGCCGGGGCCGGGAAACTCCGGGCAGCGATACCGCCCAGTGCATGAAGCGCTGCCTTGCTCAGAGCCTGTGGAAGGACAGGTCGTACTGCTCGCCGAGCACGGCACGGCCCACGGTCGCGAGAACGTGATCGGCGTTGTCGTGGAGTTCGTACAGTGTCAGGTCGCGCAGGACCCGCTCCACGGGGCTCGGGCGGATCAGGCTCCTGGCGCCGCAGGCCTGGATGACGTGATGCACCGTTTCCTGTGCCAGATGCGCGATGGTGTGCCAGGCTCTGGCGCCCGCGATTCGGGCCTCGTCGTCCCTGCCCTCGTCCCACAGACCGGCGACGTGGCGCAGCCAGAGGTGCCCGGTCTCGACGTTGACCGCCATGCTGCCCACTCGTTGCTGCACATACGGGTCACCGCCCTTGCCCTGTCGTTTCAGGTACGCGATCCCGTACTCATACGCGGCGAGGGCGCCGCCGAGGAAGCTGGCCGCGTAATGGGGCACGAACACGGTCTGCCACTGCCCCTCGAAGTAGCTGCCGGGACCTCCGACGAGATGCTCGCGCGGTATGAAGGTGTCGTGGAAGCGCACCGCGTGGCTGACCGTCGCACGCATGCCGGCGGGGTCCCACCAGGAAGCATCCACGGTCACGGTCGGATCGGACAGGTCGCAGGCCAGCAGCAGGAGCCTCTCGCGGGCCCCCGGGGTGGTCTGGCGGGCCCCGCCGGGTGTTTCCGGATCGACGAGCAGGATCGCCCACTGTGCTCCGGTGGCACCGGTGGCGAACGCTTTGCTGCCACGGAGGACCCAGCCGTTGCGGACGGGGACAAGCGTGGTGCCGAAGCGAAGGCTCTCGCCCGGCTTCGGAGCTTGGGGTTCGCCGCTCCAGGCGGCCCACTTCTCCCCTTGTTCCACCACGCCCGCGAACCAGCGTCGCTTCTGCTCCGGGGTGGCCAGGGCGTCGATCAGTGCCAGTGCGTTGGTGTGTCCTTCCCAGCAGCGGGCCAGTGACAGATCCGCCTTGGCCAGCGTGGTGGTCATCTCCCACAGGGGCAGGGTGTGGCGCTGCTGAGGGCCGTAGCCCAGACCTCCGTATTCCCGCGGCACGGTGGCGCCCAGAAGACCGCTGGAGAACAGGTCGTCGAAATCCTCGGCGGGGAAGACGGCCTCGCGGTCGTACTCCACAGCGCGGGGGGCGAACTTGTCCGTGGCGAGCTCGGCCGCGGTCGCGAGAACAGCTTGGTCGTCTCCGGTCGCCGGGCTGCGGACAGCTCCGGTGGCGCGGGGCAGGTCGTAAGTCATGTGGAGGTAGCCTCCAAGTGCCGTGTCACGTTCGGCAGGCGGGCGGTGGGCGGTCCGGACGAGGACGTCGCACGGGTCGTCATGGTGCCTCCCGCCCCGTGCGGTGTGCCCGTGCCGGTCCCCCTGATGCGGTGAGGCCGTGGACAGCGGAGTGTTCGGCCGATCCGAAGCAGATGGACCGCAGCGGCAGCGCGTCGGGCATCGGATGGCCCGTCATCAGCCTGAACTGCTCGCGCACCTCGACGAACAGGACCTGCCAGCCGTCGATGCCGATCAGCCCGCGAGCACGGGTGGCGCGTGTGAGCGCGGTCGGCGGATCGCGGTAGGCCATCTCCAACACCACCGCGTCCGTGTCGGCCGCGGCAACCGGGAACGGCTCCCGCTCCACCAGGGGCGTGGCATGCACGAGCAGGTCGTACCCGGCCGGGGAGAACCGGGACAGCGGTATGTAGGGAAGCCCGAGCCGCGAGGAGGCTTCCAGACCGTGCGCGATCCCCCGGTTGACCAGGGTCACCCTGGCTCCGGCCTCGCGCAGGGCCCAGGCGACGGCCCGTCCGGCGCCGCCGCAACCGATGACGGCGGCCGTACGGCCGCTCGGGTCGATTCCACCCAGGGCAAGGGGGCGCAGGGCACCGACGGCGTCGGTGGTGGCCGCCCGCCAGCGCCCCTGGTCGAGCCACAGCAGATTGGCCGAACCGCATCCCAGCGCCTCCGGGTCGGCGACGTCAGCCACGTGGAGGGCGCTCTCCTTGTGCGGGGCGGTCACGGTCAGCCCGTGCAGGGGGATCCCGGCCAGCGACCCGAAGTCGAAACCCCACTGCCAGAACCGGGAAAACCTGTCCACCTGGAAGGGCAGGTACAGCGCGGGCAGCCGCAGTTCCCGCAACGCCGCGTTGTGCAGCCGGGGTGACAACGACTCTCCCGGCGCACGCCCGGCAATGCCGAAAAGGCCGCTGAGCGGCGGCAACGCGGGAAGGCCGTAGTCGGCCAGGAGCCGGCCCACACTCGGCATACCGTCCTCCCCCTGCGCTGCACCGACCCGTCCGAAGACGACGGGTGCCCCCAGCCACGGCGCCAGCACCCGGGTCCACATGCCGACCGGACCGGACGCGAACGCCGTCACGTCGGTACGCCCGAGCCCGGTGAGCAGCAGCGGCGCGGCAGACCCGTACTGTCCTCCGCCCGCAGGCGGCGCGAGGAGGTACAGGGCCGCCGGCACGGCGGACATCGCGGCGAACCGCTCCCTGAGCCGTCCTGATGCCTCCCCCAGCCCCGCTCGACAGCGCCCCTCGGCCCTCCCCCCATGCCCGGACGCGTGCCAGGAGACACGCCGCCGCCGGGCGGGGACGGCCGCCAGCAGTTCCGGCTGCACGTCGTCCATCGCTTCGAGGTCGACCAGTTCATAGTGGTCCGCCGCACGCAGCAGCCGGGTGCGCCGTTCCACCGGACCGGCAACCGAGCGGCCACCCTGTCGCGCGGAGCGCAGGCAGTAGGTCAGCTGTCCTCCGAAGTGCCGACGCAGCCGGGACGGATCGGGGTCGCCGATCAGATCGGCCCGGACTTCCAGTTCGTCGGCGACTCCTTCGAGGCCGCGCAGCGAACGGGGAGTCAGGTCCTCCGGTTCGGCGGCCACCGCCACCAGCCGGGCCCGCCGCCCGGGGGCGGCCCCGTATCCGTTCGTCGCTAGCGTCACTGGCATTCCTGCCTCACCCCCGTCCCGGAGTGGTGCCGCAGGCGCCGGAGGACTCGGCCAGCTCGCACAGGCGGCCGCGCACGGAGCGCTGGATGTGCTCGGCACACCGACGGTACGCCTCCGGAGACTGCCCCTCCGGATCGGGGATGTCATGGTTCGCATCCAGCCGGAGGGTACGGGCCTCGGCTTCGGGCGCCATGGCGATCACCCCGTCCCGATGGGCCCGGGTCATGCAGTAGATGACGGAGCTGACCCGGCACAGTTCCAGGGTGAGCGAGCGAGCACGGTGACGGCGGGGATTTCCCCGGCCCGGCACCCGTCGCAGGCCGAGTTCGGCAAGCGCGGACCGGGCGCCGGGAGCCATCGCCCGCGCGGGCATCGGCGTCGCCAGTCCCGCGCTGGAGAACCGGAAGGCGTGTGCGACGCCCGCCTCCGCGGCTTCGGCCCATGCGATGACCTCCGCCATGGGCGAGCGGCACGTGTTCCCACCGCAGACGAACAGCACCCGGCATGCCGCGCCGGTGCCGCGGGTGCGCCACCAGAGGACGGCCGACGGGCAGGACAGGGCCGCGGCGGCTCCGACCCCGAACACGAGCGCGATCAGCTGGCTGTTCCCGGGAGGCGGGAGCCCGGCCAGCCATGCGAGCGCGAAGGAGGCGACCAGGCCGGACATCAGGCTGGCGAACGCCCAGGCCGGCACACCCCAGGTGTATTCGCGCCGGTCGAGGTAGATCATCGAAGCGAAGACGAACAGCACCTCGTAGGCCACTCCGATCCCCGCTGCCCCCAACGCCGCAGGCGTGCCCAGGAACGTGGTGAAACCCGCGCCCAGTTGCGGTTGCCCGGCCAGCGCTCCCGCGCCCAGCAGCACGGCCAGCCAGACCGGTGCCGCGACATGCTCCTCCACGAAGAATCGCCGGTCCGTCGCGACAATCCCGTTCTTGGCGACGCGACCCATGATTTTGAACCGACCCAGGTAGCCGACGAGGTAAACGAGGACACTCAGCACAGCGGCCGGTGTGAGGTGGTAACTGTTCACATCGCCGAGAGCAACCGAAACCGCTACCCCACTGAGGAACAGCGCCAGCCAGGAATGTTTCATGACCGGACGATTGCCCGCTCTGTCGATCAAGGGGGAGAGAATGAGAACTCCGCCCCGCATCATCAACAGCATGAAGAGGATCGAGACGCCGACAAAGGTGTAATTCATCGTGGTGGCGCCGATGATGAGCGAGGTGAAGAAGCCGGCAGTCAGCGTCTCCCGCCCCGCCGCCGGGATCCGGCGCCCGCCGATCCCGCTCCGGCGCATGTGCCGCCACCGACCCGACACGCCCAGGAAGACCATCATCGCGGCGATCTGCCCGAGGACGGACGCGGGCAGCATCTCGTAGCCGCTGATCGGCTGGGGCGACAGCGGAGTCACGCCACTGGCCAGTGCCTTCACCAGCATGGCGTAGGGAATATACGATACGAAGTATCCGAAGGTGAGCCAGCCCATGTGAGTCCCATTGCTGGTCGAACGTCAAGTTGCTAACGCCGCACGTCCGGGATTGGCACGTCTGGTCTGAAATCTGACCACAATAGACCTGCGTGCTGTTCGGAATTTTTGAGCGTGTCGGCATTCACCGAGAGATATTTGCACATCAATGGCTCACGAAAAGCGCGCAGGCAATCGCGTTGACTTTCCTCAAAAGCGTACCGCCCACGGCTGCCTGCAGCCAGCGCAGGAACGAAGCGCGCAGGTGCGTGGGGGATCACTTCAGTGCGGGCGCCGCAGGACGAACACCGCAGACCTGGTGACCCGGGGCAGGGTCAGCTACGCGACTTACCTCCGTACGCATTCCGTACGGTAAAAGTACGCAATGTGTACGGTTCTTAGGGTACGATGTCGGTCAGGAGGTGTTTCATGTCCGAGTTGTTCGACGCGGTCGACGCCTTGGTCGCGTCCCGTTCCCCGCTGCCGCCGCCTGAGGAGCGCAAGCGGCTGCGCCAGGCACACGGCCTGACGCTGGACGAAGTGTCCGCCGCGCTGAAGGTGCGCCGGGCCACGGTGTCCGGCTGGGAGTCCAGCAAGACTCGGACCGAGCCGCGGGGCCCGGAACGCGAGGCGTACGCACGGCTGTTGAAGCAGCTCGCCGAGCTCTACCCGACGGCCCCTGCGGCTGAGGAGGTGGCCGCCCCGGCGCCGGAAGCGCGACCTCTGTCCGCAGCCCCGGCCTCCGAGGCCGCGGGCATGACCGGCTCCGAGAAGACTCAGACCCCTGCCCCCGCACCCGCCCCTGGCCCCGCCGGTCCGCAGGCCACGCCGCGTCCGGCGCCCACCGTCGGTCCCTCGTCGACGTCGCGCCGTCCGGCCGCGAAGAAGGCCGCCCCCGCAGGCACCCCGGAGGGCGGCACCGATCCGAGGTTCGAGAACGGGCCGCTCGCCGTCGTCGACGTCGAAGACGGCCAGGTGCTGGCGTACTGCGTCGGCGGCCTGGTCCTGGACGTGCCCGCCAAGAGCATCCCGGCCCTGGTGGAGTGGACACTCAAGGAGGCGCGGCTCGGTCAGCCGAAGCTGTCCGGGCCGGGCAAGGACGCCGACCCGCTGATCGTGCTCACCGAGGCGGCGCTGAAGCGCTACGGCCTGCCGGTCACCCTCACCGATGAAGAGCGTCTTGCCGGGCGGATCCCGGAGGGACACAAGGTCGTCAAGCAGCTGGTCCGCGCGGACTGGAAGCTGACGAAGCGCGGGTTCGGGCCGTGGGCGAGGATCTACCGCCCGGCGCAGGGAGCGGAGCGGGCCTGCGTGCAGCTGTGCATCCCGTCGTGGCATGCGCTCGACTCCCGTCACTGGGGCGGGGCCGCGCAGCTGGGGCCGGCGGACCTGGCCCGGGTCCTGGGTGTGTACGCGTCCCGGGTGATGACGCCGCGCGGTTCCACAGCCGTGACCGGCCTGGAGCTGATGACCGCGCTGCACCCGCCGACTCACGCAGTCCGTGACGAGGGCACCGGCGGCTTCCGGAAGTCGGAGACCAAGACGCCGGGCTCGCTGGGCGAGCAGCCGGTCGACCCGGCGCCGTGCGAGGCTCCCGACGGGCACCCGCTGCTGAAAAGCCTGCCGCGCTTCCACGTCCGCGGCCCCGGCGAGAAGCTGTTCGAGGAGGCCTTCGACTGGGCGCGCCCGCTCACCGACGCCGAATGCATGCACCGCAATCTGGTCGGCATCGACGTCAACATGGCCTTCGCGGCCGGAGCCAACGGCCTGGCCGTCGGCCTGGGCGAGCCGACGCGCGTCAAGGCGCCGGCGTTCGATCCGAAACTCCCGGGAAGCTGGCTGGTCGACCTGTCCCATGTCGACCTGTCCCGGGTGAAGGTCGGCAAGGACACGTGGGTGGACCTGGACGCGAGCCTGCTGCCGAGCCCGTTCACGCCGAGGGGCGAGCGGCCCGAAGGACCGGCCTGGTACGCGACTCCTACAGTGGCGTACGCGGTGGAGCTCGGCTACGACGTCACGCCGATCGAGGCGTGGGTGCGCTACGACAACGGCCGCTACCTGGATGCCTGGTACAACCGGCTGCGTGACGCCTTCCTCGCCACGATGGCCGACCTCGGTGTGCACGCGGACATGGCCCCGGCCGACTTCCTGGCGGCGATGGACGGCTGGCGCGGCCGCGATCCGCAACTGGCGATCGTCGTGGACGCGGTCAAGGCGACGGTCAAGGGCGGCCTGGGCAAGCTGCGCGAGCGGCCCCGCGGTGAGGGCTGGCGGCCCGGTGAGCCGTGGCGGGCGCTGTCCCGGCCCACCTGGCGGCCGGACATCCGCGCGGCGGTCATCTCCCGCACGCGGATCAACTTCCATCGGAAGATCGTCAAGCACGCGGCGTTCACCGGGCAGTACCCGGTCGCGGTCCTGTCCGACTGCGTCGTGTACGCGGTCGACGGCACCGGCCCGCTGGACTTCCTGCCCTACCGGGACGGCAAGCCGCTGCCCGGCGGCTTCAAGCTCGGCATCAACCCCGGCCTGGTCAAGCACGAGGGCACCCAGACCGTCCTGTGGGGCGAAGAGGTCCGCGAGCGGTTCAACGCCCCGGAACTCAACCTCGCCCGGTACATCAAGGACGGCACCGTCACCGACGTCGACAACGGAGAGTAGGAGTAGGCGATGACCCTGTTCGGGGACGGCCTGGACACAGCGGTGCAGAAAGCCTTCACCCGCCCGGCACCCAAGAGCGCGCCCGCGCGGATGCGGTACCTGGTCAAGCAGCTCAAGAGCACCAAGGCTGTCGCCCAGATGCTGCGGATCTCCCAGCGCACCGTCGAGCGGTACGTGAAGGACCAGATCAAGAAGCCCCGCGCCGACCTCGCCGCCCGACTGGAGCATGAGGTGAAGAGGCGGTGGCAGCCGCAGATCCGGGCCAAGGCCCGGCAGAAGGCGGCGACCACGGGCGGCATCGTCATCGACACCCGCGCCCGCCTCGGCTACACCGCGCCGATCGGGTCGACGGACCAGGACCGCATCCGGCACCTGACCGTCGCCCTGCCGCCCCGCTACGCCGCCCGGCTCTTCGACGCCCAGGAGGCCGGCGCCACCGACCAGCAGCTCGGGGAGATCGCCGCCGAAGCGCTCAAGGAGGTGTACTTCCAGGACAACGGCCGCCGCGCCGGCCAACTCGAGGAGGTCCGCTTCACGGACATCGAGCACCTGGAGTTCGACCTGTGACGGGCGCGCCCCGAACAGCCGGCGAGCCACGGTGTGGTCCGCCGGGGCTCGCTCGCGTATCCACGACCCCGTGGCCGTCTGTATCGGCATCGTCGCCCGCCCGGAAGTCAAAACGGTGAAGAACCGGGTGCACCTGATCTGGCCACCACCTCGACCGCCCATCAGGCCAAGTTGGTCGCGCGCTTGAAGGATCTCGGCGCGACGCTCGCCGACGTGGGTCAGGGCGACGTCCCCTGGACGGTCATGGCCGACCCCGAGGGCAACGAGTTCTGCGTCCTGGAGCCCCGCCCGATCTACCAGGACACAGGGCCGATCGCCGCGGTGGTGGTCGACTGCACCGACCCCCGAGGGATGGCCCGGTTCTGGGGCCAGGCGATGGACTGGACGCTGCACGAGGTCACCGACGACCACGCGGCCATGCGATCCGCCGAAGGCGTCGGCCCCTACCTGGAGTTCCTCCGCACCCCCGACACCAAGAGCGTGTGGAACCGCATCCACCTCGACGTCCGCCCCTACCCCGGTGACGACCTGGAAGCAGAGGAAGCCCGACTGCGCGCCTTGGGCGCCACCGACCCTGGTATCGACCAGTCCTCAATCTCCTGGACGATTCTTGCCGACCCGGAAGGCAACGAGTTCTGCCTCCTCACCCCTCGCTGACCTCGGGCGCAGGCTCCGGCCGGTTTCAGGTCAGCGGCGAAGACGCTGAGGGCCGCGGGCTGGGCTCGTGGTGAATCATGGCTACCGAACAGGGTCCGTGGGATGAGCGGGACGGTAACGGCGGTCAGCAGCAACAAGCGAGTATTCGCCAGGTCCACCTCATTCACGAGGAGCTCTTCCCCGAAGTCGGCGGAGAGGGATTCAACGTGGCGCCCGGCGAACTCGGGGAGAACATCACCACGAGAGGCATCGACTTGCTCGGCCTGCCCGTCGGAACACTGCTGCGCATCGGCGACGACGCGATCGTGGAGGTCACCGGCCTGCGTAATCCCTGCCCGCAGATCGACAACTTCCAGGACGGCTTGCTGAAGAAGGTCGTCGGGGGAGAAACGGCCGACCGTCAGGTCGGCGGCCCCACGCCCTCAGGCCATCGAACACAACCAGTCCAGCTCGCGGCCGATCGCGTCCCGCAGCACATCGTGCCGCGGGCCCAGCCTGAACTGCTCGTCACTCCACCGCTCACGCGGATACAGCCACACCGGCTTGCCCACCAGCTCGGCCGACTCCCAGTCGAACCGCGGCCAGACATGGGCGTGCAAGAACGGGTCCGTGTTGCCAAGGATCTCCAGGTTGACCCGGCGGAAATGGGGGTCCAGCCGCCGGCAGGCCCGCTCAACCGCTTCCCCGAGTCGGTCCATGTCGGACAGAAACCGCAGCCGCTTGGACCTCGGCAGGTCAGACAGCCGTTGAACACCCGGCTCGTCGGCGAGGAGAACTGAGTACCCGGGCAGGAACTGAACGTCACCGATCACGGCGAAGCCGGACTCGAGCCGCCGCAGCACAGTCGGATTCTCACCCCGCAGAGCGGCCCCGATCCGGTCCATCCGCCAGTCACCAGTCATGGCCGGAGCCTACCTACAGGTAGTGGTGCCGCCGCCTTCAGGCCGCTTGCCGGTCCGCCCGGATCGGAAAGCGGCCGTCTTGGCCAAGCCCACGGACGCCGACTCGTGAGGGCACCCGCCCTACAGGGCTGCCATGTCGGCTTGGCGAGGCGCGTGGGTCAGCGGTTCTTCCACTGCGCGGGACGCTCCTGGGCGAAAGCGGTCAGGCGCGGGACGACCGGCGTGGCCGCCCAGATCTTCGCCCAGCCCGGCCTGACCGTGGTGCCCGTGCGTGACACTGGGCCAGGCGTCGAACTCGGGCTCGTATGGCGGGCGGACTCCGGCCCGTCCGCGCTCACCCAGGAACTCACCTGCCGGCTGGCCGAGCTCATCGACAAGGAGCCGATGCACGTCTGACCACCGGCACGGCGCAAAGACGGGGCTTCCCCGTGCGGACGAATGCCTGGTCCTGTCACAGGTCGTCGACGGGGATGTCCAGTCGGTCGGCGACGGTGGTGAGGGCCGCTCCCAGGGGGAGCGTGATGCGGGTGAGGGCGTGCCGGTCGCCCCGGGTCGGATCCCGGTTGACGATCAGTACCGGCTTCCCGGCCTGGGCCGCCTGGCGGACGAACCTGAGCCCGGACATAACCGTCAGTGAGGAGCCCAGGACCAGCAGCGAGGCCGCCTCACGGACCAGCTCGCGGCAGTGCTCGACCCGCCGCGGCGGAACCGCTTCGCCGAAGAACACCACGTCCGGTTTGAGGATGCCGCCGCAGATCGTGCAGGGCACCACGCGGAAATCCCCGACCTGCGCGTCCGTGAGGTCGGCGTCACCGTCCGGGTTGATGCCGGCGGCCACCGGCTCGAAGCCCACGTTGGCCTCCTCCAGCCGCCGGGCGAGTTCGCGGCGCGGGCTGAAGGCGCCGCAGGAAAGGCAGACAACCCGGTCCAGGCTTCCATGGAGTTCCACGACGTCCCCGCTGCCGGCGGCCTGGTGCAGGCCGTCGACGTTCTGGGTGATCACGCCCGAGAGCAGGCCGTGCCGGCCGAACGCGGCCACGGCCCGGTGCCCGGCGTTGGGACGGGCGCGGCCGAAGGTGCGCCAGCCGAGGTGGCTGCGCGCCCAGTAACGGCGCCGGGCCTGGGCGTCGGCGGTGAAGTCCTGGTAGGTCATCGGGGTGTGCCGGCTCAGGCTGCCGCCCTCGCCCCGGTAGTCGGGGATGCCCGACTCCGTGGAGAGGCCCGCCCCGCTGAGTATCAGCACCCCGCCGGTGCTCAGGGCATCGACGACCGGCTCCGGATCCGTGGTGCCGGGCGGTAGGCCCTCGGCGGGAGTCCAAGTCATCGTGGGGCGCACGCGCATACCCGCCAGGGTACGGAACAGGCTGCCGGTGCCCGCTTCCGCCGTCGATGGCGTCGTTGGCCCGGGTGCGCGAGCGACCGGCGCGGAACGCCCCTCGCCGTCTCGTCGACCAGCGGAACCGGCCCTGCAAACGGCTCGGGCGGCACTCGCGCGGTGAGCGCGGGTGCCGCCCGGAGCGACGTCGAGGGCGAGGAAAGCGAAAGAACTTGTTTTCAGGGAAAGTGAATGGAGAAGGAAGCCCCTTCATGGCCTCGCCATGGACAACGCTAGCACTCAGCCCGGGATCAAGTCGCGCAGATTTTCGAGGGTGATGACCTGGGAGTCCGGGTGCAGCCCTTCGGGTCGTTCGAGACCGATGTACATCACGGGCTCGTCCGGGACCGGCTCGCCGTCCCACACACCGACGGTCGTGGTGTCGTCGGCCATCAGGTCGATCAGGTAGCGCACTGTCAGATGCTCGCGCTCCACGATGGCGCGCACCACCTTGGACACCGACAACTGATTCTCCTCGACCCGGTTGGCCGACGAGATGCCCTTCAGATACAGGTGCAGCCACTTCGCGCGCCACCGGCCGTCGTCCTCGCGCCGGAACACCAGCGGCAGCGCCACCCGACCCGCGCCGCGAAGCTCCGACTTCATACGCACCGTGCGCGGCTCGAACGGACGGCCCTTCTGCTCACCATCGCGCAGCATGAAACCGAAGAACGACTCCTCGACCTCCTCGAAGCTTTCGCCGGCGTAGATGTTGACCTGCGGAACGATGTACGCGCTGCGTACCCGGTCCAGGGACAGGTTGATGAATTCCGAGGCCCCGTCGGGCGCCTCGGTGACATCGCCCGAGTGCTCGCCCCCGACACCTGTCAGGGATGTGTAGGAGAGCCAGTGGTCGGCGCTGTAGTCGGCGTGGAGAAGCAGCGCTGAGAGGTCGTAGTCGGTCCGGTGCTCGGTCTCCTTCCAGTACACGAAGAAGCGCAGTTGTTCGCCGTCGACCGCCGAGACCGAGCCGCGCGGCAGTACGCCGAGCCCGGTCGCGGTCGCCCTGCCGCTGAGCGGGAGCGCCACGTCGAGGACGTCGGGGTCGAGCAGCAGCCGGCCCGGTGCCGGGAGCCTGCGGCGCATCTCGGCGTCGAGGGCGGCGATCAGACGATCGCGGTCAGCGGCGGGGACCGGCGGCCTTACGTCGGGGATGACCCAGCCGCGGCCCCGGCGGTTGACGAAGACCCGGGGTGCGTCGGTCTCCCGCTCCCGGTTCTGGAGGTGCTCGCGGACCGAAAGCGCGACCCGGCCGGAGACCTCGGGAGCGACCCGCACCGCGGCGGCCACCACCGCGTCCCGCTCCTCCTGGTCGGCGGCGATACGCAGCAGGAGGTCCAGGGCACGGAACAGCTTGCCGGGAGCGGACTTCAGCAGCTGCACCGCGCCGAGCACGTCGGACTCGTCGAGCAGCTTGCCGACACGGCTGTCGAAGGACCGCGCCTCCTTGTCGCCCCGCGCCACGGCGAACACATCGGCGGCGTGCGGCCAGCGCGGGTACTCGTGCGGGTGGAGACGCTCACCGAGCCGCTTGAAAGGCTCGCGGTGCGCGTGCACATCGGCCAGCTTCGCGGGGTTCGCCGAGACCACGGCATCGAGGCCCGCGAGCAGCGCACGGCGGACCGGCCGAGAGAAACCCCGGAACCGGGTCGGCTCCTGCAGCGTCACGTCGCCGCCCGACAGCGCGCAGGCCAGCCGCAGCACATCAATGACCGTGTCCAGCAGGAGGTCCGCGCCGACAGCGAGACGGGCCTCGTTGACGACCGCCCGGTTCTCCCGGACCGGGATCGACTCCGGCTGGGGGCCGAGCGCACACCGCTCGGCGAGCACCTTGAGGTCACGCAGGTGGTCATCGCCCAGCGGCGTCGTGCCGCCCGCCAAGGACAGGTACAGGTCCGTGAGTTCCTCATCCAGGTCCCGCCCGAGATGCAGGACGGTCACCCGGTCGCCCGCCGAGGCGATCAGCTCGTCCTGCGCCGCGAGCATCTCCTCGTAGGTGTGCTGGTAGCGGCCGTACGTGGGGAGGCTGAGCAGGTCCAGCACCCCGTACGCCAGCTGCGTCAGCACGTTCTCACGCGACTTGTCGTCGCCGAGCGCCTTCGTCACACACCGCATCCAGAACTCTTCGGTGTCCGGCACGTTCGCCGGAAAGTCGATGAAATACGAGTTGTGCCGGACGTGGTCGCCGACCATCTCGCTCACGGTGCGCAGCGTCCGCTTGGCGGTATGCACGACCGCGGCCTCGGACAGTCCCGACAGCCGCTCCAGCAGCTCCGCCGAGAGCTTGAAGCCCACCGATGTCAGCGCCGCGTCGAACTGCCGTGCGGCGGCGGCTCCTTCCCCGGCGGAGCCCTGGGGGGAAACGCGGTGGGTGTGCCGGATGACCAGCGATTCGAGACGGTGCGCCATTCCGGGATAATCGCAGAGGTGCGCGAGCCGACGCACAGGAGTTTTCTGTACGCGCTCCGACGTGGTGTGGGTCGGCCGCCGGGAGCATGTCCGCGCGATCGACTCACTGGAGTACGAACTCCCACTCCGCGGCCGTCAGTTGCCCTCGCGGCACGCAAGAAGAGCTACGCTCCCGGGCCGCGCCCCGAGGGCGAAGGCCGAGACTCCCACCGTCTGTCTTCGAGCCGAACCAAGCTCAGCCGAGACCGCGATGGGCGGCCCACAATGAGCCGGCACGACTGGCAGCGTCAGCGATCAGGGCCGCCAGTTCGGGCTTGTCGGGGACAGGAAACGAGACGTATGCGCCCCGCCCCCCGGCGACTGGTCGGCCATAGGCCTTTGCGGCGAGGTGACCGTTTGGGAGAAGCCGGACGTTGAGTGTGGTCAGCGTGAACACTTCGCCGCGCCGAGTGTCCGTCCAGCGGAGCGCCTGCGGGATCGTGACATTGATCGCCAGAGCACTCACTTCCAGGTCGCTGCTCATGGACAGATGATCCCACGCGAGTCGCCGCAGCCGGCCGCCCCCGGCTCGGCCGGGTGGTAGCGGCCCGTCGTGATGGCCCGCAGGGAATGCTCGCGCCGGACGTTGCTCACGCCTGGGCCGTGGTGCGGTTGATCAGGTCATCGGCGAAGGGCATGCGGTGGTCAGCTCGTCGGATCACGTGCGCGACGTCCACCACACGCCAGTCGACGGTGCCGTGGTCGATGGTGGCGTGCACCGGGGACGCGCTCATCTCGGTCATGATGCCCGCCGCGGCGGAGCGCGCCTGCTCCTGCGTGTCCCACGCCACGATGTCGATCAGCGAGCCGTCCTCGCAGACCGCGATTCTCCGCCACCGGAAGCCGGGCCTGGCGGCCAGGTAGGCGTCGATGTCCTTGTTCGCAGCCACGAAGGCCCGCGCCGTGCACCCGGGCGCGGGGGACAGGGTGGTGATCTCCAGAGCGTGTGCCATCAAGCTGTCCTTCGCTTGTCTTCGGTGGCGGTTGGCCACCCGCGTTCCTGTGTCCATGCCGGCGGCGTCGTCACCGCAGAAGGCCGCACCGGCCTGGGTGTCCGGCACCCACCCACAGCCGGTCCGGCCCACCCCGTGCCTGGGTGGCACCCTTGCCATGCCACCTTTGTCGCGCCCCGAAGCCGCGGGCCCGTGCCCGTACACGATTCGCTCCCAGAGAAGGAAACATGCGTCCCGTGCAATACAGCGCACCCGCAGTACCCGCCCGGGCACCACGTCCGCGCGGTACCGTCACTCCGGGGTGGCGCACTCCTCCCAGCACCTTCGGGGATTTCCTGCGCGCCGGCCGTTCCCGGCTGGAGCCCGCCGACGTCGCCCTGCCCGCCGGCGTCGGCAGTCGCCGCGTCAAGGGCCTGCGCCGCGAGGAGGTCGCCGTCCTGGCCGGTGTCAGCGCCGACTACTACATCCGTCTTGAACAGGGTCGCGAGACCAACCCCTCACCCCGGGTCGTCGCGGCACTCGCTCACGCCCTGCGGCTTGCTCCGGACGCCCGCGACCACCTGTTCCGGCTGGCCGGCATCAACCCGCGCCTCAGGGCCGACACCCTGCGCGACCAGGTTCACCCCGACCTGCTGCGCCTCCTCGACGCCTTCCCCTCGGCCGCCGCCTACGTTCTGGGGCCGGCCTTGGACGTTCTGGCCGCCAACACCCTGGCCCGGGCCCTGCTGGCCCCCTTCGACGGCGAGAGCAGCATGCCGCGAATCCTGTTCACCCACCCGCGCGCCGACGAGGTCTTCCCCGAGCGTCCCGTCGTTGCCAGAGCCACCGTCCACGCCCTGCGCCTGAACGCCGCCCGGTTCACCGACGCCCCCGAGATCGACGACCTGATCACCGAACTGCACGACGGGTCGGCCGAGTTCCGCTCCCTGTGGGCCGACCAGAACGTCAGGGCACTGACCCGCGCCCACAAAGTCTTCGTCCACCCTCAGGCGGGCCGTATCGAACTCACCTACCAGAGCTTCGATGTGCGTGACGCCCGCGGCCAGGAACTCCTCGTCGGCTCCGTACAACCTTCCAGCCGCAGTGAGGAAGCCCTCACCTACCTGGCCTCCATGGCCGCACCCGACAGACCGCACTGACGGGGCGTCGCCGACGGGACGATGCGGAACACACGGTTGAGCGGGGCACACCTGAACCTGCCCCGCAGCACCTGCTCACATCCGCGACGCCGCAGTCGTCAACGCCGCGACCGTCGCACGCTCAGAGTCTGCGGTTCGGTGAACTTCAGCAGGCCGGCCAGCCCGCTCTCCACCCCGATTCCCGACTGCTTCCTGCCACCGAACGGGACCAGCGGATCCAGCTGCATCACCTCGTTCACCCAGACCGTGCCCGCCTCCAGCCCTGCGGCCACCTCCTGCCCGGCCTCCGGATCACCGGCCCACACCGACGCGCCCAGCGCGTACTCGCCGGCGTTCGCCCGCCGCACCGCATCGTCCACGTCCCGGTACTTCAGCAGCGGCAGCACCGGCCCGAACTGCTCCTCGCGCACGATCCGCGAAGACTCGGGCGGGTTGTCCACCAGGGTCGGTGCCACGAACCAGCCCCCGTGCCCGTCTTGGGGCAGCCCGCCCGCCAGGAACCGGTAACCGTGGTCTCGGCAGTCGCGCAGCAGCGAGACCACTGTCTCGTACTGCCGCTGGTTGGACACCGGCCCGAGATCGACCTCGCCCTCGGACGGGTCGCCGACCCGCGCCCGTTCGGCCAACCGCACCAGCTCGCGCGCCAGGTCGTCGTACACGTCCTCGTGCACGTACAGCCGCTTGGTCGCCAGGCAGATCTGCCCGCTGTTGGCGAACGCCGCCCAGAACAGCTGGGGCGCCACCTCCTTCACATCCACGTCCGGCAGTACGATCGCCGCGTCGTTGCCCCCGAGTTCGAGGGTGACCCGGGCCAGGCGCTGGGCCGCGCTCGCCATCACCTTGCGGCCCGTCTGCGTCGACCCGGTGAAGCTGATCTTGTCGAAGCCCGGGTGCTCGGTCACCCACGAGCCCAGGCCCCCGCTGCCGGCCACCACGTTCACCACGCCGGCCGGCAGCAGGTCCCGCCACACCTCGCCCAGCCGCAGGTTCGCCAGCGGTGTGAACGCCGACGGCTTGAGCACCACCGTGTTGCCCGGCAGCAACGTCGGACCGAGCTTGAACGACACCTGCCCGACCGGGTAGTTCCACGGCGTGATCGCCGCCACCACCCCCAGCGGCAGGCGCCGGGTCACCGACAGCCGCTCCGCGTCGTCCTGATTCACCGTCTCCGACAGTTCCAGCCCAGCAGTCTGCCGCAGCCACAGCGCCAGCCCGGCGACCTCCGCGACGGCGACCGGCATGGGTTTGCCCTGCTCCAGCACGACCAGGCCCGCCAGCTCATGCGTGTGTGCATCCACTGCGTCCGCCATCGACAGCAGGTACCGCCGACGCTCCGCCACCGCCAGGGCGGCCCAGGCCGGGAACGCGGCCCGCGCCGCCGCGACCGCCTCGTCCAACTGCTCACGCGTGCAGTCGGGAGCGGCCGCCACCACCCGGCCGGTCGCCGGGTTGATGACGTCGAAGGCCGATTCACCGGCCACCGAACGGCCGCCGATGGTGAGCGTGAACGCCCCAAGGGCGCCGGGGCTGTGTGACATGTGAACTCCATGTTCAGGCCTTCGCGTCCGGCCGGGCGCGAAGGAAAGTGAGAAGGGAAGCGCGTTGCGGGCCCGGCGAGCAGGAAGGTCAGATCTGCGCGGTGGGGCCTCGGCGATCGCCGACGCCGACAGCCCGATCGGCTCGGTGGCAGCACGCGCGGCACCCTGGGCGTCAGCGATCCCATCGCGCTCAGCCAACATGGCGAGCCGGTCCGTGCGACGGGCACCGAGGACCATGGGGCGATCGGTAGTCGCCGGATGACGGACAGTGGCCTCACCGGTACCGCTGGATGCTCCGGTGATCAGTGCAGGCTTGCGGTCGGCGGCGATGAGAGATGTGCTCATGGAACCATCCCCAGGATGATCAGACTTGCCGACGGTTGTCGACGAGCCGAGTCTTCGCCCTCGGTGATCAGGCAAGAAGACCGCGCGAACATGGGTGCACCACGCCCCCTCTTCTGCGGGCGTCCCACGATCTTGTGACTGCGGACCTGCGGGAGCCGATCGCGCGGCCACAGCCACCGTCCCCGCGCTGGTGATCGCCCTGCACAACCAATCCGCTACAAGAGTCATCAAGCGAACACCATCGTCACTGCTCAAACGACCACGAGAGATCTCTCCACAACCATCAGTTGTGCCTGTACGGTGTCGGCGTGGATCTCACCGCTGTCCGGACCTTTGTCGCCGCCGCCGACTCGGGCCAGTTCCAGGTAGCCGCCGCCGAGCTGGCCGTCACCCAGCAGGCCGTCTCCAAGCGCATCGCCGTGCTGGAGCGCGACCTCGGTGTGCGGCTGTTCACCCGCACCGCGCGCGGCGCCGAGCTCACCATCGACGGGCAGGCATTCCTGCCGCACGCGCGCGAGCTGCTGCGCGTGGCCGAGCGCGCGGTCGACTCCGTGCACGCCGGGCGCCGACCGCTGCGCGTCGACGTGATCGCTTCGCGCAGTGCGCAGTCAGCGCTGATGCGCGGCTTCCACCGCGCGCACCCCGAGATCGACCTCGACGTGGTGATGATCTTCGGCATCGACAAGGCCGTCGCCGCCATCCGCTCCGGCGCGATCGACGCTTCCTTCCGCGCCGTCGCCGCGCCCGGGCATCCCCTTCCGGAGGACGTCAAGTCTGTCCGGGTGCTCGACGAGGACCTCCAGCTCCTCACCGGCCCCGCTCACGCGCTGGCGGGCGCCCGCTCGGTGACCGTCGCTCAGCTCGCCGGGCACCGGATCTGGATGCCCGGCATCGTCCCCGGCACCGAGTGGACCGCCTACTACGCCGACCTCGTCGCCGAGTTCGGCCTCACCATCGAGGCGACCGGCCCCAACTTCGGCTCCGACGCGCTCCTCGACACCATCGCCGACACCCCGGCCCTGGCCACCTTCATGGGCGCGGACTCCCGCCTCGTCTGGCCCGCCGGCCACGGCCTGCGCCGCATCCCGGTGACCGACCCGACGCCCGTCTACCCGCACTCGCTCCTCTGGCACCGCGACAACCCCCACCCAGCACTGGCCACCCTCCGCACCCACCTCGCCGCCACAGCGGCCGGCCACAACGTTGCCGGGACCTGGGAGCCGGGCTGGGCGATCCCGCGCTGAACGTCACCGTGGCAGACGCGCTGTACGCCGTGCGTCCGGCCCGGGTGGAGCCGTCGCCGGAGAGGGCGGCGCACTGCCCCAGCGTGCTGGACGAGCACACCGCCGTACGCGGGCCCGGGACGGGCTGGGATCTGCACGAACACCGGCACTCCCTCCTGGCTTCGGCGACGAGGGGGCCCGGGCGTCGCACAACCGCGGCGGCGGCCGGTTCGAGCAAGCCAGCCGGTGTGCCGCGGGATCGGGTACAACGATGACGCCGGCGCCTGGCGGGCCGACCGCCCCCCGCCTCTTCGCCGACGTCACTGGCGCCGGGCGCGTTGACATCGTCGGCTTCGGCGGCCCGGGCGTGTACGTGCCCCGCAACCTCATCCGCCGCTTCAGGACCCGATAACGATCCGACGGCTTCCGCAGCCGCGTCACGGAGACGCGCCATCGGCGCGCCGGAACCTGTCACCCCGCCCCGACGCCTGGCCCGGCACGCTGACTGTCGGCACCGCAGTACTTCGGTGTGACATCACCGGCGCTGGCCGGGGCGGCACTGACGCTGCTGGGGCTGGTCGTCGCGGGGGTCGTGTGCGCGGTGCACCGCCGACGGAGCCGTACGACTTCTGACGGCCCGTCGGTCGGTGACGCCTCACCGCCTTCCAGCGCGTCTAGCTCGCCGGAACGCCCCGGCGGCGATTACGGTCGCCAGCAAGGCCGTGGGAGCGGCCGGGCTCGTCTCTGTGTTGGGCCGCGGCCCCCGCGGGGCGGGCGGCGCTTTCCCCGGGCCGTCGTCCCGCTGGGGCCCATGTGGGGCGCCGCCGCGAGTG